>VBJD01000086.1 GCA_005887995.1 Chloroflexota bacterium
CCCAACGTCACCGCCTCAGCGAGCGCGGCATCGCGCGCGGATTGATCCCAGTCCACGAAGTCGCGATCGACGCGGATGACCGTGCCCGACGCGACCGCGCGCACGGCTGTGCCCGCGCGCGCCGGAAAGTCGATGCCCTCGTGCCAGCCCGCGCGGAAGTCGCGCGGCGCGTTCGGCAGCAGCGACGGATCGGTCGGCACCTCCGCGCCTTCGATCGGCACCATGAGACCGCGGACCGCGGGTCGCGTTCGCACCGAGCGATCGTCGTCCGCGAGCCGTCCGCGCTCCGCGTTGGGATCGACGCGTGACGTCACCGCGGGATCGGCGGTCCACAGCGGCGCAGCCGTCGCCAGCGCGGCCGGGATCGTGCGAGAGGCGGGCCGCAGGGTCACGGCCGCGATCGAGATGAGGAGGAACGTGATCGCGCCGGTCGCCGCGAGGCCCAACCGCATCGTCGGCTAGACTCTACGGAGCGCGCCACCTTTAACGACCGGTCCTGAGAGGCCGGGAAGGAAATCACTGAGTGGGCACGCGAAGCTCTGGGGGCACGCCCCGCACCGTCCTGCTCGGCGCCGACGACGTCCGTCGTGCGGTCTCCCGCATCGCTCACGAGATCGTTGAGCGCGACCGCGACCTCTCCGCGCTCGCCATCGTCGGCATCCGCTCGCGCGGCGACGTCCTCGCGCAGCGCCTGCGGGAGGCGCTACGCGTTCACGAGCACGTCACAGTACCGCTCGGCGCGCTCGACATCACGCTCTACCGCGACGACCTCACGCGCATCGGGTACGCGCCCGTCGTGCACGAATCCGCGCTCGACTTCTCCGTCGACGACAAGGTCGTCGTGCTCGTCGACGATGTGCTCTTCACCGGCCGGACGATCCGCGCCGCGCTCGACGCGCTCGTCGACTACGGCCGGCCGCGCGCTATCCGGCTCGCCGTGCTCGTCGATCGCGGTCACCGCGAGCTGCCGATCCGCGCGGATTTCGTCGGCAAGAACGTACCGACGCGCGCGACCGATGACGTACGCGTGCATCTCGTCGAGGTGGATGGCCGCGATGAGGTCGAGCTTGTCGCGAGAGAGCAGGTGATCGCATGACGGTGCTGGAGCAAGCGAAGGCGCTGCGCTGGACGCGCCGCCACGTGCTCGACACCGACGACTGGACGCGCGACGAGATCGAGGCAGTCCTCGAGACGAGCGGTGCGATGGTCGAGATTCTCAAGCGGCCCGTGCGCAAGGCGCCGCCCCTGCGCGGGAAGACGGTGATCCTCTTCTTCGCCGAGGCGTCGACGCGCACGCGTGTGTCGTTCGAGCTCGCCGCGAAGGCGCTCTCCGCGGACGTGACGACGATCAGTGCGAGCGGCTCGAGCGTCGAGAAGGGCGAAACGCTCCTCGACACCGTGCGGACGCTGCACGCGCTCGGCGGTGATGTCGTCGTGATGCGACACGCATCGTCGGGCGCGCCGTACTTCGTCGCGGAGCGCAGCGACGCCGCCGTCATCAACGCCGGCGACGGGTGGCACGCGCACCCGACGCAGGGGCTGCTCGACGCGTACACGCTGCGCGGCGCGCTCGGAGATCTGCAGGGAAAGCGGATTGTCATCGTCGGCGATGTCCTGCACAGCCGCGTCGCGCGTTCCGACATCCACACCCTGGTACCGCTCGGCGCGCGCATCACGCTCTCGGGCCCGCCGACGCTCATGCCGCTCGCGTGGCGGCGCGGGCAGCTGCCGGCCTGCGTGACATACGAGGCCGATCTCGACCGCGCGCTCGAGGACGCCGACGGCGCTATCGCGCTGCGCCTTCAGAAGGAGCGACAGGAGGGCGGTCTGCTCCCGTCACTGCGTGAGTACAGCCGCGTGTGGGGGCTTACTGAGGCTCGAGTGCGCCTCATGCGTCCGAACGCGCCGGTGATGCACCCCGGGCCGATGAACGAGGGCGTGGAGATCGACGCCGCCGTCGCGCACGGCGCGCGATCGCTCGTCGAGCGACAGGTGACGAACGGTGTCGCGGTGCGCATGGCCCTCCTCTACCTGCTCGTCGGGACGCCGCTGGACGAGCATTAGTGGACAGGCGAGAACTGGAGCGCCAGGGCCACCTCGTCACGCGCGGCTTCATCGATCTGCACGCGCACCTGCGCGAGCCGGGCTTCGAGGAGTCGGAGACGATCGCGACCGGCGCGCAGGCCGCGCTGCGCGGCGGGTTCACGACGGTCTGCGCGATGCCGAACACCGAGCCGGCGATCGACTCGCCCGGACTTGTCGCGGAGGTCATCGCGCGGGGCAAGGCCGCCGGTGGCGCGCGCGTCTTGCCGATCGCGACGGTCACGCGCGGCCGCAAGGGGAAGGAGCTCGCCGACCTCGTCGAGCTCGCCTCCGCCGGCGCGGTCGCGTTCTCGGACGACGGCTCACCCGTCGACGACGCGCGGCTCTTCCGCAGCGCCGTCGAGTACGCGAGCGTTAAGGGGCTTCTCGTCATCGAACATCCGGAGGACCTTGCGCTGTCCGGTAAGGGCGTGATGAACGAGGGTAGGGTGTCCGCAGCGCTCGGCCTCCCCGGCATCTCGAACGCGGCGGAGGAAACCGCCGTCGCGCGCGCGATCCTCGTCGCCAGCGAGCTCGACGCGCACGTCCATCTCACGCACATCTCGACTGCCGGTTCGGTCGACATGATCCGGGCGGCGAAGGAACGCTCCATACCCGTGACGTGCGACGTCACGCCGCATCACCTCGCGATGACCGATGACTGGGTGCGCGGACGGCGAGCGTTCGCGTGGGAACAGGGGCTGAAGGGGGAGCAGATCTCGGGCGCGCCGGCCGATGGCACGCCGTTCGACGCGAATACGAAGATGAACCCGCCGCTGCGCAGATTGCACGACGTGCGCGCGCTCTGGATCGGGCTCGCCGACGGCACGATCGACGCGATCGCTACCGATCACGCGCCGCACGCGAGCGTTCGCAAGGACGTCGAGTTCGATCAGGCGGCGTTCGGGATCAGCATGCTCGAGACCGCACTCCCGCTGGTCCTCGGTGGAGTGCGCGCCGGTTGGTGCGATCAGGACACCGCGCTGCGGGCACTGACCGACGGACCGGCACGCGTGCTCGGCATCACACCGAACGCCGACGACTGGATCGCCATCGACGTTGGCGCGACGTGGACGGTGAGCGCGGACGCCCTCGCAACGCGCGGAAAGAACACACCGCTTCTCGGCCGCGAGCTTCGCGGGCGCGTCGTCGCCGCGGCCGTGGGCGGTGATGTCCGGTTCGACGGAGGTGCGCGTGAGGAGATACGTGCCGGGGTCCGCTAAGCACAAGCGCGCGGACGGCCGTGTCCTCGCGGAGCGCCAATTGCATCTTTATTCATCCGCAACGTATAGTTATGCACCTATGAGCAGGGCGGCCGTGCTCGGCCTCGAGGACGGCAGCGCGTGGTGGGGAGAGGCGTTCGGCGATGCGGCGTCGGCGTCCGGTGAGGTCGTCTTCAACACCGCGATGACCGGTTACCAGGAGATCGCCTCCGACGCCTCGTACAACGGGCAGATCGTCGTCCTCACGTATCCCCTCATCGGCAACTACGGCACGTTCGATCGCGCCTCCGAGTCACGGCGCCCGTGGGTCGAAGCGCTCGTCGTGCGCGAGATCGAGACGACGTGTCGCGACGACACGCTCGACCTCGACGCGTATCTCCGCCAGTACGGCGTCCCCGGCATCGCCGGCGTCGACACGCGCGCGCTCGTGCGACGTCTGCGCGCGAAGGGCACGCTGCGCGGCGCGCTGCTTCAGGTGCCGCCGCACCTCGCGCACGATCCCGGAGTGGCGCAGGAGGCCGTCGCGAAGGCGCGCGCCTCGGCACCGCTGCAGGCGAAGCCGCTCGTCGTCGAGTCCACCGGTCTGGGGCGTCAGGTCGGTACGCAGACCTATTGGTCTGCTAAACAGGGGCCCCTGCCCCTGGGTCCGAAGGTCGCGCTGCTCGACACGGGCGTGAAGGAGAACCAGGTGCGCTGCCTCGTCCGGCGCGGCGCGACCGTGAAGGTCTTTCCCGCGACGGTGAGCGCGCGCGACGTCCTTTCGTGGTCGCCCGACGGCATCGTCATCACGAACGGTCCCGGCGATCCCGCGGCCATCCCGCAGATCGCGCAGAACGTGAGGCTCCTGCTCGACGCGGCACTCCAGCGCGGCGCCTCGCGTCCGCTTCCGATCCTCGGCATCTGCCTGGGCCATCAGCTCGTCGGCCGCGCGATCGGCGCGACGACGTCACGACTGCCGTTCGGCCATCACGGCGCCAACCATCCGGTGAAGGACTTGCGGACCGGTCGCGTGGTCATCACGAGCCAGAACCACGAGTTCCAGGTCGACGAATCCTCGATCCCCGCCGATTCGGACTTCGTCGTCTCGGCGCGCAACCTCAACGACGGGTCCGTCGAGGGTCTCGCACACACGCTGCTGCCGATCCGCACCTATCAGTACCACCCCGAAGGCGCGCCCGGCCCGCGCGACAACGAGGCGGTGTTCGACGCCTTCCTCGACGACGTCCGGAGCGCGGTGGAGCGGCGATGACGCGCCACGAGTACGCGCTGCTCGACGTATTCAGCGACAAGAAGTTTGGCGGCAACCAACTCGCGGTGTTCCGCGACGGCCGCGGTGTCCCAGAGAGCGCGATGCAATCGATCGCGAAGGAGCTGAACCTTCCCGAGACGGTATTCGTCCTCCCGCCCGCGAACGACGGCGACCACTACCTTCGCATCTTCACCCCGGCGCGCGAGCTTCCGTTCGCCGGGCACCCGACGGTCGGCGCCGGCTTCTACCTTGCCAAGGGGAAGGACGCGACGCTGCGTCTCGAAGAGAGGGTCGGCACGCTTCAGGTCACCGTGCGTGCCGGGTTCACCGAGATGGAGCAGCCACTCCCGCACTTTGCGCCTGGCCCGAATCGGGCGAAGATCGCATCGGCCCTCTCGCTGCTCGAGTCGGATATCGATCCGTCACTGCCGATCGAGATCGGGTCGAGCGGCAACGAGTTCATCTTCGTCCCGGTCCACGGCATCGACATGGTGAGGAAAGCCGCGCCGCGCGGGCTGACCGACGCCGCGTTCATCTTCACACGCGAGACGCTCGCGCCGTCGTCGACCGTGCATGGCCGGATGTACGCCGGATGGCAAGGCGTCGCCGAGGATCCCGCGACCGGATCGGCGTGCGGTCCGCTCGGCGCGTACCTCGTGCGCCACGGGCTCGCGGACGGCAAGCGCATCGTCGTCGAGCAGGGATACGAGATGGGCCGCCCGTCGCTCCTCTACGTCCGCGTCGGCGGCGATCGCGACAAGATCACGAGCCTGCACGTCGGCGGCCACGCCGTGATGACGGGGGGCGGATGGATCGAGCTGTGACGAGGAAGGGCGAGCCAGCGGCGCGCCGCGAGCGGTGTCTCGCGCGCGGAGCGGGACGGATGGCCGCAACTGTCCGCCGACGTAGTGCGTGCTGGTCGGCGGCTACAGGGACCCGCGAGCACGCGAGACACCCGAGAAGGCGCGCCGCTGCCGAGCGGACCAGGGCATGAAGGTCCTGATCATCGGCTCCGGTCCGATCGTCATCGGCCAGGCCGCCGAGTTCGACTACGCCGGGACGCAGGCGTGCCGGGCGCTTCGCGAGGAGGGCGTCGAGACGGTCCTCGTGAACTCGAACCCCGCGACGATCATGACCGACGCCGGCGTCGCGGACGTGACATACATAGAACCGCTCACGGTCGACGTGCTCGAGCGGATCATCGCGAAGGAGCGGCCCGACGGCTTGCTGCCCACGCTCGGGGGGCAGACCGGCCTCAACCTTGCGGTCGCGCTCGCGGAAGCGGGCGTCCTCGAGCGCTACGGCGTGCGCCTCCTCGGAACGCCGCTGCGCGCGATCCAGCAGGCCGAGGACCGCGAGGCATTCAAGCAGTTGCTCATCTCGATCGGCGAGCCCGTACCGGAGTCGATCACCGCGCGCAATGTCGACGACGCGACCGTGTTCGCCGAGCGGATCGGCTTCCCGCTCGTCATCCGTCCCGCGTTCACGCTCGGCGGCACAGGTGGCGGCTTCGCGCACGACAGCGACTCGCTGCGGGCGGTCGCGCAGCGCGGCATCAGCGCGTCGCCGATCGGCCAAGTCCTCGTCGAACGATCGCTCATCGGCTGGAAGGAGATCGAGTACGAGGTCATGCGCGACGGCGCGGATACCTGCATCACGGTCTGCAACATGGAAAACCTCGATCCGATGGGCATCCACACCGGTGACTCGATCGTCGTCGCGCCGTCGCAGACGCTGACCGACAAGGAGTACCAGATGCTGCGCAGCGCGGCGCTGCGCATCATCCGCGCGCTCGGCATCGAGGGCGGCTGCAACATCCAGTTCGCCTTGGATCCCGAGCGATCGCCTGTCAGCGACGCCGAGGCGCAGGTCCCGTATTACGTCATCGAGGTCAATCCCCGTGTGTCGCGGTCATCCGCGCTCGCGTCGAAGGCGACCGGCTATCCGATCGCACGCGTCGCGGCGAAGATCGCGATCGGCAAGCGCCTCGACGAGATCCCGAACGCGGTGACGAAGAAGACGACCGCCGCGTTCGAGCCCGCGCTCGACTACGTCGTCACCAAGATCCCGCGCTGGCCGTTCGATAAATTCGCGGGCGCGGATCGCACGCTCGGCACCCAGATGAAGGCGACCGGCGAGGTGATGGCGATCGACCGCACCTTCGAGGCGAGCCTGCAGAAGGCACTGCGCTCGCTCGAGGTGAAGGGGCAGGGCCTCCTCTGGGAAGCGCCCGCGTGGGTCGAGGTCACCGATCCGAAAGCGTTCATCGCGCGCTTCCTCACCGGGTCCGCGACGGACGATCGCCTCTGGCGCGTCTTCGCCGCGCTGCGCCGCGGCGCGACGGTCGACGACGTACACATGGAAACCCGGATCGATCGCTGGTTCCTGCGCAAGATGTCGAGCATCGTGCGCTTCGCCGAGGATGAGCTGCAGGGCAAGACGCCCACGCCGGATCTGCTCCGCCGCGCGAAGCGACTTGGATTCGCCGACTCGGATATCGCGACGCTCGTCGGCATGTTGGCCGCCGACGTGCGCCGCCTGCGAGTGCAGTGGGGGATCCGGCCCGTCTACAAGATGGTCGACACGTGCGCGGCCGAGTTCGAGGCGGTGACGCCGTACTTCTACTCCACGTTCGAGCAGGAGAACGAGGCGGCGCCGCTCCTCGGTGAGAAGGCGGTGATCATCGGCAGCGGTCCGATCCGCATCGGCCAGGGCATCGAGTTCGACTGCTGCTGCGTGCAGGCCGCGTCGAGCCTGCGCGAGTTGGGCGTCGCGCCGATCATGGTGAACAGCAATCCCGAGACGGTGTCGACGGACTTCGACGCGTCCGCGCGCCTCTACTTCGATCCGCTCGACGAGGAATCGATCGCGAGCGTGTTGGAGAACGAAGGAAGCGATAGGGGAGGCAAAAGCGACACGCAGGTGCTCACGCAGTTCGGCGGGCAGACCGCGCTGAACGTGGCGGAGAAGATCGCGGGCATCGGCGGCCGCATCGTCGGCACGTCGGCGGACGCGATCGCGCTCGCGGAGGATCGGCGCCGATTCCACGACCTCGCGGACGCGCTGGGCATCCCGCAACCGCCGGGCGGGACCGCTGCATCGCTCTCCGAGGCGCTCGCGATCGCGAACGAGATCGGCTACCCGGTGCTGGTGCGTCCTTCGTACGTCCTCGGCGGACGCGGCATGGAGATCGTCTACGCGCCGGAGGACCTCGAGCGCTACTTCCACGCCGCGCTCGAGGCAGGCACCGGCCGCGTGCTCGTCGACAAGTACTTGCGCGGCAAGGAGGTCGAGGTCGACGCGGTCTCCGACGGTATCGACACGCTCGTCGCCGGGATCATGGAGCACATCGAGCGCGCTGGCGTGCACTCCGGCGACTCGTACGCGGTCTACCCCGCACAGAACCTCCTTCCCGCGGAGCGCCGACGCATCGTCGAGCTCACCGCGCAGATCGCGAAGGCGCTGCCGGTGAGAGGCCTCCTCAACATCCAGTTCATCGTCGAGGAAGGCCGCGTGTGGGTGCTCGAGGTGAACCCGCGCAGCTCGCGCACCGTGCCGTTCCTCACGAAGGTCACCGGCGTGCCGCTGGTGCGCCTCGCGGTCGCGATCTCGCTCGGCTCGACGCTCGCGACCGAGGGCTACGTCCGCGACGAGGGCATCTGGCCGGATCAGCCGCTCGTCGCGCTGAAGGCGCCGGTGTTCTCGATGGCCAAGCTCCTCGACGTCGACACGTATCTCGGCCCCGAGATGAAGAGCACCGGCGAGGTCATGGGCGTCGATCGCTCGTTCCCGCCGGCGCTGTGGAAGAGCCTCGTCGCCGCCGGGCTCGCCCCGATGCCGAGCGGCGACGTGCTCGTCACCGTCGCGGACAAGGACAAGGAGGAGGTCGTGCCGATCATCGAGGGCTTCCACTGGCTCGGATACGACCTCGTCGCGACACGCGGGACCGCGGCGCTCGTACGGTCACTCGGCATCGACGTTCGCGAGGTGGGCAAGCTCTCCGAAGGCGCCGACGAGATCCTCAAGGTCATCCGCTCGGGACGCTGCGCCGCGGTCGTGAACACGCCGACGCTCGGGAAGACCGTCGATCGCGACGGCTTCCTCATCCGCCGCGCCGCCGTTGAGGCGCGAGTGCCATGCCTCACGTCACTCGACACGGCGCTTGCGGTCGTGCAGGCGCTGCGCGCTTCCGCGGTCAGCTACGACGTCGCACCGCTCGCGGACTACCGTTCGCCCGAGCGCGCTACCGCGGCGGAATAGAGGAGGGGAGCATGTCCGTCATCTACCACGAGGGGAACCGCGACCTTCAGCAACGATTCGACACGACGAGGATCGCCGATCGCATCGAAGAGGTCCTCGTCTCAGATGTCATCTCCGTTCATGACCGATCCTTCATCGAATCGCGGGACATGTTCTTCCTCGCCACCGCTGACGACGCCGGTCTGCCGAACTGCTCATACAAGGGCGGCGAGCCGGGATTCGTGCGCGTCATTGACGAGCACACTGTCGCCTTCCCGAACTTCGACGGCAACGGCATGTACCTCTCGATGGGCAACGTCCTGGTGAACCCCGCCGTCGGCATGCTGTTCATCGACTTCGAGCGCGGCCACCGCATGCGACTCAACGGCAACGCGACGATCGACGCGAACGATCCGCTCATGAGCGAGTACCCAGAGGCGCAGTTCATTGTGCGCGTGCGTGCGCGCGAGGTGTTCCCGAACTGCCCGCGCTACATCCATCGGTACAAGCTCGTCGAGCGTTCGCGGTTCGTCCCGAGGAAGGGCAAGACGACGCCGGTCCCGGCGTGGAAGTGCGCGGAGTGGTCCGCGGACGCGCTCCCCGAGCGAGATCCCGCGCGCGATCCGACGCGCGAGGTGCTCTGATCCGGGCGGAGACCGTAACCCAGCGCGCTGCGCCCGCTCTCGCGAACGCGTTCGTCACCTCGGCGTCGCTCATCGGCGACACCCTCCTGTACACGGTCCTGCCGGTCCAGGCGAGCTCGCTCGGCGTGTCGCGTCCGATGGTCGGGGTCATCCTGTCGCTGAACCGCTGGGTGCGGCTCGGCACGAATCCCCTCGCCGCGCGCCTCTACGAGCGGCTGCCCGCGGGCGCGCTCATCGTCGTCGCGATCCTGCTCACCGGTGTCTCGACGGTCATGTACGCGCTGCCGGCGGCGCTGGCGCTCTTCTTTTTGGGCCGGATCCTGTGGGGGTTCTGCTGGTCGCTGCTCCGTCTCGGCTCGTTCCTCGCCGCGCTCGAGGACGCGAGCGCGCACGCTGGGCGGCGCATCGGCAACACGCGCGCCATCTGGGGCATCGGCTATCTCGGCGGCGCCGTGTATGCGCCGTTCGCCGTCGAGGCGTGGGGTTGGACGAATGCGTGTCTGGTGGCCGCGGCGCTGTCGATCGCGCTCGGGATCGGGCCGGCGCTCATCGCGTCGAGTTGGCGGCGCCGCGTCGCGATCGATGCCGAGAGCGGTGTGCCCGCGTCCGTCTGGCAATCGCGCTACCTGGTGTTATTCGTCGCTGCGACGATCCAGTTCTCGCTCTTCGCCGGGATCGTCGTCGCGGCCGGTGGGTTCCGCATCGACGAGCTCTTCCACGGTGGCGCACCGATCGGTGCGACGCTCGTACCCGCGACGTTCATCGCCGCGGGCTTCGCGCTCACGCAGCGGATCGCGCAGGTCGCATGGACGCCGATCGCGGGGCGCTGGAGCGATCGCTCGACGTCGTTCGCGTTCGTCGCGTCGACGCTCCTCTCGCTCGTCTCGATCGCCGCCCTTGTGGCTGAGCCGCCCGCGCTCCTCTTCGTGCTCTTCGGCGGGAGCGCGTTCGTCAACGGACTCACTGCGACGATCGCCGTCGAACTCGCCGTCGCGCGGCGGTCGCGAGAGATCGATCGGCCGCGGATCCTCGCCGCGCTCCACACCTGGCAAGACGCCGGTGCGGCGGCCGGGGCTCTCGCGGGCGGTGTGCTCGCGGCCTTCGGCGCCTCAGCCGCGCTCCTCGCCGGCGCCGCGCTGCTCGCGTTGACGTTGCCGCTCTGGTGGGCGAGCGTGGTGCGGCCATGACGACGAAGCGGACCGAGGCACAGAAATGGAGCGTTACCGCGGGTGACTACGGCCGCACGCTCAAAGGGCTCTCGCTCAACCTGCTCGTGCGCGACATCGATCGCAGCCTGCCCTTCTACACCGAGGTCCTCGGTTTCCGCGATCTGCACCACGATCCCGACTTCGCCGCGCTCGAGCGCGACGGCGTGAACCTCGTGCTCCACGCCGATCACGCCTACGCCGCGCAGCCGTGGGCGCCACGGCTCGCGGAGCAGGGCAAGCGAGGGTTCGGCGCGGAGATCCGCATCCTCGGCATCGAGCCGGAAGATGCCGAGCGCCGGGCGCGCGAGCGCGGGCACACCGTGCTCTATCCCACGAAGGAATGGCCGCACGGCTGGCGCGACGTCGTCCTCGAAGACCCGGACGGCTACACCTTCGCGGTTGGCGTTCCCGTCGGACAATCTGTCCGATAACATGCCAGATATGTTATCGCCGAAGCGGACGGCCCGGCGGCGCGTGAAGATCGGGGCAACGCTCGACCCGGATCTCCTGAACGCCGTCGACGCTTACGTCGCTAGCCATCCTGGGAGTGATCGGAGCGCGGTCATCGATGAGGCGCTGAAGCTGTGGCAGGAGCGCGAGCAGGGTCTCGCGATGGAGCGACAGATCCGCGAAGACGCGAAGTATTACGACGATCCGGACCGTGTCGCATGGCGAGAGATTCGCGATGCGGCCGCGGCTCGCACTTTCTCGAAGCGTCGATGACCGCGACGCCATCGCGTGGTGAGATCTGGTCGTGTCGCCTACCTGGCAAGGCTGACGACCCGCACCAGCCGCGGCCGGCCATGGTCATCTCGGCGGACGTCCGCAATCGTCTGGCCGACGACGTGATCGTGATCCCGATCTTTTCGCGCGGTGCTTTCGGTCCAACACACATACCTCTCGCAGCTGGGCAAGGTGGCATCAAGAAGCCCAGCGTTCTGTTCTGCGAGGAGATCACGACCATCGACCGAGGGTTCGTCGTGCGCGGCCCTTGGGGCGATCGCGTGGAGGACGACGTCCTGCGCGCGGCGGTTCGCGCGGTCCGCCGCGCGCTCGGTGAGACTCTACCCGAGCCGCTGTGATCATCGAGGACGGCCGCGTCGTCGCGAGCACGCAGATCGGCGAACTCGGGGCGCTGCTCTCGATTTACGCGCCGGATGTCGCCTCGCGCGCGAGCGCGGGTCAGTTCGTCCATGTGCGACCGGGCACCGGATGGGACCCGCTGCTGCGCCGTCCCTACTCGTTCTGTCGCATAGATCGTCGTGGCGGCGAGGTCGAGCTCATCGTGAAGCCGCTTGGGCCGGGCGGCGAGTGGATCGCGACGCGCCACGTCGGCGAGACGCTCGACCTCCTTGGGCCACTCGGCACCGCGTTCGTCGTCCGTCGCGACACGAAGAACCTGCTTCTGGTGGCAGGCGGCACGGGCATCGCACCGATGCGTGTCATCGCCGAGCAGGAGGCCGCGCGACGCAGCGTGACGCTCGTCATGGGCGGGCGGAGCGTCGCATACCTCTGGCCCTCCGATCGACTTCCCGCGTCGGTCGAGTACGTCGCGACGACGGACGACGGATCGTTCGGCATCAAGGGCCGGGTCACCGACGTCATGCCCGATCTGCTCGGCTGGGCAGACCAGCTCCTCGCGTGCGGTCCGTGGCCGATGCTCGCGGCGATCGGACGCATGCGCGATGACGCGGCGCGAGGTCCGGTCGTGCCGGGCCGTCAGGCGCTCATCGATGCGCAGATCGCGGTCGAGCAACACATGGGCTGCGCGATGGGCGTCTGCCGGGCCTGCGTCATCGTCACCGCGAACGGGAACGCCCGCGTCTGCCGCGAGGGTCCGGTGTTCGCGCTCGGCGACGTCGCGTTCGAAGCCGGCGAGCCCGCTACGGTGGGACTCACGTGATACGTCCCGGGACGGGCCTCGTCTGATGCCCTGGCGCCGACCACGTAAACCCGATCCACGGATGCCGAGCGCGCGCGTCTCGCCCGAGGAGCGCCTCGAGCACGCGGCCGAGGGCGAGGAGGAGCGCGACGCGGTCGAGCTCGCGTCTCTCGACGGTGCGACGATCATCGAGGCCGCGACCGGTGAGCCGGAGGAAGCGGTCGCGACGCCGTCGATCGCGATCGATGCCGAGCGCCTCGCCGACGCGCAGATCGTCACGACGAAAGAGGAGACGTGGCCGGAGCGCGGGGTCGATCTCGAGGTCGACGCCGCGCGCGGCCTCCGTCTGAAGAACCCCGTCCTCACGGCGTCGGGGACGTTCGGCCAGGGCATCGAGTACGCCGAGCTCATCGATGTGTCGCGGCTCGGCGCGATCGTGAACAAGGGCACGACGCGCAACCCGCGGCCGGGCAACCCGCAGTACCGGATCGCCGAGACGCCCGCGGGCATCCTCAACTCGATCGGCCTCGAGAACCCCGGCGCGGCAGAGGTCGCGCGCGTCTACGGACCGAAGTGGGCGAAGCTGCGCGTCCCGGTGATCGTGAACGTCGCGGGATACAGCGTCGACGACTATGTCTTCGTCGTCGAGGCGCTCGCGCAGACACCTGGCGTCGTGGCGTTCGAGCTCAACATCTCGTGCCCGAACGTGGAGGGCGGCCTGCTCTTCGGTCAGGATCCCGCGCTCGCGGCGGAGGTGACGCGCGCGGTCCGCGAGACGACGGACCTGCCGGTCATCGTGAAGCTCACGCCGAGCGCCACCGACGTGGTTGCGGTCGCCCGGGCGGTCGAGGAGGCCGGCGCCGACGGACTCACCGCGATCAACACCGTCCTTGGCATGCGCATCGACACCGCGAAGCGCCGGCCGATCCTCGGCACCGGCAGCGGCGGCCTCTCCGGACCGGCGATACGACCGATCGCCGTGCACATCACCTATCAGGTCGCGCAGGCGGTCTCGATCCCGATCATCGGCGCCGGTGGTGTGACGAGCGCGGATGACGCGCTCGAGTTCCTTATGGCCGGCGCCTCCGCGGTGCAGGTGGGGACGGCGACGTTCGCGGATCCGGAGGTGCCGCTCCGTGTGATCGAGGGCCTCGCCGCGTACGTCCGTGAGCAGAAGCTGTCGTCGATCCGCGACGTCATCGGGGCCGCGCTACCGAACGGGGGACGCATGGTGCCGCGTGGCTGACGAACTCAGCTTCGGTCCGTTCTTCTTGCTCGATAGGGCCGCCCGCGAGCGTCTGCGCGCGCTGGCGACGCGGACGACGCTGCAGCAGGGCGACGTGCTCATCGAGGAGAACTCCACCGGTGACGACGCGTTCGTCCTCATCGAGGGCGCGGTGCGGGTGCTCGCGCGTGGCGACGAGCGCACGCTCGCGCTGCTCGGCGCGCCCGCGCTCGTCGGCGAGGTGGCGCCGGTGCGCTCGACGAAGCGCACCGCGACCGTGGTGGCCGACACGCCGTGCACGGTGCTCAAGATCCCTGGCGACGAGCTGCGCGAGCTCATCACGGCGCAGCCGCTCTTCGGCACGGCGATGCGCGAGCGCACCGATCTCGTCGTCGCGGACGCGTTCATGAAACGTCACAGCCCGTTGCGCGATCTGCCGGCGGAGATCGTGAGCGCGCTCGCCGGCCGCCTGCGGCCGCGCGAGTTCGCGCCGGATCAGCTCATCGAGGGCCGTGACGACGATCTGTACCTGGTGCGTCGCGGCGCGATCGAGCAGCTTGCCGACGGCCATCGCACGCCCGCCGGTGAATTCGTGCAGCGCGAGCGCGACGAGCGTTACTCGGCCGTGGGCGAGACGTGGATCTACGAGCTGCGCATGGCCGACGTCGCGAAGGAGATCATCGCGCATCAGGAGCGCGTCCGGACCATCGCCGCGCAGCTCGGCGACAAGGTGAAGGTGCGTGCGAACCGAACCACGATCGCGGTGCGCGACCCACAACTCGGCGGCGCGCTCGTGCGCGACGCGGGCGAGCATCGCGCGGTCGTGTCAGACAACGTCGGTGCGCTCGTCGAGAAGCTCGATGGCAAGCACGACGTCGACACCTTGGTGCGCGACTCGAAACGCCCACGCGGCGAGATCGTCGAAGGGCTTGCCATCCTGATCGCCGCGGGCATCGCGAACATCGAGGAGTAGCGCCTCGTAGTAGCCTCGCGTCGTGCCGAGTCCACTCCCACCGGCGAGCGAAGCGTGGCGCAACTCGATCACCGCGCGCATCACGGCGATCAACGACATGCTCGACATGGCGGCCGCCGATCTCACGCTCGAGCAGATGAACCACGTCGAGCGCAAAGGCGTCCTGCCGATCGCGTTCAGCCTCATCCACGTCGTCGGCGGCCAGGACCGCAACGTGAGCCGCTTCATCACACGGACGCCGTCGCTCTGGGAGAGCGGCGACTGGAAGCGCAAGGTCGGCCTGGTCGGCGAGCCGCCGATGCGCGGTACGCCGATGGCGGACGCCGAGAAGATCCGCTTCGGCAACGCCGATGCGTGGCGCGGGTACCAGGCCGCGGTGTTCGCGAAGACCGAGAACGCCCTGGCGAACGCGCCGCTCGAGGTCTTCGACCGCGACGCCTTCGACGGGAAGCGACCTGATGATCTGAAGGGCGGCTTCCTCGCCATGCTCGTCCCGTCCGGCACGATCCGCGTGCGGGAGATCATCGAGGCGTACATCTTCCAGCACGCCGCGCGTCATCTCGGCGAGATCGAGCACGCCCGCGCGCTCGTCGGGCTCGGGGGACTTTCCTAAGCCCCGCGCACGTGGACTTTGAGGGGCTTCGTAGCGGGGAAATTTTCGGACGGTTATTCGCGTTCTTTTACGTCCCACAGTTCGTGGTATTCGCGCTCGCGTATTTCTTGGGGCTCATCCCACCTGCTCCATGGACGACGCTTGCGTCGGCGCTTGGCTTGGTGCTCGTCATCGCTGCGGTCACGCTCGACGCCCGACGTGCGCACTTACCACCGACCTGGATCGTGATCGGCGCGGTCCCATTTGTCGGCTGGTGGCTTTATGGCAGACGGCGTAGTGGAACGAAAGCGTCAGAACTGGCTGGCGGGACCTCCAGCAAGGATTGGTCGACAGTCCTTTTGCCACTCAGAACCGATCGGTTCGTATTGAGGACGCGCGTGTCGCCGGAGGAGTGCGCTGCGCGATTGCGGGCCAAGACGATGAGCATCAGGTCACCGGCATCGTGGTTCGCGCCGTCGTCGCGTGTGCCCCTTCAAGGGAGCGCGACAGCGCAGCGGTTTGCTCTGAAGATCAGGCATGTCCTGACCCGTCCTTCGATGCTCGACGAGGCGCGAGGCACGCTTCGTCGCGAAGGCGATGTGACGACCATTGAGGTCGGGATCGGACTGAACATCTGGGACCGCGTGTTGGCGCTCGCGCTGCTCGTGTTCCTTTCACTCCTCAGCGCGCCGTTCGTCATGAGCGGTCGCCCAGAGGTGCTCGCCGGGGTCGCGTTCCTTGTCGCGATGTTCGTGTTCGTCACGTTCCTCGTCCGCGCGATCGGTCGCGGCGATCGCACGCGTCTCCGTCGCATCCTCGTAGAGACCCTCGAAGCGCTCGAGCAATAACGCGAGCGTCGTTCGCACATCACTCTCTCTGGAGCGGATGTAGGGCGACAACGAAGAACTCCAGCGCATCGCGGATCAGCTCGCGCGAGCGACCGTCGTCGTCGCGAACATCGAAGCCGTGCTGACCGGTCGGATGGCGCTCGACACGAACATGCACACCGATCTCGCGTGCTCGCGCGGAGAACGCATCGGCACCGCTCACGAGCGCAGGGCTGTCGCGGTCCGCGATCGTTACGAGGATAGGCGGGAGTCCCTTCGCCGAGCTGCCGAGCGCCGCCGTCGCCGACCATTCGTGGATCTCCTCATCCGTCACCGGCCGCGGAGACTCGTGCATGAACGCCAGGTCCCAGACCGTGTAGAAGCCCGCGATCGCCCGAACATACGCCGGTCGCTCACGAAGAAGCGGCGCGAGCGCGAACGCGCCAGCCGCGGAGAACGCCCACACGCCAATGCGGTCCGGATCGACTCCCAGCTCGGCCGCGTGCTCGCGGACGTAGGTCATCGCCGCGCGCGCCTCAGCGGCGACCTCGAGCCGACCCACCGTCCGCGTCGAGCGATGGTTGAACGGGATCCCGACGATGCGACGCGCGGCGAGGTGCTCGCCATATGAGTGATAGACGCCCCAGTCCTTGGCGTGCGTGATCACTGCTTCGTCGCCGTCACCGTTCACAAGCAGGACCGCTGGCCACGGCGGGTTTCCGGTCGACGGCTGGTATGCGTCGAGTTGGAGGTCGCCGCGGCTATCGGTCCCGTACACGAGGTCTCGCAGGACATGCGCCGCGGTGGGAGGCGGGAGCACCGTTGGCCTCGCGAGGATGTCGTCGGGCACGCCTACCGCCGCAGCACCAGGCCGATCTTGCCAAAGGTCTGTCGCGGCTCGGCGAACACGCGCACGTCGCCCTTGCCGTCGGCCACCTTGTCGGGCGTGTGGTTTTGAACGCTGAACTCGACGGCCGAGAGTGACGGGAATGTGTTGAGCAAGCGCTGACCCATCTCGTGCACGAGCTCCTGGATGGACTTGCTGTTGAAGTCGTGGAACGTGCGCTCCAGCGAACGCCGTATCTCGTCGACGCTCGCGTGCCCCGCGCCCTCCGCGGAGAAGGCGCGTGCATCCGCGTACTGCCAGTGCGCGTCCATGACGACGGTGAGCGGACGGTCGCCCAGCTCGGGCAGCGTCGTGTACTGGTCGCGCGCGAAGGCGGCAAACGACGAGCCCGTGACCTTCAGCAAGCGCATCCCTTCGATGCCACTGCGGGTGTGACTGATCGCAATGTCGCGGCCGTCGCGCGTGAAGTCGGCATGCGCGATGGCCATGTCGCCGCGCGTCATCCGGAACACGACGTCGCTCGAACCGGCCTCGGCGTGGCCGGCATCGAGCGGGACCTCGGTTGCCGTCACGCGGATGCGCTCCATCTGCGGATACGTCGTGAGGAGCCTCCGGCCAACGAACGTGACGTACGCCTCGAGCGTGTGTCCACTGAACTCCGCGGCCGTCGCATACACGAAGTTCTTCATCGTGTCGGTCGCCACGACCTCGGTGTTGTCGCCCTCGGTGTAGGAGGCCTTGAAGCGCTCGCCGAAGACGTCGATGTCCACCGATGCGGCGAACGGTGGTTCCGAGCGCTTCGCGAGTCGGAAGAAGACGACGCGAGTCTTGCCGTAGCGGATCTCCATGGTCATCGCGCCTCGGCCCGCGCTTTCCGGAGCCGATCGAGCGAGATCGCGAGGAACGCGTCGATGCCGGCACGCAGCTCAGCGTGGCGCGAGCGCGTCAGACGTTCGCGAAGCACCGGCAGCAGCTGCTCCTTCGAGCGGCCGGCGACGAACACGACGAAGCGGAACCCGAATGCGCGCTCGTACTGCGCCTGCAGCGTCATGAGCTCACGAAGGACGCTGGCCTCGGCTTCGGCGCCCTGCTCACGGCGCGACGGCTCGGACAGCGTGCTCACGGGCGCGCCGATGCGTGGATGCGCCTCGAGGATCGCGATCTGATCCGTTTCCGGCAGCTCCTCGATGATCACGCGCGTCTTCTCGACGACATCCTCGGGCGAGTCGTCGGCCGTGAGCCGCGGGATGAGGCGCTCGAGCAGCGTCGGACTGCGTTCGAAGACGCTTCGCAGATCGTCGCTCACGCGCGCTCAGCTTCCCCTGTACGACGTGATGCCGAATCGCGACAGCAGCAGCGGCACGTGCGTATGTCCCTCGGGCAGATTCACGTCCAGCGTCACCTGCACGAAGAACACGTCGGGCGCGTACTCGCGTGTCTCGAACACGATGCGATACACGCCGGGCTCGAGATCGCGCGCGAGCTCGCGGACGCGACCATCGCCATCGGTCTTGCCCGTCGCGATCACTTTCGCGTCGCGCTGCGTCTCGAGACGCACGCGAAGACCCGCTGCGGGCTTGCCTGTCGTCGTATCGAGCACGTGCGTCGAGAGCGATCCCTTCGCCATCGGCGGCGTATCGTACGCCCGCTATGCGCATGCTTCGCATCACCGCGGGCAAGTACACGTTCAAAGCGCGACTCGAAGAAGAGAAAGCACCGAAGACATGTGCCGCGATGCGCGCGATACTCCCGTTCCGAAGCAAGCTCGTGCACGTGCGCTGGAGCGGCGAGGCGACTTGGGTGCCGATGGGCGACCGGCGCCTCGGCATCGATTTCGAGAATCAGACGAGCCATCCCGCGCCCGGACAGGTGCTCGTGTATCCGGGCGGCATCTCGGAGATGGAGATCCTCTTCCCGTACGGCTCGACGCTCTTCGCGAGCAAGGTCGGGCAGCTCGCGGGCAATCACTTCGCGACCGTTGTCGAGGGCAACGAGAACCTCGCGGAGGTCGGCCGGCTCACGCTCTGGGAGGGCGCGCTCGACTTCGCGATCGACGAGATCGCATGACGGCCGCGCCGGGCGGCGCGCATGGCTGACCTTGCTATCCGCGGTGGGCGCGTCGTCCTCCACGACGCGGTGCGCGAGGTCGACGTCCTCATCCTCGCGGGATCGATCATCCGCATCGTCGCGCCGGGCGAGGGCGACGCGGCGGAGACGATCGATGCGCGCGGTCTCCTTGTGCTGCCCGGTGTCGTCGACGCGCACGTGCACGTTAACGAGCCGGGTCGCACAGAGTGGGAGGGCTGGGTCGCCGCGACGCGCGGTGCCGCGCGAGGCGGTGTGACAACGGTCGCGGATATGCCGCTCAACTCGATCCCACCGACGCTCGATGAGGCGGCGTTCGATGTGAAGGAAGCCGCGGCGTCGGCGGGCGCGCTCGTCGACTACGCGCTCTGGGGCGGTCTGGTGCGCGCCGATCCCGAGGCACTTCGCGCGCTCGCGGAGTGCGGCGTCGTGGGATTGAAGTGCTTCCTTTGCCCGAGCGGCGTCGACGAGTTCCCGCATCTCGACGATGACGAGCTGTTGCCGGCGCTCCGCGCGGCCACGAGGGCCGGGCTGCTCGTCGCGGCGCACTGCGAGGACGAGGGCATCGTCGCTCGCGCGACCGCCGAGGCACGCGGACGCGACCTTCGTGCCTGGCTCGAGTCGCGGCCCATCGATGCGGAGCGTGTCGCGATCGAGCGGTTCGCCGCCGCGGCGAAGGTCACGGGCGCGCGCGTCCACGTCGTGCACGTGTCGTCGGCCGACGGCATCGCCGCGGTCGCGCGAGCGCGGCGCGCGGGGCTGGACATCACCGCGGAGACTTGCCCGCACTACCTCGCGTTCGACGCCTCCGACCTCGATCTCGGGCCGCTCATCAAATGCGCACCGCCGATCCGCGCCGGCGCGCGCGCACGCCTGTGGGAGGACGTCCTCGCGGGGCACGTCGATCACATCGCCTCCGATCATTCGCCCTGTACAGCGGAGCTGAAGACGCGCGGTAACGATGACGTCTTTGTGGCGTGGGGCGGGATCTCGGGCATTCAGTCCACACTTCCCCTGTTGTTGAGCGAAGGGATGAACGCTCGCGGCCTGCCCGCCGAGCTGCTCGCGCAGCTCCTCGCGACGCGTCCCGCGAAGCGGCTCGGGATCTGGCCGCGCAAAGGAGAGATCCGCGTCGGCACCGACGCCGACTTCGCGCTCGTCGATCCCGACCGCGGGTGGACGCTCGAACGCGAGGAGCTCGAGACCCGCAGCGGACTCTCACCGTACGCCGGCCGTCGGTTCCGCGGCGCGGTCGTGCGCACGATCGTGCGCGGCCGCACGGTCTACGCGGACGGCGAGATCACCGGCGCGCCCGGCGATGGCTGGTTCGTGCGCAGGCTCGTCGCGTGAGTCAGCCATGATGACGAGCGAGCTCGTCGCGATCGACGAGCGCCGTCTCCTGCGTCGCCTCGACGACCTCGCGCAGCGCGGAGCACTACCGAGCGGTGGCCTCTACCGCGCGCTCTACACCCCAGCGCACGTCGCGGCGACGGAGTTGTATGCCGACTGGTGCAAGGAGGCCGGGCTGCTCGTGCGCCGCGACGCAGTGGGGAACGTGTGGGGCCGCGTCGAAGGCTCGCGCGGCGGTCGCGCGATCGTGACCGGCTCGCACATCGACACGGTCCGCGGCGGCGGGGCGCTCGACGGCGCGCTCGGCGTCGTCGCGGGTCTCGAGGCCGTCGCGAGCCTCGTCGCGCAATTCGGCCGGCCGACGCGCATCCTCGAGTGCGTCGCGATCTGCGAGGAGGAGGGGAGCCGCTTCAGCACGAACTTCTGGGGCGCACGCGCGATCGCCGATCGTCTCGAACCTGACGAGGCGCAGCGCGCTCGCGACGCCGACGGCATCACGCTCGCGGACGCGATGCGCGGCGTCGGACTCGATCCGGCGAGGGCGTCGCAGGCGGTGCGCCGCGACATCGACAACTTCGTTGAGCTGCACATCGAGCAGGGCCCGATCCTCGACGAGTCGAACGAACGCCTCGGCGTGGTCCGCACGATCGCGGGCACCGCACACCTCGAGGTGACCGTGCGCGGCCAGGCGGATCACGCCGGCGCCGCGGCGATGGAGCGACGTCGCGATGCGTTGCTCGGCGCGGCCGCGATGACGCTCGCTATCGCGAAAGTCGCGACCGACATGGGTCCTCCGGCCGTCGCGACAGTGGGCACGATCGGCGTGGAGCCGGCGCAGGTCAACGTCGTTCCTGGTCTCGCGCGCTTCACGGTGGACGCGCGGCACAGCAGCGCAGCATTGCGGCTCGAGCTCATCGCCGAGATCGCGAAGGCGTGCAAGGTGATCGGACGCGAGCGCGAGCTCGCCGTAGACGTTCGCACGCTGCGTGACCGTCCGCCGGTCCAGTTGCATGAGCGGACGACGGACGCGCTGCGTCGCGCGGCGCGGGCCGCCGGCGTCGAGCCGCGTGAGATGGTCAGCGGCGCGGGTCACGATTCGCAGATCCTCAGCGCTGCCGCGCACGCCGCGATGCTGTTCGTGCCGAGCATCGGCGGGCGCTCGCACCGCGCGGACGAGGCGACCGCCGCGGAGGACGTGGTGCTCGGTACGCGCGTCCTCGCCACGGCGCTTCGCGACTTGGCGTACGCGGCATGAAGGCGGTGCGCGCCGCATGACCTGGAACGTCGCGGCCGGTCCCATCAGCACCGTCATCCGCGGTGCGACGCTGCTGCCGCTCGTCGAGAGCGCGCGGGCACTGAGCGGCGACCTCGTCATCTCCGGATCGCGGATCACGCACGTCGGCCCAAATGCGGCGATCCCACCGGGCGCGGACGTCCTCGAGCGTCGGGGGCACTACGTGATGCCGGGGCTCATCCAGACGCACCTGCACCTGGTGCAGACGATCTTCCGCGGTCTCGCGGAGGACCTCACGCTCCTCGACTGGCTGCGTCGACGTATCTGGCCGCTCGAGGCTGCGCACGACGCCGACTCCGTCCGCGCGAGCGTGCGGCTCGGCCTGGTCGAGGTGCTTGGGACCGGGACGACGACGATCGTCGACATGGGCACGACGAAACACGGCGATGTAGTCGGCGAGGAGCTCGTCCGCTCAGGCATCCGCGCGTTGTTCGGTCAGGCGATGATGGACACGGGCGAGGGTGCGCCGCCCGAGCTGCTCGAGACGACGCGCGCATCGCTCGATGCGAGCGCGGCGCTGCACAAACGCTGGCACAAGTCGGGCAACGGTCGCATCCAGTACGCGTACTCGCCGCGGTTCGCCCTCTCGTGCACGCGCGAGCTGCTCGAGGCCGTCGGCACGCTCGCGAAGATGAACGACGTCGCAATCCACACCCACACGAACGAGGATCCCGCGGAACGCGCCGCCATCCAGGCCGCGACGGGTCGCGCTCCGATCACGTATCTCGCGGAGATGGGCATCGCGTCGGAGCGCACGGTCGCCGCGCACGGCGTGCACGTCGATGATGCCGAGCTCGCGACGCTGCGCGAGACGCGCACCGCGATCACGCACTGCCCGACGTCGAACCTCAAACTCGGCGCCGGCATCGCAGATGTCGTGCGATTGCGCGGGAGCCGCGTGACCGTCGGCCTCGGCGCGGACGGGGCGGCGTGCAACAACCGTCTGGATGGATTTGAGGAAGCCCGCATCGCTTCGCTGCTCGCGCGCAGCCTGCACGGCCAGCGGGCGCTCACCGCGAGCGACGCCCTCCTCATGGCGACGCGTGACGGCGCGCGCGCGCTGCACCTCGACGAGGAGCTCGGCACGCTCGAGCCCGGTAAGCGCGCCGACCTCATCGTGCTGGACGCCGGCCGCCTCGCCGGTCCGATGGGCGATCCCGCGACGCGCATCCTGTTCGGCGGTGGTGGACGAGCCGTGCGAGACGTGTTCGTGGACGGGGTCGGCATCGTGCGGGACGGCACGGTGCGCACCATCGACGCCGCCGAAGCGCGCGCGAAGGCTTTCGAGGCGACGACCGCGCTGATGCAGCGCGCTTCGCTCGCTTGATGCCGACCGCGCGTCGCGGGGACGCCACGGTCGGCCGGCACTAGAGTCGGCGCGATGCCCGTGCAGGTCGTGCGACATCTGGACGAGGCGCTCGACGCGCTCGCAGCGATGCCGCGCGCGGAACCGATCGCCGGCGGAACCGATCTGATGGTCGAGATCAACTTTGGGCGGCGGCGCGTCTCCGATGTCGTCGCGATCGACCGCGTCGACGAGCTCAAAGAGCTGCGCACCGGGCGAGAGTTTCGCGTCGGAGCGGGAGGCGACACGCGCATCCGCGTCGGCGGCGGCGTCACCTACACGCAGCTGCTCACCGATGGCGCGGGCTCGGTCGCGCTCTGGGAAGCGTCGCGTACGGTCGGCTCGCCGCAGATCCGGAACGCCGGGACGATCGGCGGCAATCTCGCGACGTCGTCGCCGGCCGGCGACACGTTGCCGGTGTTCGCTGCGCTCGATGCGACGGTCGTGCTGCGCAGCCGCGAGGGCGAGCGACGCGTGAAGTTCGGCGAGTTCATGACTGGACCGAAGCGCAACGTGCGGAGACGGGATGAGCTCGTCCTCGCCGCGGAGTGGGACGACGCGGGCCCGGCGCAGACATTCATCAAGGTCGGGACGCGCAACGCGATGGTCATCGCGGTCGCGTCGCTCGCGTTCGTGATCGACGCTGCGCGCCGTCGCGTCGGCATCGCCCTGGGCTCGTGCGGGCCGACGATCATCCGGGCCGCGGATGCCGAGCGCTTCGCGCAGGGATGGCTCGAGGAGCGCGGGTGGGACCGGCCGCGGCGTCCGACAGAGGCCGAGCGTGGTGAGCTCGGTCGCCTTGTGGCCGCGGCCGCGCGGCCGATCGACGACGTACGCGGCACCGCCGCGTATAGGCGTCACGTGCTCGCGGTCATCGCGGCGCGCGCGTTCGATCGGCTGGCGGTGATGACGTGAGGATCCGCCTGCGCGTGAACGGCACCGAGCGCAGCGTCGAGGCGCAGGATCACGAGAGCCTCCTCACGGTGCTGCGCGATGACCTCCGCCTCGCGGGGAGCAAGAACGCGTGCGAGCAGGGCGAGTGCGGCTCGTGCTCGGTGCTCATGGACGGAGAGCTCGTGTGCGCGTGCCTCGTCCTCGCCGGCGCGGCCGCCGATCGCGAGGTCCGCACCGTCGAGTCGCTCGGGACCATGGAGCGGATGCATCCCGTGCAGCAGGCGTTCGTCGACGCGGGCGCGGTGCAGTGCGGCTTCTGCACGCCCGGCTTCGTGATCTCGACGGTCGCGTTGTTGCGCGCGAATCCCGAGCCGAGCGACGCCGAGATAAAGGAGGCGCTCGCCGGGAACATCTGCCGCTGCACGGGGTACGGCAAGATCCTCGAGGCGGTGCATCGCGCCGCGGGGCAGCGAGTTTGAGCGTTTCCGTCCGGGTCGCGACGACGCATGAACGGCAGGCGGCAGAGGCGTTCTACCGCACGGAGCTGCGCCGCGACGTTCCGCTTCAAGATGACCAGGAGGTGATCGTCGCGTGCGACGGCGACACCGTCGTCGGCGCCTTGAGGTTGTGTCCTGAGGCCGGGACGCTCCTGCTCCGGACCGTCGTGGTGGCCTCGGAGCGCCGCGGGTCCGGTGTCGGCCGCGCGCTTTTGCGCGAGGCATCCCGGGCGATCGGCCGTCGCGAGTGCTGGTGCTTTCCCTGGTCGTATCTCGACGAGTTCTACGCGGGGATCGGGCTCGTTCGCGTCCCAGAGACGCGCGTGCCCGCCGCCTTGCGCCATCGCATGGACGACGGGTGCATCGCGACGTACCGGGCGGCTCGCCCATGACGCTCGCGCCACCGCGCACAAGGCTTCGCGGCGTCGTCGGCGAGTCCGCGCCGCGCAGCGATGCACCACCGAAGACACAGGGGTCGTTCGAGTACGCGAGTGACCTCGCGCGCGACGGGATGCTCCACGGCGCAACCGTCCGCAGCCCGCACGCACGCGCACGCATCGTGCGCATCGACACGTCCGCGGCGCGCGCGATGCCAGGCGTCGTCGCAGTGCTTACGAGCGCGGATCTTCCAACGGACGAGCTCTTCGGACTCATGCGCCGCGATCAGCTGGTGCTCGCGCGCGGTGAGGTGCGCTATGTCGGCGAGCCGGTCGCCCTCGTCGCGGCTGAAGACACCGAGCAGGCTCGTCTCGCGACGAAGGCCGTGAAGGTCGAGTACGAGCCGCTCCCCGCGGTCACCGACCCCGTCGCCGCGCTGCAATCTGGCGCGCCGCAGCTGCATTCGTTCGGGAACGTCATCGAGGACGTCCGTGTCGTTCACGGCGACCCGAAGGCGAAGGCCGACATTGTCGTGAGCGGCGAGTACGAGATCGGCATGCAGGATCAGGCGCCGCTCGGGCCCGAGGCCGGACTTGCGATCCCCGACGCGGACGGTGGCGTGACGCTGCACATCGCGACGCAGTGGATGCACGAGGACCTCGGGCAGATCGCGCCCTGCCTCGGGCTGCCGCGCGAGAAGGTGCGCCTCGTGCTCGCCGGCGTCGGCGGCGCGTTCGGCGCGCGCGAGGACGTGACGCTGCAGATCCATCTCTGCCTCCTCGCCCTTGCGACGCGGAAGCCGGTGCGCATGGTCTACGGGCGCGAGGAGTCGTTCTACGGTCACGTGCACCGCCACCCCGCGCGGCTCTGGTACGAGCACGGCGCGAAGCGCGATGGCACGCTCGTCTATGTCCGCGCGACGATCGTCCTCGACGGCGGCGCGTACGCGTCGTCGAGCCCGGCGGTCGTCGCGAACGCGGCGTGCTTCGGCGCCGGTCCGTATCGCGTCCCGAACGCTGTGATACACGCGGTCGGTGCGTATACCGACAACCCTCCGACCGGTGCGATGCGCGGGTTCGGCGCGGTGCAGTCGTGCTTCGCGTACGAGGCGCAGATGGATAGGCTCGCGAAGGCACTCGGCATGGATCCGGTAGAGCTACGTGCGAAGAACGCGCTGCGTGACGGCGACGAGATCATCACCAGCCAGCCGGTCGAGGGGAGCGAGCCGGTCGCGAACCTGATCCGCCGCTGCGCGGCAATGCGCTCGCCGGGCGAGCCCGACACGAGCGACCCGGCGGCGATGCCGGGCGGCGTCGGCAACATCACGCGCGGCGAGGGAGTGCGGCGAGGGACCGCGCTGGCGGCGGGCTTCAAGAACGTCTGCTACTCGCACGGGTTCGATGACTACTCGACCGCGCGCGTGCGTCTCGTCCGGGAACGCGGCGAGCCCGTCGCGTACGTCCTCACCGCGGCGGCCGAGGTGGGGCAGGGGATCGTGCTCGTGTGCGAGCAAATCGCTCGCAGCGTCCTCGAGGTCCAGCGCGTCGTCGTGGAGACGCCGAACACGAGCATCGACTCGGCGGGATCGTCGTCCGCATCGCGCCAGACGTGGATGACCGGCGGTGCCGTCCTCGCCGCGTGCCGCGAGGTGCGTACCGAGCTCGAACGACGGGCGAAGGCGCGCGGCCGCGCGCTCGAGGACTTCGAGGTCGCGGATCTTCTCGATGAGCCCATCGAGCGCACCGTCAAGCACCGCCATCGTCCCACGGAGGCGCGCAACGAGACGACGCAGAACCACGGACATGTCGCGTTCCTCTTCGCGGCTCATCGCGCGACCGTCGACGTCGATGTCGAGACCGGCCTCGTGAAGGTCGTGCAGGTCGCGACCTCGCAGGACGTGGGGAAGGCGATCAACCCTGTCGCCGTCGTCGGCCAGCTCGAGGGCGGCATCGCGCAGGGGCTCGGCCTCGCGGTCATGGAGGAGCTGCAGCTGCGCGACGGTCAGATCCGCAATGCGTCGTTCACCGACTACCTGCTGCCGACGATGCTCGACATGCCGCCGGTCGTGTGCGACATCGTCGAGCACCCGCACCGCGACGCACCGTTCGGCGCAAAGGGCGTCGGCGAGCCGCCAACGATCTCGAGCACGCCCGCGATCGTCGCCGCGATCCGCGCCGCGACCGGTCGCGAGCTCAACCGCGTGCCGGTCCGTCCCGACGACATCGTGTTCGGCACCGTCGCGCGCTCGGGCTGGCGCGTCACGCCGGGCGACGATCCGCGAAAGGCCGCACGCACCGAATGAGCGGCCCCGAAAGGCCGCTCATTCGCCGATCAGATCCGTCTTCGCGTTACTGCTGAAGGTCGCCGTCGCCGGTCGAGACGTTCTCGGGACCCGCGTTGTCATCGCCGCTGTAGGTGTGCGCCGGCATGGTGCCGTCGTTGTCACCGATCCACGTCGGGGCCACGTCTCGCGGCTCGCTGCCGCTGGCTGTGAGCGAGTTGAACGATTCCTCGGCCGAGCCATCGATCGGCGCGGCGTGCGTCGCTGCGGCGGTGTCGCCGATCCAGACAGGCTCGCTGTCGCGCGGCTCTGAACCGCCCGTCGTGTAGGCGAGGTTCCGGTCGACCGCGTCGGGCGATTGCACGCCACTCCCGGTCGCCAGCGGGTCGCTGATGATCGCGGCATTGCGCTCCGCCGCATCCGGCGTCTGGATGACCTTCGTGCCACCATCGCCGATCCACATCGGCGCGACATCGCGCGGCTCGCCGGTCACCACGTACGAGTCGCGGAGCGCGCCACCCTCCGAGGTGATCGTCGGGGTGCCGAGCGCTCCCTGTTCGATCGTGAACATCTTGCTCATCCGCGTGTCGACCCCGAACGCCGTGAGCTTGCCCGCGTCGCGGCTGCGCAGCGCGCCGATCTCATCCGGCGTCAGCGTGTAGCCGCGGAGCGCACTGTCGGCATCCGTGGTCAGCTGGCGGCGGAAGGCCGCGTCATTGATGGACCGCTGGACCACTTTGACCAGCTCTTGCTTCGACATTTCTTTGCCCTCCCTGTTGCCTTGGGCGTCAGTCTTCACCCAGACGGGTGAGCCTTCGTCCACGCGGGTATCCCCGCCAATGTCATCGTCGTTACCCAGCGCTGGCTTAACGCCCTCCAACGGCGCTCCTATGGAACGAGCGGCCCCCGAGGGCCGCTCGTTCGCTGATCAGATCGCTGTCGGGTTACTGCTGCAGGTTGCCGTCGCCCGTGGACAGGTCGCCGGTGCTGTCCGCCTCCGGCGAGCCGTCGATCGGCGCGGCGTGCGCGTCGAGCGGAGCGGCGGTGTCGCCGATCCACACTGGGTCGCTGTCGCGCGGCTCGGTACCGCTGCCGGTGAAGGCCGCGTTGCGGTCCATGGCGTCGGGCGACTGCACGGCGCCGGTCGCCGCGTTGCCGAGGTCGCCGATCCAGACCGGGTCGCTGTCGCGCGGCTCCGCACCACCCGTGAAGGCCGCGTTGCGCTCCATGGCGTCGGGCGACTGCACGGCGCCGGTCGCCGCGTTGCCGAGGTCGCCGACCCAGACCGGCTCGCTGTCGCGGGGCTCGGATCCGGTCGAAGAGACCGCGAGGTTGCGGTCGACTGCGTCAGGCGACTGCACGCTCGTGGCCGAGAGCTGCGGGTCCCCGATGATCGACGCGTTGCGCTCGGCCGCATCCGGTGTCTGGATGGCGCCGTGCGCGGCACCGTCGCCGACCCACACGGGGGCAGCGTCGCGCGGCCCGCCGCCGGTGACGGCCGCGTTGCCGATGGCGCCGCTCTCGGACGTGATCGTCGCGCTACCGAGAGCTCCCTGGTCGATCGCGAAGACCTTGCTCATTCGCGTGTCGACCCCGAACGCAGTGAGCTTGCCGGAGTCGCGGCTGCGCAGCGCGCCGACCTCGTCCGGCGTGAGCGAGTAGCCGCGGATCGCGTTGGCGGTGTCCGTCGTCAGCTGGCGGCGGAAGGCCGCATCGTTGATGGAACGCTGGACCACCTTGATCAGATCCTGCTTCGACATTCGTTGCCCTCCCTAAAGCGTTGCGGTGCAGTGTTCACCCAGTCGGGTGGGTCTTCGGCCATCGCCGTGGCAGCCGGTGAGTGATCCTGATTACGCACCTTCCCCACATTTGCGCCGGCGTACCCCTCATGGATTCCGAGGCGCGCAAGCCTACTCCTTGCGAGGCTCCGCGCATAGCCTTCCGGCGGTCGTCCTTGACCGCGGTGCCAGCATTCCCGCGATGGATGTCACGGCCATCGCGGATTACCTTGCGTTCTCGCCTGTCTTCGCCCCGCTGTCGCTGAAGGAGCGGGCCGACCTCGCGAGCCGAATGCGGCCTCGGCACTTCGCCCGCAACGAGGTCATCTTCCACAAAGACGACCCGGCGACGCACGTCTACCTCATCGCCTCGGGCACGGTGAAGATCACCGTCGAAGAAGAGGACGGGCAGGAAGTCGTCATCGCGCTCATGCGCGGCGGCGACGTCTTCGGCGATCTCGCGCTTTTTGACGAGGGGCCGCGCTCTGCGACGGTCACCGCCATGTTCGAGACGATGACGTTCACCCTCGCGAACCGCGATTTCATGGACGTGCTCCAGCACAACCCCGCCGCGATGCGCCAGCTCCTCGCGCTCCTTGCGCGGCGCATCCGCCGCAGCACCGGCCACATCGAGGACCTCGTCTTCCTCGACCTTCCGGGACGCGTCGCAAAGTGCCTGGTCGACCAGAACGAGCTCGCGGGCGGCAACGGCCGCGTGGAACTCACGCAGGAGGAGATCGCCTCGTTCGTCGGCGCGACACGTGTCGCTGTCAACCGCGTGCTCGTCGATCTCGAGCGGCGGGGCGCGCTGAAGCTCGGTCGCGGTCACGTGAACATCACGGACCCCGAGCTGCTGCGCAAGGAGATCCGCCACTAGGTGACGGTCGAATAGACGCGACGAGCGGCCCCGAAGGGCCGCTCGTGCGATCGCCAGAGACGCCTGTCTTATGGCGTGATGTTGGGTCCCTCGCCGGCCTCGGCGGGCGTCGTCGCGCCGCCCTCGCCGGTGCCCATGTTGAGCGCGTTCGTCAGCTGACCCTCGTCGGTGGCGAAGCCGGCGGACGAATCCTGCGTGCCGCCCTCGCTCGTCGAGGCGTAGTTCACGCTCGGCAGGTAACCCTCGTCGCCTGCGGTGAGCGCGCTGTCGCCGAACGCGCCGCCCTCCGGCGTCTGCGCGCCGAAGGCGTGCGCCGGCTCGCCCGGGATGACCGTGCTGAGCGGAGCATCGTCGTTGCCGTCCCACTGCACGACCTGGTGTCCGGCGTTCTCGCCGCCGCTCAGGTCGGCCGATCCGCCGGCGCCTCCGTCGATCGTCTCGACGCCGTTCGCGGATGAGTTCACTCCGCCCGTGAGCGCTGAGTTGGTGCCCGAGTTCACGCCGGCGGTCAGCCCCGCGTCGCTGCCCGAGGTGAGCGATGAGTTCGTACCGGAGTTCACGCCCGAGGCGAGCCCCGCGTCGCTGCCCATCGTGAGCGATGAGTTCGTACCGGAGTTCACGCCCGAGGCGAGCGAGGAGTCCGCGCCTGTCGTGAGCACGCTCTCGGCGCGTCCGTCGGTCGCCGCCAGGCCGAACGCCTTGCTCATGCGGAGATCGACGCCGAGCGATGAGATGCGACCCGAGTCACCGCTCTTGATCGCGGCGATCTCGGTCGGGGTCAGATCGAAACCACGAAGGGCCGTCGTGGTGTCCCGCGTGAGCTGGTTGCGGAACGATCCATCACTGATGGCCCGCTGGATGACCTTCGCGACTGCGTCTCTTGTCACGTTGTCTCCTCCCTATTGCCTCTCTGGCTTAGCCGAGAGACTCGTCCCCACTGATTCGACATTCGTCCATCTGAATGGCTTGCCGTGTGTGATCCTGGTAACAGTTCTCGGCCAAGCCTACCTTCTCATTCCAGCTCGGGGAGCTCTACGGGCTCTCCGCGCGGTCGGCAGACACCACAGTGCAGCGCGTCCTCGACGACGAGGGCGCGCAGGGTCTCATGGGTGCGCCCGCGGAACACATCGACGAGGAAGGGATAGGTCTTCGCATGGTCCCTGCAGGTGCCGCGTCCACAGAAGCGACAGGCACCGACCGCGGTCCGCTCGCAGGTCCAGCAGTCCACCCGTTCACCCTCCCCTTACCGCCTCTCCGAGTCCGGCGCCGACATAATGCGCCGTTCTGGCCCGGAATTGACCCATCGTCTCGCCCGACTCCTTGACGAGCCAGATGAACTCCCGCCGTCCGAGCGCTGCGAGGATGAGGTCGGTCACCGCCCGGACGGTCGCCGTCCGCGGCCGGCCGGTGAGGAGGGCGATCTCGCCGAAACCCGCGCCTTTCCCGAGCCGGCCCGTCGCCTGGCCGCGGATGGACACCTCCGCCTCGCCCTCGCGGATGAGGTAGTAGCGGTCGCCGGGGTCTCCCTCGTTCACCACCGCGTCGCCGGCAGGCACGCGGACGGTGTGGAGGCGCGGCAGGATCCGATCGAGCTCGACCGGGTCCAGACCCTTGAAGAACGGGAGCGCCGCGAGCGCCGCCCGTTCTTCCGTCGACGCGCGGATGCGCGCCGAGATCTCGTAGCGGTCCTTGATCCACCGCTCGAAGTGGCCGCGGTCGAGCGACCAGAGCTCCGCGTCGTCGATCGCGCGGACCGTCGCGCCCCGCGGTCGGTGGTCGAGGAGCGCGAGCTCGCCGAAGCCCTCGCCCGGGCCGATCGTGGCGCGAACGGAGTCGTCGGCGTTCAGCACCTGCAGCTGGCCAGACCGAACGAGGTAGAAGCGATCGCCGGGCTCGCCGATCGTCACGACCGCCGTCCCCGCCGTCGTGCGCTCCTCCTGGAGGTGCGACGCGATCGCCATGAGCGACGGCGGGTTCAGCCCGGCGAGGAACGGCACACGGGCGAGCACCCTCGCCCGTTCTTGAAGCGCGGCCATCCGCGCTCGTCGCGCGCGTTCCGCCGACGCGCGCGCGAACGCGCGCAACCAGCCGATGACGCGGGCGACGAGCGCGAGGAGCAGCGGCCCGATGAACACGAGCACGAGCAGCGCGATCGCGACGAGGCCCGCGGGCCCCGATCGCAGGAGCTCAGCGGCCGCCGCTGCGACGCGCGACTGCCACAGCCCGAGCGAGAACACGATCATGACGAGCGACGTGACGATCGCGAGCGCGCCGTACGTCGCAAGGCCCATCTCGCTCGCGGTCCAGCGCTCCCGGCGTCGGAGTTTGCGCACCGCGATGCCTCGCGCGAAGGCGATCGCGCGCGCACGCAGGAACGGCGCGTCGAGGAGGTCGCAGAGCACGAAGTAGCCGTCGAGCTCGAGGATCGGCAACATGTTGAACGCGAACTGGAAGATGAAGAGGCTCGCCGCCTTGAACGCGAGACCGCCGACGAACCCGCCCTCGGCGGCCGCGACGAGCGCGCAGATCGCGCCGATGGTGAGGCCACCGATGGGACCCGCGAGCGATACGACGATGCGTGCCCGGCGCGTCGACATCGTCATGTCGGTGCTGTCGACGTAGACGCACGGGAAGAAGTAGTACATCGCAAACCCGAGGCGACGCACGCGCCGACCGAAGTGCGTGATGGCGAGCGCGTGACCCGCCTCGTGCACCGACACCGAGAGCACCTGGAGCACGAGCAGCGCGATGAGCCCGAGGACGACCGAATTGTCGATCGTCACGAGCGCGTGTCGTCCGGCGCGGATCTCGGTGATCCACGCGACGATCCCCGCGAGGCACAGGGCGATGATGACCGTCGCGCCGACTTTTGTGAACGCGAGACGGCCGCCAGCGCGATAGACCGTGCGCACGAAGCCGTCGGCGTTTGGCCAGCGCGCGATGTCCCAGATGATCAGCCGGCGGATCAACATCATCATGCGCGTCAGCGGATCGCGCATCGCACGCCGGAGGCGGAGCCGCTCGTACACGCGCGGCCGTTCCTCGCCGAAGAACCCGTTGGCGGACAGGGCCGCGCTGAGCCGCGCGAGGCGGTCGAGCGCGAACACCCCGGTTCGCTGCAGATGCTCGACGAGGATGTCTTGGATCGCGCGCTGGCCGTCCATGAGCTCGAAGAGTGCGACGTCCTCGGGCTCGAGCCGCATGTACAGCCCGGCGCCGCGATCGCCGCGCGGGTTCTTCAGCGCGGTATACGGCGTTCCGTCGCGGCGGCGCAGGTCAGCGCGCTCGATGTCCGGGATCGGACGCGGCACGAACGTTGCGTACTCGAGCTTTTGCCGGATCGTCTCCCAGATGCCTTCCATCACCGGCGCCACCGCTTGGCTCATGAGGTCGCCGCTGCCGCGACGGCGCGCGTCACACTGAAGGCCGCGACGGGCCGGGTCATGCCCTTGAGCTCGAGCTCGCCGACCGGCTCCGTTTCGATCTTTCCCTCGAGGGCCGCGTTGAGCCGCTGGCTCACCAGGATCTGGCCAGCCGCCGCGCGCGCCGACAGCCGCGACGCGAGGATCGTCACGTTCCCGATCGCCGCGTAGTCGTAGCGGCCCTCGTAGCCGATCCGCCCGAGCGTCGCGTACCCGACCGCGGCGCCGAACCCGAGACCGAGGTCGTAGCCCTTCTTCTTCCATCCGCTCTCGATCTCCGTGAAGCGGTCGCGCATCGCGATGGCCATACGCACCGCGCTCACCTCGTGATCGGGCAGCTCGATCGGGTCGTTGAAGAACACCATCATGCCGTCGCCCTCGAAGTGCTCGAGCGTGCCGCCGTACTGTGCGATGAGCTCACCCATCGCCTTGTGATACGTGCGCAGAACGGTGAGGACCTCTTCCGGCTCGACGGTCTCCGAGAACGGCGTGAAGCCCCGGAAATCGCAGAACACCACGGTGACCTGGCGGCGGTGCCCATCGAGGAGGCGTTTGCCTTCCTCGCTCGTGATGAGCTCGGCGATCGCCGGCGAGAGGAAGCGGGTGAGCTCTTCGCGCTGCCGCTGGACGGTGTCGTAATAGCTCTTCACGCGGATGAGCGACTTCACGCGGGCGAGCAGCTCGTTCTTGTCGAACGGCTTCGGCACGAAGTCGTCAGCGCCCGCCTCGAGCGAGCGCACGAGGTCCGCGCCGCCGGTCGCGGTGACGACGATGATCGGTAGGTGGCGCCACGCTTCGTCGGCGCGGATGGCCTTCGTGACGTCGAGGCCGTTCATGTCCGGCATCACTAGGTCGACGAGTAGGAGATCCGGCCGCTCTGCCGCCAGCCGCGCGAGCGCCTCGCGCCCTGACGGTGCGGTGACGACGTCGTACCCCGCGGGTACGAGGAGCGCCTCGACGAGGCGGAGGTTCTCCGGCGTGTCGTCGATCGCGAGGACCTTGCGGCGGTCGGTCACGCACGCCCCTTGGCGATCGCGTCGCGGACCTGCTGGGGGAAGGCGCGCACGTCGATCGGCTTCGTGATGAAGCCGTCGAAGCCCGCCTTATCGAAGCGCTCGCGATCTTCCTTCATGACCGACGCGGTCATCGCGACGATCGGGATGCGCGACGTGTTCGGATCCCCGCGCAGGTGCTCGAGCGCGGCGACGCCGTCCATCCCCGGGAGCTGGATGTCCATGAGCACGAGCTTCGGCGAGCGCTCCTTCGCGAGGACGATGCCATCTTCGGCGTTGGTCGCCTCGACTGTCGTGAAGCCGTGGTACTGCAGGAGGTCGCGCGCGAGCTTCATGTTCTTCTCGTTGTCCTCGACGAGCAGGATGAGATCGCTCACCTCTTCACCTCCGCCGGCCTGCGGATGGGGAGTGTGAACGAGAAAGTGCTGCCCTTGCCCGGCGTGCTCTCGACCCAGATCCGCCCGCCGTGCAGTTCGATGAACCGCTTCGTGAGCGTGAGCCCGAGGCCGGTGCCCTCGCGCGAGCGCTCGCGGCCGACCTGGCGGAACTCCTCGAAGATGCGCGTCTGGTCATCGGGCGCGATGCCGATGCCGGTGTCCTCCACGTCGACCTGCACGTGCTCGTTCTCCTGACGGACGCGCACCTCGACGCGGCCGCCATCCGGCGTGAACTTCGCGGCGTTGGAGAGCAGGTTGTAGAGGATCTGCTTCACCTTCCGTTCGTCGGCCTCGATCTTCGGCAGGTCCTTTGGCAGCACCGCCTGGAGCGCAATGCCGTGGCGCGCCGCGCGCTCGCGCACGATCGTGAGGCCGTTCTCGACCGCTGCGGCAAGCGAGAAGGTCGACACTTCCAGCTCCATACGTCCGGCCTCGATCTTCGAGAGGTCGAGGATGTCGTTGATGAGCGTGAGCAGATGCTGACCGGACGCGAGCACATCGTTCAAATACTCACGTTGCTTCTCGTTCAGCCCGCCGAAGATGCCCTCGAGCATCACCTCGGAGAAGCCGATGATCGCGTTGAGCGGCGTGCGCAGCTCGTGGCTCATGTTCGCGAGGAACTCGCTCTTGTGGCGGTTGGCGACCTCAAGCTCGCGGCTCTTCTGCTGGATCTCGTTGAAGAGACGCACGTTCTGCATCGCGATGCTCGCCTGGTCGGCGAATGTCTCCGCGA
>VBJD01000180.1 GCA_005887995.1 Chloroflexota bacterium
GTCCTTCATTCGCGCGAAGTAGCGCGCCATCGAGTGACGGACGAATTCGGGATCCTGCTGCGCGCCCCAGGCGGTGGAGCCGACTACATCCGCGAAGACGAGGCTGACCAGCTTGCGCTCTTCGGGCATGGGTGGATTCTGCGCGTGCCTGTGCGGCCGACCGTCATTTCGACCAGGTGTGGCCCCATAGCGCTACCCATCCAGCAAACCGCGCGCACGCGGAACCCGCCGACTCGTCCTTGCCTACCGCTTGTCCGTTGATCCGCTGACCTCCCTTGACGCGTTCGATCACTTGTGGATTCGTGCGCGCAGGTGGGGATCAATGAGTTCGTCTTCTATTGGCCACCCGTGCCGAATATCAAGGAGCGACGGGCAGTCTCCCTGCACAACTCGGTCATAGAGCGCACTGCAGCGGGATGGCTGCGATCTCCGCACGCTGCGTCCAGCCTGACGCTGCCTACCGCTATTTGGTTACTTCCAATCGCAGCCAACCGCGCTCGTCACGGTCAAGTTTGGTTGTTTCAACCTCGCGGGCCTTGAGTCCGCTCCACCCGATACGATGATCGACGTGGCCATCTCTGAGCGGCCCGTCGTCCTGCGGCGCGATCTCATCCGCATCTTCTCCGAGGACCGCCTCGTCGCCGTCATCCGCACCGCGACGGCGGAGGTCGCCGAGACCGCGGCGCGCGCGGTCGCTCGCGCCGGCGTGCGTCTCGTCGAGATCACGCTCACCGTGCCTGACGCCTACGAGCTCATCACCAGACTCGCGACCGACGAGGAGATGCGCCGGCTCGGCGCGGTCATCGGCGCCGGTACGGTGCTCTCCGGCGCGCAGGCCGAGGACAGCCTCATCGCGGGCGCGCGGTTCCTCGTCTCGCCCGCGCTGATCCCCGAGATGATCGAGGCCGCGCGTTCGCGCGACGCGATGACCATGCCCGGCACGATGACGGCGACCGAGATGGTGAAGGCCGCGGAGCTCGGCGCGGATTACATAAAGGTGTACCCGCTCGCCACCATCGGCGGGCCGGACTACATCACGAACATCCGCCGAGCACTCCAGCATCTTCCGCTCGTCGCGACCGGCAACATCGAATACGACGAGATCCCGACGTACTTCAAAGCGGGCGTGGTGGGATTCGGGATAGGCGGCCCGCTCATCAGGCCGGACCTGCTGGAGCGGCGCGACCTGGGCGGCGTCACCGCGAACGCGAAGCGCTTCCTCGCCGCCACGCGGCGCAGCTAACCATTGCCGCGCGATCTCCCACTCGGGAACGGCGACTTCCTCGTCACCTTCGACTCCGACTATCAGCTGCGCGACCTCTACTACCCCAACGTCGGTCAGGAGAACCACACCACCGGCGAGCCGTGCCGCTTCGGAGTCTGGGCCGACGGGGCGTTCGTGTGGATCAGCGATAGCGGCTGGCAGCGGCGCATCGATTACGAGCACGAGACGCTCGTCGGGAACACTCATCTCAATCACCCCGCGCTCAAGCTGAGCCTCTATTGCCGGGACGCAGTCGACTTCGACCGCAACATCTACTTCAAAGAGGTCACGGTCGAGGACACGTCCGGCAAGGATCGCGAAGTGCGCCTCTTCCACCAATTCGACGCAAACCTCTACGGGAACGGTGTCGGCGACAGCGCGTACTACGACCCGCGCTCGCAATCGATCGTCCATTACAAGTTGCGCCGCTACTTCCTCCTCTCCGGTAGCGCGGGCGGGCACGCCTTCGGCCTGAGCTCGTTCGCGATCGGTCAGAAGGACGCGCCCGGCAAGGAGGGGACGTTCCGCGACGCGGAGGACGGCGAGCTCTCGCGCAACCCCGTGGCGCAGGGCTCGATCGACAGCGTCGGCATGCTGCAGGCGAAGGTGCCCGCGAACGGCAGCGCGACGCTCACCTTCTGGCTGGCGGCGGGTCAGTCGTACGACGAGGTGCGCGAGGCCGACAAGCTCGTGCGTGAGCGCACGCCCTCGGCGTTCCTCGCGCGCACCAAGGACTACTGGCGTCTCTGGGCGAACAAGGACGAGACGATCGTCGATCACCTATCGCCGGAGCTCACCGCCCTCTACAAGCGGTCGACGCTCATCATCCGCACGCAGGTCGACAACCGCGGCGCGATCATCGCCGGCAACGATTCGGATGTCCTTCGCTTCAACCGCGACACCTACTCCTACCTATGGCCGCGCGACGGCGCACTCGTCGCCGACGCGCTCGACATGGCCGGATACGGCGAGGTCACGCGCCGCTTCTTCTTCCTCTGCGGTGACCTGATCACGCGCGAGGGCTACCTGCTTCACAAGTACAACCCCGACGGGTCGCTCGGCTCCTCGTGGCACGCGTGGTCGACGTCCGACGGTCGGCTCGAGCTCCCGATCCAGGAAGACGAGACCGGCCTTCCGATCTGGGCGCTGTGGCAGCACTACGAACGCGACAAGGACATCGAGTTCGTGCGTCCGCTCTATCGCAAGCTCGTGCGCGCCGGCGCGGACTTCATGGCCACCTTCCGCGAGCCGCGGACGAGGCTTCCGGCTGCCTCGTTCGACCTCTGGGAGGAGCGCCGCGGCATCCACGCGTGGACCGCCGCGGCAGTCGTCGCGGGCCTGACCGCGGCGCGCAACTTCGCCGTCGCGTTCGGGCAGCACGAGTTCGCGAAGCGCTACGCCGTCGCGGCGCAGGAGATCCGCGAGGCGACGCTCGAGCACCTGTGGGACGCGGATCGCGACCGCTTCGTGCGCACCGTCGCGGTGCTGCCGGACGGCCTCATCGTGAAGGACGCGACGGTCGACATCTCGCTCGCGGGCATCTTCCTCTTCGGTCTATTGCCCGCGACCGATCCGCGCGTCGTCTCGACGATGAAGGCGATCGAGGAGCGCCTCACGGTGAAGACGCCGATCGGCGGCATCGCGCGGTACGAGAATGACTACTACTTCCAGGTCTCGCAGGACGTCGCGAGCGTTCCGGGCAATCCGTGGTTCATCAGCACGCTCTGGCTGGCGGAGTGGTACATCGCCACCGCTCGCTCGCTCGACGATCTCGAGCGGCCGCGCGCGCTTCTCGACTGGTGCCGAACCAAAGCGCTTCCCTCGGGAGTACTTGCCGAGCAGGTGCATCCCTACACCGGCGAGCCGCTCTCGGTCTCGCCGCTCACCTGGTCGCACGCCGCGTTCGTGAGCGCGGTGCAGCACTTCGCGCGCGCGTCGGCCCGGATCCGCGACAAGCTGCGCACCGCCTCGAAGGCCGCGGGCGAGTCGATCGCGTGATGATCGCGTCCCCCGCCCGTCGAGCGGCGCTCGTCATTGCGGTGCTGCTCGCGATCGTCACGGGCGCATGCGGCAGCAGCACGCCGACACCGAGCGCCGTCACGCCGGGCTGCGGCGCGACAGCGACGTTCATCCTCGCCAACCCCGGCGGCCTGTCGTGCCTCGACGAAAGTGCGCGGTCGATCGGCAAGCTCGCGAAGCTGCCCGACCAGAGCGCGCCGTCCACGCCAGCGCTGCACCCGTCAGGAACGGTCATCGCGTTCGCGCTCACCGGCCAGAGCGATCCGAAGCGCGGCTTTGGGTCGGACATCTACACGGTGAACGTCGATGGCTCGAACCTGAAGGCGCTCCTGCTGCACGAGGACAACAACGTGTTCTACGCGAGCCCGCGTTTCGACGCGAGCGGCAATGTGCTCTACGTGCACCGCCGCTCGGCGATCATCCAAAACGGCGCGTACGTCGGGAACGACGACGGCATCGAGCGCATCGACCTCCGCACGGGTCAGCGCACGCGCCTCTTGAAGGACGGCGCGGATCCGTCGATCTCGCCCGACGGCAAGATGCTCGCGCTCGTCCACCTGAAGGACGGGCAGATCGACGGGCTGTGGCGCGCGGACATCGACGGGAGCAACGCCGCGCCGTTCCTGAAGACGAAGGACTCCTTCTGGTACCTGCAGGCGCCGCGCTTCTCGCCGAGGAGCTGCCAGCTGATCCTGTCAGCGGCGGGACACACGGTCAGCGACGCCGGTCCGGGCGCGCCGTACGCGTTGCCACGCGGTCCGCTTACGCTCGCGTCGCGACTAAACCCAGGCCTCATGGCCCCGCGGCTCGCGCATCTCAGCATCCCCTCAGAGCTCTTCCTCATCCCGTGCGACGGCTCGTCGGTGAAGTCCGTCGGACAGACGGGCGACGACGTCGTGCCGGCGTGGTCGCCGGATGGATCGAAGATCGCCTACGTGGGGACGGGCGGCTTCTTCGTCCTGGACGTCACGACGCAGACGACGCGCACCGTCGCGCAGGGCCAAGACTTCTTCTTCGGCGACCTCGTCTGGCTGAGGTGACCGCGCGCGCCGAGACGCGCGCGCGTCTGGAGAACGCCACGCTCGCGGCGTTCTTCGGGATCATCCTCATCGGCGGATCGAACTTCGTCGCGGTGCGCTTCAGCAACGCCGAGCTCCCGCCGTACTGGGGTGCGGCGATCCGCTTCCTGCCGGCGTCGCTGCTGCTGTTCGTCGTGATGGTGATCGGGCGCATCCCGGTGCCCTACGGCTCCGCGCTCGTCGGCGCGGTGCTCTGGGGCCTCATCAACTTCGGGCTCGGCTATGCGCTCACGTACTTCGGTCTGCAGCAGGTGAATGCCGGAACAGCGTCGGTCATCCTCGCCACCGTCCCGCTCTTCACGCTCGGGCTCGCGGTGCTCCACCGCCTCGAGCGTCTTCGTCCCCGCCCTATCGTCGGTGCCCTCATCGCGCTGGCCGGCATCGCCCTGGTATTCAGGGAGCAGCTCAGTGCGAACGTGGCGGCGATCTACCTCATCGCGATCCTCCTCAACGCGGCGGCCGCAGCTGAGGCGGGTGTCATCGCGAAGCGCTTCCCGCGGACGCATCCGTTCGCGACGAACGCCGTGGGCATGCTCGTCGGCGGTCTCGTCTTGCTGCTCGCCTCGTTCGTCTTCGGCGAGGCGCACGATCTACCGCGACGCACGGAGACGCAGCTCGCGGTCGTCTATCTCGCGACCGTCGGCGCGATCGGGTTGTTCGGCTTGTTCATCTACGTCGTCAATCGGTGGACGGTGAGCGCGACGAGCTACGCGCTCGTCGTCATGCCGCTCGTCGCGATCTCGCTCGGTGCGTTGCTGCGCGGTGAGAGCGTCTCGCCGTTCTTCCTCGTCGGGGCGGCGATCGTCGCGGTCGGCGTGTACGTCGGCGCGCTGTCAGGCGGAGGGCGGTAGCCGGAACCCCGCGAGCGCGGGCTCGCCGCGGAGCTTCGCGTAGCCGGGCTTGATGCGGTCGTAGATGATCGCAAGGCGCTCGTCGTAGCCGACGAACGCGGACTTCATCGCGTTGATCGTGAGCTTCTCGACGTCCGCGAGACCGATGGGCAGTACCTCGCTGAGCCGGCGGAACTCCTCGGAGAGCGTGATGTCCGACATGAGGCGGTTGTCGGTGTTCACCGTCACGCGGAACTTCTGCGCGAGGAAGTAGCGGATCGCGTGCGCATCGAGCGACGGCGCGGCGCCCGTGTCGACGTTGCTCGACGGGCAGATCTCGAGGGGGATGCGCTTGTCGCGGACGTACGACGCGAGGAGGCCGAGCTTCGTCACCGTTGCTTCGCGCCCAGGAGTCCCTCGACCCGCATCCTCGATGGTCATGTCCTCAACGAGTCGCACGCCGTGGCCGATGCGGTGCGCGCCGCAGATCTGGATCGCCTGCCAGATCGACGCGGGACCGAAGCCCTCGCCGGCGTGGATGGTGATCGAGAAGTTCTCACGATGGCAGAGCTGGAATGCAGCGAGGTGCTTCTCCGGCGGATAGCCCGCCTCCTCGCCGGCGATGTCGAACCCGACGACGCCGCGGTCGCGGTTCGCGACGGCAAGCTGCGCCATCTCAAGCGAATCGGTGCGGTTCCGCATCGCGCAGACGATCTGGCGGAGGGTGATGGCGTAGCGAGACTCGG
>VBJD01000087.1 GCA_005887995.1 Chloroflexota bacterium
TCCTCGTGCGAAACCGGCGCGCCGAAGACGGCCATGACCGCGTCGCCGATGTACTTGTCGATCGTCCCCCCGTAGTGCTGGATCGCGCGCGCGAGGACGCCGAAGTACGCGCCGAATACCGCGCGCAGCTCGCTCGGGGCGAGCTTCGAGCCGAGCGGCTCAGATGACACGATGTCCGCGAAGAGCACGGTCACGACCTTGCGCTGCTCGGCGAGCTGGTACGCGCGCTCGGACATGATCTGTAGGGACGCGCTCGTGGCGATCCCCTGTGCGACGTTCATGACTTCGCGGGTCGCCTGGCGCAATCCGACGACGCGGTACGCAGCGAGCGCTGAGCCACCGCCCTTCGGATGCGCATCCTCGCGTGGGCCGAAGCGGATCGCGCCGGCCGCGGCTTTGCGCGTCGCGGGGCTGACGAGTACAGACCCCAGCGGTGTCGCCGACTCGAGCGACTCGGCGAGTGCGACCGGAGCGCCCACGACCGTATCGCTCGCTTGAACGTCCCCGGCGATCGCGCCGGCGACCACGGGCCCGGTCGCGATGCCGATCCGGCACGCGAGCATCACGCCGTACCGCTCGTGCAGCGCGATGTTCTCGCGTTCGATCGCCTCTTGCATCGCCACGGCGCAGACCACCGCGCGTTCCGCATCGTCGTCGCGTGTCTCAGGCACGCCGAACACGGCGAGCACCGCGTCCCCGATGTATTTGTCCACCACGCCACCGCGGCGGTGGATCTCGCGCGCGAGGGCGGCGAAGTATGAGCCGAGCACGGAGCGCAGCTCCTCGGGATCGAGCTTCTCGCCGAGCGCAGTCGATCCGGAGATATCGGCTTTGAGCACCGTGACGACCTGCGTGCCGGGCACGTCAGGGGAAGGCGTTACCGCCGCCGGCACCGGCGTCCCTACCTCCCTCACGACGCGCTTCACTTTACGGGCGCGCGCAAAGGGTCTCGTTACATTCGGCTACCGGTTGGCCCCCCACGCATGCGTCAACGCACGTCGGTGGTCGTCGAAACGATGTGCATCCACGTGAGCCCTGGCCGCAAAAGAAGGGGCGCGCCGGACGCGTCCTTGAACGCGTAGATGTCGCTTCCTTGCCGACTCCACGTGCCTTCGAAGCGCTTGCCGTCGCGCAGGATCACGACCTCGCCGGAACCCGTCGAGCGGAAGTCCACGGACGGCGCGCCGGCAGCGTCGGCGGTGCCGGGGATCTCGTTCACGTCGGTCTTGATGACGACGACGTTCTCCGGCATGACCTCGCCGCCGCTCGCGTCGTTCGTCTTCGTGCCGCCGCCATAGCTGCGGTGGTACGCGGTCTTCGCGGCGTCGTAGTCGTACTTCAGCGGCTCACCGAGCGCGACGGTCACCGACGCGGCGTCGGTGCCGCCCGACGGTGCATCGCCGAACTTCAGCGCGGGCACGTCAACTTTGTCGCTGCCGCCGACTTGGCGGATCTTCGCGCCCGTCGTATACGCGTTGTACGGCGCGGATCGGTCGCTCGTCCGCTCGAAGGCGTCGGCATGTTGGAACTCGTCGACGTCGACGAAGTCGCCTGACTTCGCGGCGTCGCGGACGAGCTTCGTCACCTGCTCGGACGCGCCGACGTGCGCGACGATCGCGTGGAGTGTCGGCAGGTACTGAAGATCGGACTGCCTCGCGCTCCGTACCGGTCCGACCTTCCCTGGATCCTTCGAGTGGAACACGACGGCGAATCGCGTGAGCCCGCCCTCGACCGGGATCTCCAAGATGAGATCGGCATCGGCAAGACCGCTCTGCGGACGTGCCGCGGGATCCGCCGCGACCTTCACGACGATCGGGCGCTGCCGGATGCTGTCGGAATTGGGTGCGGGCGTCCCACGCAGCGGCCACGTCGAAGGCGCGCCCGAACGCTGGATCGAGACGCCGACATCGGAGGGGCCGCAGGCCGCGAGGAGCACCGCCAGGACGAGCCCGACCGAGACGCGCATCTCAACATGCGAAGCAACCCGCGTACCGAGCGCGCGTTAAGCGAGGCGTGAGGTCGGCGACGGTGTTTTTCGTGGCGATCCTCGCGTGCGCGGGCTGCACCGCGGCGGCGCCGCAGCCCGCCTCGCAGAGCGCGCCGACCGCGCCCGCGGCGGCTGTCACCGTCATCGACCCGGTCGCTGGCTCGGCCGAGGCGAGCGGGTCGCCGTCGTCGAGTGCGACGGCGACCAGCGAACCGACGAACCCCGCGACGCTCGCACCGACCTCGCGCGCGACGGCGGCGCCGCCGGCGACCGTCGCTCCGCAGCCGTCGACGCCACGGCCAGCGACCGCGACGCCGACGTCACAGCCAGCGACCGCGACGCCGCAAGCGACCGTGCAGACGCAAACGCCCGCGCCTTCGCAGAGGTACACGACGCTGCCGCCGGGCGCCGCGCTCCCGAGCGAAGCGCAGTGCCTGAGCCAGATCGTCCGCAACACGTGGGAGCCACGTCCAGAGAACACGACAGCGAATCAGAACAATGCGTGGACGAACGGCTTCCGCCTGCGGGCGAGCTACATCGGAACGATCTTCCCGGCGTACGAGCTGCGCGTGACCGGCAACTTCACCGGTACGACGGATCAGATCATTCGCTGGGCGGCCTGCAAGTGGGGCTTCGACGAGGAGGATGTCCGAGCGCAGGCGGTGGCCGAGAGCACCTGGCGACAATCGCACCTCGGCGATTGCGGCCTGACGACACAACCGGAGACGAACGGTTGCGCGAGCGTCGGCCTCATGCAGATCAAGGGAGCGAACATCCCCGCGACGCATCCCGGAACCTGGCCCGCCGCCCTGACGAGCACAGCCTTCAATCTCGACTACACGCTGGCGGTGCGGCGTCTCTGCTACGAGGGCAAGGAGACCTGGATGCGCAAATTCAACCCGACGTACGCGGCCGGCGACGTCTGGGGCTGCATCGGCCGCTGGTTCTCAGGGAACTGGCGCGATGCCGCCGCCGAAACGTACATCGCTCAGGTGAAGGCAACGCTGAACGCGCGTCCCTGGCTCTCAGCTTCGTTCTGATCCCACGTCACTATTTCTGGCAGGATTCGCCCGATGTCGGCGACGGCGATCCTGCTCGTGCACGGATCGCTCCGCGAACGCATGGCCGCGGAGCTCACGGGTTTTGTGTACGGCAGCGGCGGCGTGATCGTCGGCCATGATCAGTATGTCGACCGGGAGCGCTCCCGGTACTTCGCGAGATTGGAGTGGAGCCTCGACGGCGCGCGGATCGACCGCCGCGCGCTCACTGATCAGGTGCGCGATATCACGAGGCGGCTCGAGCTGACCGCGGGTCTCTACTTCAGCGCCGACGTGCCGCGGATCGCGTTGTTCGTCTCGAACCTGTCACATTGTCTCTACGACATTCTCGGGCGGTGGCGTTCGGGTGAGTGGCGCGTCGAGATCCCGATTGTCGTCAGTAATCATGAATCGCTCGGTGACGTGGCGCGGCGCTTCGATGTCGAATTCCGACACGTCCCAGTGAGCGCCGATATCAAGAACACGCAGGAACACGCGCAGATCGAGCTCCTTCACGAGCGCCAGGTCGAACTCGTCGTGCTCGCGCGCTACATGCAGCTCGTTGGGCCCGAGCTCATCGAGGCATACCCGAATCGGATCATCAACATCCACCACGCGTTCCTGCCAGCGTTCCCCGGCGCGAGGCCGTATCACCGCGCGCACCGGCGCGGCGTAAAGATCATCGGCGCAACGAGTCACTACGTCACCGAGGAGCTCGACGCCGGCCCGATCATCGAGCAGGACGTTATTCGCGTGTCGCACGCGACATCGGTGGACGACATGCTGCGGCTGGGACGCGATCTCGAGCGGACCGTGCTCGCGCGCGCGGTCTGGCTGCATCTGCAGCGCCGGGTCTTGGTGGATGAAGGGCGGACGGTGATCTTCGCCTAGCTCGCGCGAGTCCGGCGCGGCTACGCAGATTCGAAGATGTACTCGTCGATGTCGCACACCGGCTCGTAGCCGATGTCCTGGTAGATCTTGTTCGACGTCGGGTTCGCGAGATCGGTGTAGAGGAAACAGAACTTCTTTCCCGTGTCGAGCTGCTCCTGACTGAGGGCGGCGACGAGCGCGCTCGCGTAGCCACGGCGCCGCTTGTCGGGTGGCGTGTAGACCGCACCCACGCGAATTCCGTTCGGCGTCGGCCCCGACGCGCCCGCCATGGAGACGACCACACCGTCCTCCCAGAGCCGCAGGCGGCCACCGGCGATCCATCGTTCGGCGTTCGCACGGGCCTCCGCCGCCGTGCCGGCGAGGTGTGGCTGCGCTTCCATACCGAAGGCATGGAACCACGCCGCGGCGAGATCCAGATCGCTCGCGCGTGCGGGGCGCATGTGGCCGTTGACACTGCGCGGCGGGATGACGCGAGCGAGCGCGTAGATGCGCTCCGCCGTCTGCACGTGCGCGCGCTGACCGGTTCGCGCCGTCCATAGCTCGACAGCCCGGCGCGCGAGATCCTTCGGCCCGATGATGCCGGGCGAATCGCCGGTCTGACGCACCGCGTCCTCGATGAGCATCCGCAGCGACTCGTCGGTGGTCCCCGCCGTCACGATGAGGTACAGGCCCGCGCGCATAGCGACGCCGACGATGCTGTTGCCGTCACGGACGGCGCCGAAGTACACAGCCGGTCCGTAACTCCGTCCGGCTTTCATCGCCGACGTGAGACCGAGGACGAGATTGTTCTCAGCCTCGCGCGCGCTGAGAAACGGACCGGCGATCCGCTCGAACTCCGCTGGACTGCCGGCTCGCTCAAGACGCAGCGCCGAAGCGCTGGTCACCTAGGGCGCGACCGGCTCCGGCTTCTTCTCTTCGGCCGGCTCGGCCTTCTGGATGGTGAGCTTGCCGTCGACCGGGTGCACGCGGACCGTGTCGCCCTGCCCGAACTTGCCCTGCAGGAGCATCTCCGCGAGCGGATCGGCGATCTCGTTCTGGATCGAGCGCGCGAGTGGACGCGCGCCGAAGTTGGAGTCGTAGCCGACCGTCGCGATATGGTCCTTCGCCTCGTCCGTCACGACGAGCGTCATCTCCTGCGACGCGAGCTGCTTGCGCACGCCGGCGAGCTCGAGCTCGACGATCTTGCGGATCTGTTCCTTGTTGAGCGGCTGGAACACGACCGTCGCGTCGATCCGGTTCAGGAACTCCGGCCGGAAGAACTTCTTCATCTCCTCGGTGACGCGCTCCTTCATGCGCTCGTACTGCGCCTGGGTGTCGGCGTCTTCGCCTGTGCCCTTCGAACGGAATCCGAGGGCGGATTCGCTCTTGAGGAGCTTCTGCGCGAGGTTGCTCGTCATGATGATGATCGTGTTGCGGAAGTCGACGGTGCGGCCCTTCGCGTCCGCGAGGCGGCCTTCGTCGAAGATCTGCAGGAGGATGTTGAAGACCTCCGGGTGCGCCTTCTCGATCTCGTCGAGCAGGATCACGCAGTACGACTTGCGGCGCACTGTCTCTGTGAGCTGGCCGCCCTCCTCGTACCCGACGTAGCCCGGCGGCGATCCGACGAGGCGCGACACGTTGTGCCGCTCCATGTAGTCGGACATGTCGATCTTCACCACGTTGTCCTGGCTGCCGAACATGAACTCGGCGAGCTGGCGCGCGAGGTGCGTCTTTCCGGTGCCGGTCGGGCCGACGAAGAAGAACACGCCGATCGGTCGGCGCGGGTCCTTCAGGCCGGCGCGCGCGCGGCGGACGGCGCGTGAGATCGTCGTGACCGCGGCCTCCTGGCCGATGACCTTCGCGTGGAGCGTCTCCTCCATCCGGAGAAGCTTCTGCGTCTCCTCTTCGGCGAGGCGCCGCACCGGGATGCCCGTCCACATGGAGACGACCTCGGCGATGTCCTCGTCGGTCACCTCGGGCCGCTTCTGCGACTGCGCGAGGAGCCAGTCCGCCTTCGCCTGCTGCAGCTTGTCCTGCTGCTGGCGCTCCTTCTGGCGGAGGGTCGAGGCGAGCTCGTACTGCTGCGCCTCCATGGCGGTCTCTTTCTCGGTGACGATCTTGTCGAGGTCCTTCTGCGCTTCCTTCACGTCGCTTGGGAGCGTCGAGTAGCGCAGGCGCACGCGGGACGCGGCCTCGTCCATGAGGTCGATGGCCTTGTCGGGCAGGAAGCGGTCGGTGATGTAGCGCGACGAGAGCTCGGCCGACGCCTTCACCGCGTCGTCGCTGATCGCGACCTTGTGGTGGTCCTCGTACCGGGAGCGGATGCCCATGAGGATCGCGATGGTCTCCTCGATCGTCGGCTCCTCGACCATGACCGGCTGGAAGCGGCGCTCGAGCGCCGCGTCGCGCTCGATGTACTTGCGGAACTCGTCGAGCGTCGTCGCGCCGATGCACTGCAGCTCGCCGCGCGCGAGCGATGGCTTGAGGATGTTCGCCGCGTCGACGGCGCCCTCGGCCGCGCCCGCGCCGACGAGCGTGTGCAGCTCGTCGATGAAGAGGATGACGTCGTGCGCGTGGCGGAGCTCCTCGATGATCTTCTTAAGACGCTCCTCGAACTCACCGCGGTACTTCGTGCCCGCGACGAGTGAGCCGATGTCCAGCGTGAGGACGCGCTTGCCCTGCAGCGTCTCGGGCACGTCGCCCTTCACGATGCGGTGCGCGAGACCCTCCGCTATGGCGGTCTTGCCGACGCCGGGCTCGCCGATGAGCGCCGGGTTGTTCTTCGTACGGCGGCTGAGGATCTGGATGACGCGCTCGATCTCCTTCTCGCGTCCGATGACCGGATCGAGCTGCTGCGCCTTCGCCATCGCCGTGAGATTCACGCCGAGCTGGTCGAGCGTCGGCGTCTTCGATTGCGAGGCCTTGCCCCCCGCCGTCGCGGTCTCCGCGGTGGCGGGGTGCTGCTGGCCGAGCGTCGCGATGACCTGGTGGCGCACCTTCTCGAGCGATACGCCGAGCGATTCGAGGACCCCCGACGCGATCCCCTCGCCCTCGCGCACGAGACCGAGGAGCAGGTGTTCGGTACCGACGTGGCTGTGACCGAGCTTGCGGGCCTCGTCGATCGCCAGCTCGATCACCTTCTTGGTGCGCGGCGAGAGCGTGATCTCGCTCGGCGAGGTCGTCGAATCGCCGCGTCCGATGATGAACTCGACGGCGGTGCGCACCTTTGAGAGCTCGACGCCGAGCGAATCGAGGACGCGCGCCGCGACGCCTTCGCCCTCGCGCACGAGACCCAGCAGGAGATGCTCGGTCCCTATGTAGTTGTGGTTGAACCGGATGGCCTCGTCCTGGGCAAGCGCGAGGACCCTCTTCGCCCGATCGTTAAAGCGGTCGAACGGACCCATCAGTGCACCTTTGTCCTATATATCGGACGAGCCCTCATCTGGTTCCGATTATACGTTCGGTCTGATACGCGGACGCTCATCGGACAGTGTTTAGGCGCTGTCGGCGAGTCGAGCGGACAGGCTCAGGCGCCTGCGCTCCGTGTCGATACTGACGATCTTGACCGGCAGTCTGTCGTTCACCCGCACGACCTCGTTCGGATCGGCGACGTGATGTGCGGCAAGCTCACTGACGTGAATGAGTCCTTCGACACCTTCGGCGACCTTCGCGAACGCACCGTATGGCATGACGCGCGTGACGCTCGCCTCGATCGTCTGGCCCACCTGCACTGCCTTGACGAAGCTCGCCCACGGGTCGTCTGCGAGCCGCTTGATCGAGAGGCTGATGCGCTGGCGGTCGCGATCGATGCCCACGACCATGACCCGCACCTTCTGACCGACACGGAATAGCGACGTGGGCTCGACGCCCTTGTCCCAGGTTATCTCGGAACGGTGCACCAGACCGTCCGCGACGCCGACGTCGACGAAGATGCCGTATGAGGCGACGCTCGCGACGGTCCCCTCGAGGACATCGCCGTCGTTCAGTTGCGCTGCACCCTGTGCCTTCCGCTCACGACGGAGCTGTTGGGTCGCTGCCTTCTCGGAGAGGATGAGCCGGTCACGCTTCGCGTCTGCTTCGAGCACGCGCAGCCGGAGACGTTTCCCGACCAGCGCGCGCACTGGCTCCGGCACACTCGCTTCGCTCGTGTCGATCGCTCCGACGGATCCGAGCTGCGAGAGCGGGACGAAGCCGCGCATGCCGACATCGACGACGACACCACCTCGGTTCGCGTCGATCACCGGCGCGTCGACGATCTCCCCAGAATGGACGAGCTCCTCCATACGCGACCACGGACGCCGATCGCGAGTGCGCCTGAGGGAGAGAACGACTCGGCCGTCCGGGCCCTCAGGGTGGACGACCGTCGCGACGACGCGATCGCCGACGCGCAGTTCGTCAGCACCGCCGCTCTCGCGCAGCGGAATGACACCCGCCGGCCGATCACCGAGGTCGATCGTCGCCTCGTCACCGCCGATGTCGGCGACGGTCCCCTCGACGGTCTCGCCGCGCCGCAGGGGCCGTAGCGCGACATCGGCGGTCTCAGATGCGAGGAGGTCCTCCATCGTTTCGGGATCGATCGACACGGCCAGGCAGGCGGCAGAGGGCGTGCCACTACACTCCCTCAAACCGGACTGAGGAGGGCACCGTCAACCCGACGGCGCGCTGGCCGGAGCGGCTCGAGCATCTCGCGACGCTCCTTCGAGCGGATGCCATGGCTGTCGTCTCGCAGTCCGGACCCTCCACGATCTTCACGTACCGCATCAGCGAGCCCGTCGATTGGCTCGCCGCCCTCGGCGCAGACGCCTTCGATCGTGCCGACCGTGGCCCATTCGTTACACCGATCGCCGCCGGACGCTGGCGTCCCGGCGCGGGCTTCGCCGTCGTCGCGCCGATGGATCTCTGGAGCGGCCGCGCGATCCTCTGCGGCCTGCGTCAGGAGATCGCCTTCGACGCGCTCGACGCCGCAGCCGCCGTCGGCGGGGCGCGCCTCCTCGAGATGAGCGCGCTCGAAGGCCGAGCGCTCGCGGAGACGCTTCGTCAGAGCGCCGCGCTCGAGGAGCGCCTGCACGTGCTATCGGGCATCGGCGACGAGCTCGCGCACGCGCGTGACGCGACGGCCCTGCTGGCACGCGCGGCACAAGAGGTGGCGCAGCGGATGGGCGCAGGTGCGGCATCGATCATGGTCGTCGAGGGCGACGAGCTCCGTCTGCGAGCGTCGGTCGGTCTGCCGACCGACGTCCCCGTGGGACAACCCCAGCGCATCGGTGAAGGCATCGCCGGATACGTCGCGGCGAGCGGCGAGAAGATCGTGCTGCGCGGCCGCGTCGACGACGTGCGCTTCCGCGGCACCGATCCAGACGCCGGCGAATCGGTGAGCGTGCCCCTGCACGAGGGCGGCGAGGTCCTCGGGGTGCTCAGCGTGAAACGGCCCGGGGCGGCCGACACGTTCGCGGACAGGCACGAGCTTCTCGAGGCGGTCGCGAACGATCTCGGTCGCGCGCTGCGCGCCATGAACGTCATCTCGGACCTCGAGCGTGAGCGGGCGCGCGCGCATGAGGAGGCGGGGATCGCCCGCGCCGTCGCAGCGCGCCAGACGGCGGCAGCCCTGCGCGGAACCCTTGCGCTCGGCCACCACGCGGTGGCGATGCGCGATCGTGCCGGGCGGCTCGTCGCCGTCGAGTCGGTCAACGGCGACGACGACTGCCGTCAGCGCGCGATCGACGCGAGCGCGCGCGCTGAGCCTGACGACATCGCCGGCACGCGTGTCGGCTTCGCCCGCCACGGCGGCGCGTACCAGGCCGAGGAGGGCGAGATCGCGCAGCGCACGGCCGACACCCTGGCGCTGCTCGGCCGCGGTCTCCAGACGGAGCACTCGGAAGGGCTTCGGGTGCTCGCCGTCGAGGACCATCCGGTGATGCGCCTCGGCGTGCGAGCGATGCTCGAGCGCGAGGGTTTCATCGTCGTGGCCGCGACCGCCACCTGCGCCGAGGCCCTCGGGTCGCTGGCCGAGGCACGTGCCGACGTCGTGCTCCTCGACCTGAACCTGCCCGACGCGAGCGGCACCGAGGCGGTCATACGGGTGCGGGAGGCGGCGCCCGCCGTACCCATCGTGGTGTTCAGCGTCGAGAAGACGCCCGCGCTCATCCGTGCTGTCGTGCGTGCCGGCGCGAACGGGTACGTCCTGAAGGACGCGCCGATCGCACGAGTGGTGGCCGCGCTGCACGCGGCCGCAGCGGGGCTCGTCGCGATGGGGCCGGATGAGGCCGCGCTGATGGCCGGTCCTATGCCGGAAGAGCGGATACACACGAACGGGGATGAGCGCGCTGCGCCGATACCCGAAACGGTCAACCTGGGTGGCGAGGCGACGCACGAGCCGCTGACGCCGCGCGAGCTCGAGCTCCTGCGCTACATGGCGGAGGGCTATACCAACAAGGAAGTCGCGCGCGCGATGGTCCTCGCCGAGGACACCGTGAAGAAGGCGGTGCAGACGCTCATCGCGAAACTCGGCGCCGCAGACCGCACGCACGCCGTCGTCCTCGCGCTGCGCAATCGACTGATCGAATAAACACTCCGTCCACAGTCCATCCACAAGCACGGGTGGGTATGGCACGGCCGTGTGCCTCTGCTAGAGGTCACCTGCCGAGCTAAAGGTTTCGGCACGAACGGGTATTCGAAATGTGCCTGACCGGGGATTAACTCGCTCGGCCGTCAGCGGCACAGTCAGTCGACCGCGGCGCCCTGAGGGGCCAGTTCCGCAAGGAGCTGGGGTGGGACGCAGCGGAGGCGGAGGGGGACTGGCGTGGACACGGCCCAGCTGTGGGCGCGTTGTCGGTCGGGCGACGCGTCGGCGCGCGGGGCGCTCATCGAGCGCTACTGGGTTCTTGCCCGCGCACTCGCGAAGCGCATCCGCCTCGTGAACAGCCCGCTCGCCGAAGACGACGACTTGGCGTCGGCGGCCGTCCTGGGACTCATCGACGCGGTCGACCGCTTCGAGCCCGGCCGCGGCGTCCCCTTCGAGGCGTACGCGAGCCTGCGCATCCGCGGGGCGATCATCGACGAGCTCCGCCGCACCGGCGAGCGCTCGCGTTCGGCTGGGGATCCCCATCTCCAGCCGCGGATGCTGTCGCTCGATGGCCTCGTTGAGGACGATTGGGTCGCCTTCCTGGCGACCGACGACGGCGTCGACGCACGCTTCGACGCGGACGACCTGCGCCGGCGCGTCGAGCGCGCGCTCGAGTTGCTGCCGCCGCGTCAGCGCGAGGTGCTCGCGCGTTACTACGCCGAGTCGATGACGCTCCGTGAGGCCGGCGCTCGCATGGGCATAAGCGAAGCCCGCGCGTGCCAGCTGCACGGCCGCGCGATCTTCAACCTTCGTCGTGCGCTATCCGTTCGTCTGCCGCGCGTGACGGTCGCGACCGCGTCCGCCGCCTAGCAGACGCAGGTGGGGAGGCAGGCGGGGATCCGCCTGCCTCATGCGTTCAGTTACGGGCCGTGATCGCCGAGCTGGCCGCGGATCACGCCGTTCGGGCAGTTCGGCACGGTGTGCACGTTCACGTAGTACGCGGAAGTATTCGCACGCAGCGCCGCGAGCAGGAGTGGGTTTGTGAACGAACCTGTCGCGATGACGCCCTGCTCATTCCCGGCGACCCCCGCGAGGGGCTGGACCGCGGGTCCGGCGACGCCGGGCGGTCCGATGTGGATGTGCGCCAGTGATGTCGTGCCCGGCAGATTGTTCGCGACGATCCGGTAGGAGACGGTTCCGGTCGCTTCGTCGGTAACGTGGAAGACCGCGAGGCCGCGCGCCGAGTTCGATATGCCCGCGCACGCTCCCGTCTCCTCGTCAGTGCTGAGCACGGCCACGAACGTCGAAGGCGCGGGCTGGTCCGCACGTGCGGTGGCGCCCATGCCGGCGAATGCGAGAAGCGCGCCGCTGAATGCGATGGCGATCGTGCGCATGACGATTCCTCCCCTACGTAGCTATGGTCCCTTCACCCTACGGCGCGTCGTCACTCGCGGATCAGATCGCATTGCTCGTCCTGACGCAGGTCGCTGATCCGCACCGGGCCATGAGAGAGCTCGTCCGTCCGCCGTACAGAGCGACCGAGCGCCGTGAGCAGCCCCGCCAGACGCGTGCGCGGCAGCGCGATGACCTCGTCGAACAACGGATGCGCGATCGTGCTGAACGAGACGCGGCCATCGCGCGTCATCGGCGGCTCGTCCGCGAGTGCCGCGAGACGTTCGTACTTCCACCACACGTACCGCTCGCGGGGTGCCGCCTCTGAGATCGACAGCCGGCGCGCGCCGGCGCCACCCTCGATACGTGCGTCGCCGAGGAGCGATCCGAGGATGATCTGCACCTGCGCTTCGTCCGGCACAAGGCGTCGGCGGATACGTGACGGATGCTCCCCCACGTCATCGGTTCGACCCTGGCTTGCGGGCAGCGTGGATAACTCGGCCGTCCTGAACCGCTAGCGCTGGACCGCTAGCGCCGAACGGGCAGCTTCTCTCCCGCGACCGCGAGGACGAGACGCGGCCCGTGCGCAGTGAGCCACGCATTCAGAAGCGCGTTGCGCCCGACGCGCGCGAGCGGCTCTTCCGGTCCGCATAGTCCCGCGCGCCAGCGCCCGATCCAGTGCGCGATGCCGAATGCCGAGCGGCGGAGCAGCAGCTCCGGGATCGCCGCGGCCTCCGTCGGGTCCAGTGGCAGCGCGCGACGGTAGCCGCCAATGAGCGCGTCGAGCACCGCCCATCGATCCGCCTCGGGAGTGCGAACGATCGTGATGTAGATCGCGCACGCCAGGTCCGCTGCGCGCATGTCGCCTTCGGCGAATTCGAAGTCGAGCACTCCCGTCACGACATCGTTCTCTAAGAGGACGTTGATGTACCCGAAGTCGCCGTGAACGATCTGCCGCGGGAGCGAGGCGGCAAGCGCGTCCCGCACCTCGATGACGTGCCGGAACAGCTCGTCGATGCGCGCGCGATCCGCGCCGAGTTTCAGGTCGTCCAGCGCTGCGATGGGATCGGGGACCAGCCGATGCACGTCGCCGAGCGCGATCGGCGCGCGCACGGGCAGCTCGACGAGCGCGAGTGCCGCATCGAGCTGTGCGAGGGCGCGTCCCGCCAGCCAGGCGTCGTGCGCCGTTCCAGATGATGGCTCTCCGGGGATGCGGAAGAAGAGGGTCGCGAGCCGCGGGCCGTCATCTGTCTCGAGCACGGCAAGGGTGTCACCTTCGCGGGTTCGCACCGGCGCCGGCACGGCGAACGGCAGCCCCTGCGTGGCGACGCGCCCGAGGAGCTCGTGCTCGAAACGGACGCGCTCCGGGTCGGCGGTGTTGCGGTAGACGCGCAGGACGAACTCGCCCTCGCGCGCGTACACGAAGTAGGTGTCGTTGTTCAGTCCGCGCGCGATGCGCTCCATCGCGCTCGCGGTGATCGGCCAGGGAGCGAGTCGCGTGAGATCCACGGGACAAGGATGCGCTGAAAAAAAACGACCTCGCGCTTTCGCGGAGATCGTTTTTATCCCGGCCCTGACCTATTTTCCCAGGGACCGACGTCCCGAGTATCTTCGGCGCTGGTGGGCTTAACTGCCGTGTTCGGGATGGGAACGGGTGTGACCCCACCGCTCGAAGGACCGAGGTATCCATTTTAGTCGTGCCGGCCGCCGGCGGCAACGCGCGCCGGACACACAAAAGCCCTCCGACTGAGGGAGGGCTTTCGCGTTGAACTGCGAGTGACAGAGGTCGACGAACGCAAGCTTCAGCGAATCGCACCGATCTGCCGAGCTCGAGTGCTCGGCTGGGTGCTGGAAATTAGGTCAAGCCTCTCGACCGTTAGTACGGATCAGCTCCATGCCTTGCGGCACTTCCACCCTCCGCCTATCAAACACGTACTCTCCGTGCGGTCTTACCTGGTTGACCCAGGGGGTGAGCTCATCTTGAGGTGTGCTTCCCACTTAGATGCTTTCAGCGGTTATCACGAACGGACATAGCTACCGAGCAATGCCCTTGGCAGAACAACTCGTACACCATCGGTCCGCTCACCCCGGTCCTCTCGTACTGGGGGCAACTCCTCGCAACTCACCTGCGCGCACACTGGATAGAGACCGACTCTTTGTTACTAGGCCAGCTGATTTCGGTTTTCGCTGGCTCCCTGCGTCGCCGCAGGGATCCGACCATATCTTCTCGCTCGATCAGAGCGAGTCCGGCGTATGGCCTGTGAGGATTCCTCGATCGATCGAGGTCTTTCCTGCTGATTGTCCGCACCTCACGCGTTTTCACTGCTCATGGCAGTAGCGGAGGATGCTCGGAGTTCCCAGCATTTAGCCAGATTTGTTCTCGGCATGAGGTTGCCGAGCTCTCATTGCTAACAGGCAAACCGTGAACGTCGCGTGAGAGTCAACAGCTCAGATCTCGAACTGTTTCACAACGTTCTGAACCCAGCTCGCGTACCGCTTTAACGGGCGAACAGCCCGACCCTTGGGAGGTACTGCCCCCCCAGGATGCGACGAGCCGACATCGAGGTGCCAAACGACGCCGTCGCTGTGAACGCTTGGGCGTCATAAGCCTGTTATCCCCGGGGTAGCTTTTATCCGATGATTCCGGGCCCTTCCACTCGGGACCCGAAGGTCACTAAGCCCGACTTTCGTCCCTGCTCGGCGTGTATGCCTCACAGTCAAGCACCCTTATGCCTTTGCACTCTGAGGCTGATTTCCAACCAGCCTGAGGGTACCTTTGGGCGCCTCCGTTACCTTTTAGGAGGCGACCGCCCCAGTCAAACTGCCCACCTGGCAATGTCCGGCTGCCGGATCACGGACAGCCGTTAGAGCCGAAGTTCCGCAAGGGTGGTATTTCACTGATGACTCCACCGAGGCTAGCGCCCCGGCTTCACAGTCTCCCACCTATGCTACACATGCGAAACCCCAGTCCAATGCCAAGATGCAGTAAAGCTCCACGGGGTCTTTTTGTCCAAGTGTGCGTAACCCGCGTCTTCACGGGTATCTCAGTTTCGCCGGGTCCCTCCTAGAGACAGCGGCTAAGTCGTTACGCCTTTCGTGCGGGTCGGAACTTACCCGACAAGGAATTTCGCTGGACGGTCTTACTCGGCCATGCCGAGCGAACGATTCTGTCCTTGCAGCAGAAATCGATCCTGCATGTCGCCATGCAGTCGGGACCATCTCTTTATCCGATGTCTCGGACGTCCGACGTATGGTCTCTGAGGATTCTCAGCTCCACGTCTCTGGGTTTTTGGCGATTCATCGTCTGCATGATCTCGACGATCTCGATGAGGCCGGCGATGCTCGTGTGCTGTTGGTCAACCATCAGCTCGACACACCGCGCGAAGCTCTCGAAGTCGCGTTGCTTCGCCGATCGCAACGGATACCGCCTGAAGAATGGGATCACCACGTTCAGTAGGTCCGCCCGTCGACACACGCTGTAGCGGTAGAGGTGTTCTCGGTGGTTGTCGTGGCGTGAATTGACGTTCACGCGTCCGACGCCGAAGAACTCCTGAAGCTCGTAGAGCACATGGACGCTCTTCGCGCCCTGCGTCACCACGAAATCATGCGAGACCTGAAAGCCGGTTCGGTAGCCTTTTCGGTTCACTCGATCAGGTTGACGAGTAAGCCCGATGGAGAAGCATCCCTCTCCGTCTACGAATCCAGTAACCCATCCAGTAGTGATGAGCCTTTCCTGCTGATTGTCTGGCTCCCTTTCGGGAACGCCGCGAAGATTGTCACTGCCCATCCTTATGAGATCGGCGAGTACTTGCGGATGCGCCAGGTGTTCCAGCATTTGGTCGGATTTCTCTAAGGCAGCGATCCACCTTAGGACCGTTATAGTTACGGCCGCCGTTCACCGGGGCTTCAGTTCAAGCCTTGCAGCTCTCCCATTAACCTTCCGGCACTGGGCAGGCGTCAGCCCCTATACGTAGGGTTTCCCCTTCGCAGAGACCTGTGTTTTTGTTAAACAGTCGCTTAGCCCGTTTATCTGAGGCCTCGATCACTTGCTCCACATTGCTGCGAAGCGTGCGAGGCACCCCTTCTCCCGAAGTTACGGGGTCATTTTGCAGAGTTCCTTTAGGAGGGTTCTCCCGATCGCCTTGGTGTACTCCACCCGCCTACCTGAGTCGGATTGCGGTACGGGCACTCTCGATCTCGCTAGAGGCTTTTCTCGTCAGCTTGGCTTGCCCAACTCGCTGCATTGCTGCAACTCGCATTCGCCTCTCACCTTGATCCTCGGACGGATTTACCTATCCAAGGGCGGCTACCGGCTTAGACGCACATAGCCAAAGTGCGCTCGGACTACCAGACTGAGTCACCCCTTCGCTGATAACGATCTTGAGCGGTGCGGGAATATAAACCCGCTGTCCATCGACTACGCCTTTCGGCCTCGTCTTAGGCCCGACTGACCCTGAGCGGATTAACCTTCCTCAGGAAACCTTAGGCATACGGCGCGCATGTTTCTCACACGCGTTTCGCTACTCGTTCCGGCATTCGCACTTCTCAGCACTCCAGCGGTCCTCACGGTCCACCTTCACTGCGCTGAGAACGCTCCTCTACCACGCATGGACCCCGAAGGATCCACACATCCAAAGCTTCGGTACCAGGCTTGAGCCCCGTTGGATTTTCGGCGCTGGATCACTCGACCAGTGAGCTGTTACGCACTCTTTCAATGATGGCTGCTTCTAAGCCAACATCCTGGTTGTCTGAGCGATCCAACATCCTTTCCCACTTAGCCTGGATTCAGGGACCTTAGCTGTTGGTCTGGGCTGTTTCCCTTTTGTCTCCGGAGCTTAGCCCCCGAAGACTGACTGCCACGCTTCGCCTCTTCGCATTCGGAGTTTGGTTGGGTTTGGTAAGCGGTAAGCCCCCTAGCCCATCCAGTGCTCTACCTCAAAGAGGGAATGCGCAACGCTAGTCCTAGAACTATTTCGAGGAGAACCAGCTATCTCCGCGTTCGGTTGGCATTTCGCCTCTACCCACAGCTCATCCCTCAACTTTTCAACGTTGAAGAGTTCGGCCCTCCACGGAGTATTACCTCCGCTTCAGCCTGGCCATGGGTAGCTCACGCGGTTTCGGGTCTAGTGCATGCGACTACGGACCTTTTGGGTCCACGCCCTATTCAGACTCGCTTTCGCTTCGGCTCCGGACGTCAGTCCTTAACCTCGCCGCATACAGCTAACTCGCCGGATCATTCTTCAATAGGCACGCCGTCACGCTACTGCTTGCGCAGCAACACGCTTCGACTGCTTGTAGGCGCACGGTTTCAGTTTCTATTTCACTCCCCGCCAGGGGTGCTTTTCACCTTTCCCTCACGGTACTAGTTCACTATCGGTCGCTTGAGGTATTTAGCCTTGGACAATGGTCTGCCCGGTTTCCCACCCTGGAGACCTTCCGGGTGGTACTCGAGGACATCGACCGGAGCGTGATCGCTTTCGCGTACGAGACTGTCACTCTCTTCGGTGGGCCGTTCCAGGCAACCTTCCGCTAACGATCACGTTTTTGAACTCCGTCGCGGATCGTCAGATCCGCCGTCGCGCCTCACGACACCCGATCCACAACGGCTGACGCCTATCACGTGGATCAGGTTTGGGCTCTTCCCGTTTCGCTCGCCACTACTAAGGGAATAATTTCTGTTCCTCGAGGTACTGAGATGTTTCAGTTCCCTCGGTGCCCTCCGCGCACCCTATGTATTCAGGTGCGGGTAACCAACTTACGTCGGCTGGGTTCCCCCATTCGGAGATATCCGGATCACCGTTTGCTACCAACTCCCCGGATCTTTTCGCAGGTAACCGCGTCCTTCATCGGCCTCAAGCGCCAAGGCATTCGCCATGCGCCCTTTGTAGCTTGACCTACAAGTCCAGCATCCAGCCCGGCCCTCGAACAGGGCGAACTGGTGCTGTTGATTCACCAATTATTACGATCGGTACGATTTCGCTTTTGGCGAAACTCGCATTCGTCTTCCTCTTCACTTGTTAAGGTGCACCACTCGCTCGTTCGAGCTCGCGCGCGAGCAGACGCGCGTGCGCGAGATCGAACAAACCGTGAAAGCTGCGGTTGTGATCGCCTTTGGCCTCCAGCCGGCTCGATTACCGGCGCGGATTTCGAATCATACGGCCAAACGGCCGGTTCTCGCCATTCCGCAGACGACTGACAGCGTCCCGTGGAGCCGAGGAGACTCGAACTCCTGACTTCCTCCTTGCAAAGGAGGCGCTCTACCAGCTGAGCTACGGCCCCTAGGAGGCGCGCCGCGCGAGCTTGCTTGCGCGAGGCGCCGACGACGGGGCCGTGAGCGTAGCGATACGGCCCCTTCGCTGTTTCGAGCACATGCTAAGGCGCACGTAGCGCTGCGGCGATCGAGACCTGCCGCTCGTTCGAGTCGCTCACTCGCGCGTTGTACGCGAGTGGGCGTTTCTGGACTCGAACCAGAGACCTCTGCCTTATCAGGGCAGTGCTCTAACCAGCTGAGCTAAACGCCCTCTGGCAAGCGGGGCAGATCGTTAACCGATGAAGAGTGGTAGGAACGGGCGCTGCCTTGTTGCGCTTCGAGTGCCGCGGGTTAGACGACAACTCTCCGCGATTTCAAAACGAACCACTTCCGTTAAGAAGTGTCACTCGAGTTTTCAGGCTCGAGATCGACCTGGGAATTGGATCGAGGTGCCGAAGCATCCGATCGTGCATCCCTAGAAAGGAGGTGATCCAGCCGCACCTTCCGGTACGGCTACCTTGTTACGACTTCGTCCCAGTCGCTAGTCCCACCTTCGACGGCTGTCTCCTTGCGGTTGACCCACCGGCTTCGGGTGTTACTAACTCCCATGACGTGACGGGCGGTGTGTACAAGGCCCGGGAACATATTCACCGCGGTGTACTGTCCCGCGGTTACTAGCAACTCCGACTTCACGGAGGCGAGTTGCAGCCTCCGATCTGAACTGACGCCGGTTTTATGGGATTAGCTCCTGCTCGCGCAGTCGCGACCCGCTGTGACCGGCGATTGTAGCGTGCGTGTAGCCCCAGACATAAAGGCCACGCTGACCTGACTTCGTCCCCACCTTCCTCCGAGTTTCTCTCGGCAGTGGAGTCTGAGAGATACAACAGACCCCGAGGGTTGCGCTCGTTGCGGGACTTAACCCAACATCTCACGACACGAGCTGACGACGGCCGTGCAACACCTGTGCAAGCTCCCTTGCGGGTCGATCGCCTTTCGGTCCTCTACCACCTGCATGTCAAGTCTGGGTAAGGTTCTTCGCGTACCATCGAATTGAACCGCACGCTCCGCTGCTTGTGCGGGCCCCCGTCAATTTCTTTGAGTTTTAACCTTGCGGTCGTACTCCCCAGGCGGGGCACTTAATGCGTTAGCTACGGCACTGCCGGGGTCGATACCGACAACACCTAGTGCCCATTGTTTACGGCTGGGACTAACGGGGTATCTAATCCCGGTCGCTCCCCCAGCTTTCGCGCCTGAGCGTCAAGGGCGGGCCAGCAGATCGCTTTCGCCACTGGTGTTCCTTCCGGTATCTACGCATTTTACCGCTACACCGGAAATTCCATCTGCCTCTCCCGCCTTCAAGTTCCGAAGTTTCGAACGGCCTCTCCCAGTTGGGCCAGGAGCTTTCACATTCGACTTTCGGAACCGCCTGCGCGCGCTTTACGCCCAGTAAATCCGGACAACGCTCGCAACCTACGTATTACCGCGGCTGCTGGCACGTAGTTAGCCGTTGCTTATTCCTCGAGTACCGTCAGAGTTTCTTCCTCGAGAAAAGCGGTTTACGACCCGAAGGCCTTCATCCCGCACGCGGCGTGGCTGCGTCAGGGTTTCCCCCATTGCGCAAAATTCCTAACTGCTGCCTCCCGTAGGAGTCTGGGCCGTGTCTCAGTCCCAGTCTGGCTGGTCATCCTCTCAGACCAGCTACGGATCGACGCCATGGTGAGCCGTTACCTCGCCATCTAGCTAATCCGCCGCAGGCCCCTCCAAAAGCGTCTTGCGACTTTGAGCACTCAAATGAATGAGTGGTCACATGCGGTATTAGCGAATCTTTCGATTCGTTATCCCCCACTTCTGGGCAGGTCACCTACGTGTTACTCAGCCGTTCGCCACTAGCCTTTCCCCTTGCGGGGATTGGCCCGTTCGACTTGCATGTTTTATGCACGCCGCCAGCGTTTGTCCTGAGCCAGAATCAAACTCTCCGACAAAAAATCAGACCCACCTTTCGGTCGGTCTGCAATCTTCGAGTTCGATCAGAAATCAACAAAGACCGCGCTGTGCGTTCCTACCACTCTTCAGCTGTTAAAGATCGTGCCCCTGGACCCTCCAAACGCGGAATCGGCCTACGGGCTGCGGACGTTCATCTTACCAAGTTCGGTGTGACAGGGTCAACGCACGCCAGGCCATCGAGATTCCGCGAGCCGCACTGATTTTCGGCATCAGCCGCCCAGGTAGGCCTTCACCACGCCCTGATCGCGCAGGAGCGCCTCGCCCGATCCGCTGAGGGTGAGGCGGCCGAGATCCATGACGTGCGCTCGGTCGGCCAGGCGGAGCGCGCGCAGCGCGTTCTGCTCCACGATCAGCATCGTCGTGCCCTGACGCCTGAGGTCCGCGAGCACATCGAAGATCGTCGCGACCATCTTCGGCGCGAGTCCGAGCGAGGGCTCGTCGAGCAGGAGGACGCGGCCCCGCGCGAGCAGTGCCCTGCCGATGGCGAGCATCTGCTGCTCGCCGCCTGAGAGCGTGCCTGCCGGCAGGGCGTGGCGCTCGCGCAGGATCGGGAAACGCTCCCACACCGGCTCGAGCGCGGCGACGCCACCGCGGCCGCGAGAGCCGAGCAAGAGGTTCTCCTCGACGGACATCCGCGCGAGGATCTCGCGCCCCTCAGGTACCTGGACGACACCCGCGGCGACGATGCGGTGCGGCGGCGCGCCGACGAGTTCGCGCCCATCCAGACGGATGCTTCCGCCGCTCGGTCGAATGAGGCCGGAGAGGGCGGCAAGTGTGCTCGTCTTGCCGGCGCCGTTCGCGCCGATGAGCGCGACGACCTCGCCCTTCGCGACGGAGAACGAGATACCGTGTACGGCCTCGACCGCGCCGTAGGTCACGCGCAGTCCCTCGACGTCGAGCATCACGCCGCGTCCTCGCTGCCCAGGTACGCCTCGCGCACGACGGGATCACGCTGGATCTCGGCGGGCGAGCCGTCCGCGATCTTGCGACCGAAGTTCAGCACGACGACGCGATCGCACGCTCCCATGACGAGTCGCACGTCGTGCTCGATGAGGATGATCGTGAGTCCGTCCGTGACGAGGGAGCGCATGAGCGACCGCAGCGCCAACGACTCCGTCGGGTTCATGCCGGCGGCGGGCTCGTCGAGGATGAGCAGGCGCGGGCGCGAGGCAAGCGCCCGCGCGATCTCAAGGCGGCGCTGGTCGCCGTACGGAAGCTCGCCCGCGAGCGCGCCGGCGCGCGCGCGGGCGAGACCGACGCGTTCGAGGAGTGCGAGCGCATCGGCAGGGTCGGTTCGCCCGCGCGTGGGCGCGAGGCGTGGAAGGACGTCCGGGCGCAGCCGCGTGTGCGCGCCGATGAGCACGTTGTCGAGGACGCTCAGTCCCTTGAACACGCGCACCCCCTGGAAGGTCCGCGCGATGCCGCGCGCCGCAAGGCGGTGAGCAGGCTCACGGCTGATATCCGCGCCCGCGAACCGGATCGCACCCTCGTCCGCGGTGAGCAGTCCCGAGATCAAGTTGATGAGCGTCGTCTTTCCCGCGCCGTTCGGGCCGATGAGCCCGAGCGTCGTCCGCTCGTCAACGGCGAGATCGACCGCATTCACCGCGGTGACGCCGCCGAACCTCTTCGTCAGTCCGGCGGTCTCAAGCAACATCGGCCGCTCCGATGCGCTCGAGCTTTCGCGTCCGACGGACATCCAGGAATGTCACCAGGCCGCGCGGCAGGAACACGATGACGCCGAGCAGGATCAGGCCCTGGAAAATGTCGCGGTAGTCCTTCAGCGGGCGGAGGATCTCCGGCAACGCCGTGAATACGACCGCACCCACGATCGGCCCGAGCACGTTGGGGATCCCGCCGACGACCGCGAACACGAGGATCTGCACCGCCTTGCTGAAACCGAAGTCCGACGGATCGATCGAGAACGTGAGGTGCGCGGACAGTCCGCCGGCCCAACCGGCGATGAGCGCTCCGATCACGAACGACGCGAGCTTGAAGCGCCGGACGTCGATGCCCTGGCTCGCCGACGCAAGCTCATCCTCGCGGAGCGCAGCCCATGCGCGACCGACGGTCGAGCCTTGAACTCGCCACAGCACGTAGGCGACGACGGCCAGCGAGAGATAGATGTGCCATAGCTCGGTCTTCGGGGGAATGCCGTTGAGGCCCTGGCCCTTGCCGGTGATGGGGGTCGCGAGGAGGATCACCCGGACGATCTCGCCGAACGCGAGCGTCGCGATCGCGAGGTACACACCACGAAGCCGGAACACCGTCACGCCGAGCGGCACCGCGATGACCGCCGCGGCGAGCGCGCCCGACAGCAGCGCGAGCGGGAATGGCGTGTCGAGATGCCGTCCGAGCAGTGCCGAAACGTACGCACCGACGCCCATGAACGCGGCGTTGCCGAGCGTGAGCTGCCCGGCGTAGAGCGTGAGCCAGACGGAGAGCGCGAGAAGTGCGCTGATGCCGATGACTGCGATCGCCGTCGCGTAGGTGCGGAAGAACTCGAGCAGCGTCTCCACTACACGCGGTCCGCCGCGCGATGACCGAGCAGGCCCGTGGGTCGCACGATGAGGACGAGAAAGAGGAGCCCGAACGCGAAGGCATCGCGCAGCTCGGTCGGGAGATACACCAGGCTCGCCACTTCGCCGAGGCCGAGGATGTAGGCGCCGATGACCGCGCCGGGGAGGCTGCCCATCCCGCCCACGACCATCACGGTGAAGGCGCGCAGCTCGAGCGGGAGTCCCATCCTGGAGTCAAGGGTGTTGTAGGCGAACGCGAGGAGAACGCCCGCGAGTCCACCCAGCGCCGAGGAGACGAAGAACGTCGCGCTGATGGCGCGATCGACGTCGACGCCGAGGATGCGCGCTGCGCGCGGGTTCTCGGCGAGCGCGCGCAGGTCGCGGCCGAGCTGGGTCCGCCGCACGACATAAGTGAGGCCGAGCATCAGGACGATGGACAGGACGACGATGCCGAGGCGGATGCCCTCGAGGACCGCGTCGCCGATGCGCAGCACGAGTGACGGCACCGCACCCGCGGGGAACGTGATGAAGTCGCCGCCGTAGCGCAGCTCGATGAGCCGCACGACGATCAGCGTGACGGCGAGGCTCGAGATCATCGCCGAGAGGCCGGGCGCGGACCGCCGCCGCAGTGGCGCGAAGGCAATGCGGTCCAGGGCGATGCCGAACGCACCGCACACGAAGAACGCGAGGACCCCGGCGACGTACCAGGGGAGGCCCACCGCGGTCATCGCGAAGTACGCCGCGAACGCACCGAGCATGAACGTGGTCGGATGCGCGAGGTTCAGGATGTCGAGGACGCTGAAGACGAGCGCGAAGCCGAGCGCAAAGAGCGCGTAGACGCTGCCGACGAAGAGCGCGTTATAGAGCTGTTCGAGCAAGGCCGCTCACTGGAACGGCGTGAACTGTCCGTCCTTCGCGGTCATGACGAACGTCGGCTGCTTCACGTCGTGGTCCGCTGTGAACGAGAAGGCGCCGAGTGGTGTTGGCAGGTCCTTCGTCGCCTCGAGCGCCTTCTTCACCGCTGCCTTGTCCGTCGGGTTGCCCGAGCGCTTCAGCGCATCGGCGAGCACGAGCATCGCGGTGTGTGACTGCGCGGCGAACTGGTCCGGCTCCGTGTTGAACTTCGCCTTGTACGCGGAGATGAAGTCCGTGTTCGCCTTGTCCGTCGACGCCCTTGACCACGCGGTGCCCACGATCATGAGGCCCGCGTTCGCGTTCGAGAGGAGCGCGGCCGAGTTCAAGCCGTTACCGCCGATGACGCGCTTGCCCGGCATTTGCTTGGCTACCTCGTCGAGGATCTTGCCTGCCGGACCGGCGAGCGATGACGCCACGATCGCGTCGGGGCCCTCGGCCTTGGCCTGCGTCACGAAGGGCGCGAAGTCGACGTCCTTCGCGGTGTAGGCGATCTCCTTCGCCACCGTGACGCCGTTCGCCTTGAACGCGTCCTTGAAGATCGTGAGGTCGTCGAGCTCGAACTTGCCGTCGCCGTAGATGATCACGACCTTCTTCAGACCGAGTTTCGAGGTCGCGGCCTTCACTGTTTCGGGTACGGCGGTCTGCTCGCCGAGCGACGCGCGGAAGATCCAGTCGCATGGGCCGTAGTCGCATTTGCCGACGATGCCGAGACCGGTATTCGAGATCGCGATGACCGGGACGCCGGACTGCTGCGCCACCGGGTGCGCGCCCGCAGCGACGGCCGAGAGCGTCGGGCCGAGGATCGCAGCGACCTTGTCCTGTTCGATGAACTTGCGGAATGCGGTGATGCCCTGGTCGCGGGCCGACCCGTCATCTTCGATGATGAGTTGCAGTTTCGCCCCATTGATACCGCCGGCGTTGTTGATCTGCTCGACGGCGAGCAATGCACCGTTGGACTGCTGCGGGTTGTAGAAGTTCGCGGCGCCGGACTTCGACGTCGCGAGGCCGATCTTGATGTCTGCCTTCGGCGCGCCGCTCGTCGCGGCGACGCCGGTGCCGGTCGGTGGTGTCGTCGTGCCGCCGCACGCGGCAACGAGCAGCGCGCAGATGAATGTGGAAGCGAATGCCGTCTTCAGACGAGCCATCACGACACCTCCCCGAGCGCTGAGAGGGAGGATACCCATCCCCACAGGAGTCGCGGGCGCAGGCGAGCGCGAGGAGCTAAAGCGCGCGCCGACCCTCGAGCGCGCGGCTGACAGTCACCTCGTCCGCGTACTCGAGATCCCCGCCCATCGGCAGCCCCCGCGCGAGCCTCGTCAGGCGCACGCCCGAGTTGCCGAGCAGCTGAGCCAGATACATCGACGTCGCTTCGCCTTCCAAATTCGGGTTCGTCGCGAGGATGAGCTCTTCCATGCCGCCGCGCTTCACGCGCTCGACGAGCTGCGCGATCTTCAGGTCGTCCGGGCGCACGCCGTTAACAGGTGAGATCGCGCCATGGAGCACGTGATAGCGACCCTTGAACTGTCCGGTGCGCTCGATCGCGAGCACGTCGAGGGGCTCCTCGACGATGCACACGACGCGCGCATCGCGCTCATCCGACGAGCAGATCGCGCACGGGTCGGTCTCGGCGATGTTGAAGCAGACCGAGCAGTAGCGAAGGTCCGTCTTGACCGACCGGATCGCGGCCGCGAGGGCCTCGGCGTCAGCGGATTGCGTGCGCAGGATGTGGTACGCGAGCCGCTGCGCGGTCTTCGGTCCGACGCCAGGGAGCTTTCCGAGCTCGTCGATGAGGCGGGCGAGCGGCCGCGCGAGGGCGCTCGGCAATCACATCCCCGGGATCTTGAGGCCGCCGGTCACGCTGCCGAGCCGCTGCGCGGCGAGCTCGCGCGACTTCGCGAGCGCGTCGCCGAACGCGGCGCGCACGAGATCCTGCAAGGTCTCGACATCGTCGGGATCGACCGCGTCCTTCTTGATGCGCACGTCCTTGATCTCTTGCGTGCCGCTGAGGACGATGACGACCGCGCCGCCACCCGCGGTGCCTTCGACGGTCGCCTCGGCGAGTTCGGCCTGCGCTTTCGCCATGTCGGCCTGCATCCGCTGCGCCATCTTCGCGATGTCGCCCATGTTCTTCATTCCTTGGTCTTCGTCTTCGCACGCGGCGAAGCCGCACCTCGCTCGCGACCGCTCATCTATTCGATCTCCATGATGCGGTCGGGACGGCGGAAGATCTCGAGCGCGGCACGATGCATCGGATCATCCTGCGCCTCGGGTGCGCCGGCGGGGAGCGGCTGCACGACGCAGCGCACACGCACCGCGACGGAGAGCCGCTCCGAGAGACCGCGCTCGAGTTCCGTGCGGAGGCGATCCTGCCAGAAGGCACGCGCGAAATCGGTGGCGAAGCCGATCACGATGGTGCTGCCTTCGATCGCCGTCGGCTCCGCGTCGACCAAGTGCGCGGCCTTGCCGAGGCTCTGCGCCTTCGCTTCGGCGACGAGCTCGGCCCACGCCTTACGCACGTCCTCGATGGCGAGCGACGCGGCGGCGCGCCGCGCCGCCAAGTCGATCACGGGACTCGCGTCCTTCCGCGTCTCGGTCGCCGTCGCACCGCGCGAATCAAGGCGCGTCGCGGCAACGCGTGACTCGGCGCGCGGGACGGTCTCGGCGCGTGTCGAACTGCGCATCGGTGTCGGCGCGGTCGAGGCCGGGCGGGATGATGCGGCAGCCGACGATGTGCGCGTCGGCTGCGGCGCGGTGGGCTGGCCGCTCGGGGATGTCGCGCTCGTGCTCGTCACGAGATCGAGGATCGCCAGCTCGAGCGGCAGCGGCGTCCCTTCGGAGACCCGCAGCTGCTGCTCCGTCTCGAGCAGCCGCTTCGCGATGCGTGCCAGACGCTCGAGCGTGAACTTCGGCGCCTGCTCCTTTAGCTTCGCGGCGACGCCCTCGCTCGCCGTCTCCGGCGGCTTGCCCGTCGACTGCAAGAGGACGAGCGCGCGCATGTGGTCGAACGCGCGACGAACGAAGAGCCGCAGGTCGCGTCCCTCGTCGACGAGACGGCCCACGAGGCGCACGCCGGCCGCGCCGTCGTTCGCCGCAAAGGCGTCGAAGAGCGCGCCGGTCTCCTCCCATTCAGAGACGCCGAGCAGCTCGTCGACATCCTTGATCTTCACCGACCCGTCGGAGAAGGTCGCGACCATGTCGAGGATGCTCTCCGCGTCGCGGAGCGAGCCCTGCGCGTGCCGCGCGATCGCCTCGAGCGCGGCGGGCTCGCACTTGAGCTTCTCCTGCTCGCAGATCGCGGCGAGCTGTTTGACCATCCCCGCGTACGGGATGCGGCGGAGGTCGAAGCGTTGCGTGCGCGAGACGATCGTGCCTGGGATCTTCCCCGCCTCGGTCGTCGCGAGCACGAAGATCGCGTGGGGCGGCGGCTCCTCGAGCGTCTTCAGGAGCGCGTTGAACGCCTCGCTCGTCAGCTGATGCGCCTCGTCGATGACGTACACCTTGTACTGACCCAGCGACGGCGCGAAACGCACCTTCTCCCGCAGGTCGCGCATCTCGTCGATGCCGCGGTTCGACGCAGCGTCGATCTCGATAAGGTCGAGGAAACGGCCCTCGCGGATGGCGACGCAGCTCTCACATTTGTCACAGGGCTCGCCGTCCTTCGCCTTCGGGCAGTTGACGGCCTTCGCGATGAGTCGCGCGATCGTCGTCTTGCCGATGCCGCGCGACCCAGAGAGCAGGTATGCGTGCGAGACCTGTCCCGAGGCGATGGCGTTGCGGAGCGTCCGCGTGACGTGTTCCTGGCCAACGATCGCGGCGAATGTTTGGGGGCGGTAGCGGCGATACAGGGCTGAGCGCTCCGGCACCCGACGAGGATAGAGGCTGCGAGCGATGCGCTCACAGCCTCTATCCGGTCGCGGTCACTCGGAGTTACTTATTCGCGTTGCGACGTCCGGTCGGAGCGTTGTGATCATGCGTGTGTGCCTGCGACTCGTGGTCCTTCCGTTCCTTTTCCTCGCTGCGATCCTCGTGCGCGTGCGTGACGCCGGCGTGATTGTGGTCGTGTTGGTGGTAGCTCGACTTGTGCTCGAACTCGGCGATCGGACCACTGACGTGGTGATGCGTCACGTGCCAGTGGTCGTGGCTATGGACTTCGCCTGGATGCTCGTGCTCGTGTTTTGTGTCGCCCGGGACGTCCTGTCGAACGCGAGTGGCCATGAATACCTCCTAAGCGGCGCGCCTGCGGGCGCGCTGCGCCTTGCGGACGTTGGTTCGCGCTGCTTTGCGCTGGGCCGTCGTGGTCTTGCGCTTCGGTCGTACGACCTTGCGGCCGCCCTTCATGCCGCGACGCGTGCGCACCGCGCGAAGCGTGCGCGACGGCTTGGCGACGTTGTCCTTGGACGAGACCTCGATCCCGTGCTTGCGCGCCGCAGCACGGATCTTGCGTCCCGCGCGTTGCTTCGCGGTCGGCGACTCGAACGCGGTCTGGTTGAAGCGTGCCATGGCGTTGCGGATGTGCGATTCGTCGTTCAGCGGTAAGTGGCCTTCGCCGTTCGAGTCGACGTACGCGAAGACCGACTTGTTCATGCTCTTCCGTTGCTTCTCTCGCAGGTCGGTCATGCTTGCAGTACCTCCAAGAGAGGAGGCTGCATATCACGTTCCGGCGCGTGCGAGGAGCACGGTCGAGCGAGGGGTAGCCGTGCACCCTCCGTCGATGAGGACACCTCGGGCACACGACACGCGCGCGACTCGGATCAGGCGCGCCTGCGGCACACGACGACTGCCGCTTACCGCTGCTTCCTTCCGGATCTGACGGGGTTCACGGGCCGGCGTTGCACAGGACCCGATCGTCAACGCCACGCCACGCACGCTGCGACCGCGATGCCGGACCTTGGGAGGGGATTCAGCCCCGCTGGAGCGGATTGCGGGTACAGGGCACCGCTAGCTCCCCGCCTAGCACGGCATCTCGATGGTACCGGTTAGCCGTGCTCCGGCGCGACGATCAGCTCTTCGCTCACGAGCGGCACCGAGCGCATGTCACGGATCGGTGACCCGAAGAGGTACGCGAGCGCGACAACGGCGATGACACCTTGGATAAACAGCGTCGGACGGAGTCCGATCGAATCGCCGAGCACCCCCGCAAGGAAGGCGGCCGGCGGCGCGACGACGAACTGCACGAAGTTGGATGCGGCGCCGACGCGGCCGAGCAGCCGATCGGGCGTCACTGATTGCTGAAGAGTGCGTAGGCCGACGAACCACAACGCCTCGGTGACACCGACGAGCGCCTGCGTCACGCCGAGGAGGATCGCCGCCTGTACGGCCGTGCCCGAGATGAACGGCAGCATGAGGCGGCTGATCGCCTCGAAGAGGAGCGCGGCGATCATCAATCGCCCGAGACCGAAGCGAGACGCGAGCGGGATGGCGAGCGCCGCGCCGGCGAGCGATGCCGGGCCGACCGCGGCGAGCGCGAGTCCGAGCAGCGCCGGCGGAAGACGGAGCTCATCGGTCGCGTAGACGACGAGCACGGCCTGGACCGCGAACCACTCGATGTTCGCGAGCGCGATCGCGACGACGGAGCGGAACAGCAGATCGTGATCGCGGACGAATCGCAGCCCTTCGCTTACCTCGTGCCACAAGCGCTTTCCTTCTTCACGGGGATGCACGACCTCGCGCACGCGCAGGGTCGCGACAAGCACCGCGGAGACCACGAAGCTCGCGGCGTCGAAGGCCATCGCGATGGGCGCGGTGAGCGCCTGCACCAGGATGCCGCCGAGAGACGGGCCGGCGATCTGCGTGATCGCACCTGACACCTGCATCTGGCTGTTCGCTTCCACGAGCCGGTCGCGTCCGATGAGCGGCGGCATGAGCGCCTGCCGCGCGAGATCGTTCGCCTGGCCGGCGGCGCCCACCAGATAGCCGACGACGTACAGCTGCGCCATCGTGAGCGCGCCGAGCCACGCCGCCACGGGAATAGAACCGATGAGGAACGCGCTCGCGATGTTCGCGGCGATCATCACCGGCCGACGCGTTCGCCGATCGATGAACGCGCCGAGCAGCGGCCCGGGCACGACCGTCGCCGCCATCCGTGCCGCGACGAGCAGGCCGGTCTCTGTCGCACCGGCGCCGAGAACGAGCACCGCCGTCAGTGGGAGCGCGAGCAGTGTGATGTTGCTGCCGAGCCGCGAGATCGTGTAGGCGGACCAGAGCTTGGCGAATTCGGGATGGCGCCAGAGCGACGTTCCCACGCGAGCCACTATGCGGCCGTGGAACTACGAGTCGCGGGCGATGATCTGCTCCGCCACGTCCTCGAGGTCGACGCCCCACACATCCGGTCGCTCCACGAGTTCGTTCCAGATCGTGCCCGGGCGCGCGACGAATGCCGCGCTGGCGCCCGCGCGCAGCGCGCCTGCGACGTCCCAGTCGTGCGCAGCGATGAGGCGCACGTCGGCGATCGGCACTCCGACGAGTTTCGCGGCGCGCTCGTACGCCTCTTTCGCCGGCTTCAGCCGCTTCGCGTCGTCCGCTGAGAGCGCGACCTCGAAGATGTCGCGGATGCCCGCGTTCTCGAGTTGCGCGTCCTCGACCTCGTGCGTCGAGTTCGTGAACGCGGCGAGACGGAAGCCCGCGTCGCGCAAGCGCTCGAGGGCTGGCCGCACGTCCGGGTGCGCCGGCATGCGGCGAACGGCGCTGAGGATCCGCTGCGCGTCGTCGGCCGAGACGATGATGCCGTGCCGTGCGGCCGTCTGTCGGAGCGCTTCGCGAAAGTGATCGCCGAACGGCCGGTAGGGGCCGGTGATCGTCAAGAGGAACGCGGAGCGGAGCATCGTCGCGAACCATTCGCGTCGCGCGTGCTTGTCGCCAAAGACCCGCTCGAAGTGGACGTCGAGGGCGGCGAGATCGAGGAGCGTCTCGTTGACGTCGAAGAGGAGGACGCGACGCTTCACGCTGCGGAGAGGGCGGGATTCGAACCCGCGAGCCTTTCGGCTACCCGCTTTCCAGACGGGGGCACTAGACCACTATGCGACCTCTCCGAGACTCCATTGTGCCGGACTCGTGCGCAGCGCCTTAGGTGACAAAACCTCTCCAGATCATGAACGCGTACAGGCTCGCGCCGAATACGCCGATCGCCGCGAGGATGAGGAACCCTGCGACGCCGGTGCCGACCAGGCCGACGACCACACCAAGCAACAGCATGAGAAATAGGAAGCCGATCGCATTGTCAAAGTGCAGCTCGCGCTGTGGGCGTGATTTGAGCGTCCCGGGCGACACGGGCTCGATGGACAGCGCCGTATACGCGTAAAGCGTGGCCCGCTTCTCCCATATCGAGAAGCTTCTGCTGTAGTAGATGCGCCAAGAACCGTCGGGGATGAGCTGGTAGGCCGACAGCGAGATCCTCATCAAGCGGCCCTCGCAGTCCAGAAAGCGACTGAGTGTCGCGCCCATCTGACCCGGGCGTTCGGTGCCTACCACCACACCATTGACGTAGCCCTCATAGCGCAGCAGTGGCGTCTCACCAATGCCTCGCCAGAGACTGTGGGTCAGGCGCGCGAAGTATGCGGCGGCCGCCAGCGCACACGCGGCGAATCCGAGATCCAAAAGCGCTGCCATGGATCGCGACCCGACGAGACCGAACGCGCCCCACGCGAACACGACGGTGAGTGCGAGGCTCGCGGCCCCGGCGACGAGCCGGTACCAGAGCGCCTGGAGTCGTAATCGCAATATTTGCCGCTCCGAAAGGCGGCCTTCGTGATTTGCGGCGAGATCCTCGGCCGTAAAGCCAAGCGCGCGGCCGAGTTGAGGAACAAAGCCCGTCGCCGTGGACGCGTGCGTCTTAGCCGTCAATAGCGCACCGGCGGAGAGGGCGGGATTCGAACCCGCGAGGCTTTCGCCTACCGCTTTTCGAGAGCGGCACCATCAACCACTCGGACACCTCTCCGGGAAGAAGTTTAAGGGCGCGCACGTTCCCTAAACTCGACAGCTCCGTGACGCTTCGCCGGTTCCACTACGCCTGGGTCGTGACGTCGGTCACGTTCGTCGCGCTGCTTGCGGCATCGTCGGTGCGCGCGGCACCCGGCGTCTTCATCGTGCCGCTCGAGCAAGAGTTCGGCTGGGACCGAGCGATCATCTCGCTCGCCGTCTCGATCAGCCTCATCACCTTCGGGCTCGGCGGGCCGATCGGCGGGACCCTCGTCGACCGCATCGGGCCGCGCCGCGCGCTCCTCGGTGGCCTCGGGATGATCGCCGTCGGCCTCTATCTGCTGCTTTCGCTGCGCGACCTGTGGCAGCTCTACCTGCTATGGGGTGTGCTCATCGGCGTCGGCACCGGCATCGCGAGCCAGGTCACCGGCGCGACGGTCGCGCATCGCTGGTTCCGCACCCATCGCGGCCTCGTCATCGGGCTGTTCGGCGCCGCGACATCGGTCGGACAGCTCATCTTCGTGCCGTGGATGCTCAACGTCACCACGACGGACGGCTGGCGCTCGGGCCTGACGCTCGTGCTCGTCGCGTCGATCGCCGCGGCGGTGCCGGTGCTGCTCTTCATGCGCGACCGCCCGGCCGACATCGGCGCCCGCGCGCTCGGCGAGGGCGAGACCATCTCCGCTGAGGAGCGGGCCGCGGACCAACGTCGGACACCGCTTCGCGCCGCGTTGCGCGATCGCGACTTCTGGCTCCTCGCGGGCTCCTTCTTCATCTGCGGCTACACGTCCAATGGCCTCGTCGGCACGCACCTCATCCCGCACGCGATGGAGCATGGCTTCACCGCCGTGACGTCCGGCACGGCGGTGGGCCTCATGGGCTCCATGAACATCGTCGGCACGCTTGCGTCCGGGTGGCTGTCCGATCGCTACGACAACCGCAAGCTGCTCGCGGCCTACTACGGCTTCCGCGCGCTGTCGCTCATGGCGTTGCCGTTCATCTACGAGGGCCAGTGGCTGTACGCGTTCGCCGTCCTCTACGGGCTCGACTGGATCGCCACCGTCCCGCCGACGGCGAACCTCACGGCGCAGATCTTCGGGCGCGCCTCACTCGGTCAGTTGTACGGCTGGATCTTCTTCTCGCACATGTGCGGTGCGGCGCTCGCGGCGTTCGCCGGGGGCTTCGCGCACAACGTGCTCGGTAACTATCACCTGATGTTCATCTCGGCCGCGGTAATGGGATTCATCGCGGTGTCGCTCGCGCTGCGCATCAGTCCGGCTCGGCGGAACGAGCTGGTCCCCGCGGTCGCTCCGGCCTAGACCTAGACCGGCGCGGGCTCCTTCTCCATCTCGGCGTCGTATTCGCCGTTGCGCGCCGCCGACGTGACGCGCGAACGATGTGCGAACGCTCGCTGCGCTGCGACGATGTTCTCCTTCTTCCCCGACCACGCCTTCTGCGGAGCGGCCTGCAGGCCGCGGCCGTATGAGAAGGAGAGCTGCCACGGCACGCCGCCGATCTCCGCCGCCCGGCGGTTGATCGCGTCGAGGTTCACCGTGGCTTCGCCGTCGGACTGGCCACCCGAGAGGAACACGATGCCCGGCACCATCGCCGGTACAGAGCTCAGGAAGCAGTGGAGCGTGTACCGCGCCACCGTCTCCGCCGGCGCACGATCGCGCGCGTCCTTGCCCGAGAGGACCATCGCGGGCTTGAGCAGCATGCCGTCGAAGTCCACGCGCTGCGACGCCAGCTGATTGAACACGGTGCGCAGCGCCCGCACGCTCACCTCGTAGCAGCGATCGATGGAGTGATCACCGTCCATGAGGACCTCGGGCTCGACGATCGGCACGATGCCCGCCTCCTGGCTCAGCGCGGCATAGCGCGCGAGCGCGTGCGAATTCACGCGGATCGAGTACAGCGACGGGATGTCTTCGCCCTCGATGTTGATGACCGCGCGCCACTTGCTGAACTGCGCGCCGAGCTTCTTGTACTCGGCGAGTCGCTCGCGCAACCCGTCGAGGCCTTCGGTCACGGTCTCCTTCGGAGACTTCGCGAGCGGCTTCGCGCCGATGTCGACCTTGATGCCGGGGATGACGCCCTGATCGGTCAGCACCTTGACGAGCGGCGTGCCATCCGATGCCTTCTGGCGGATCGTCTCGTCGTAGAGGATCACGCCGCTGATGTACTTGCCCATGCCCGGTGTGCGGAAGAGGAGCTCGCGGTACGAACGCCGGTTTTCCTCGTTGTTCTCAACGCCGATCGCATCGAAACGCCGTTTGATGGTGCTCGTGCTCTCATCGGCGGCGAGGATCCCCTTGCCTGGAGCGACGAGCGTCTTCGCGACCGCGGCTAGGTCCGCCATCGACCCGAAGAATAGCGAGGCGGCCGGAGCGAGCGAGGAAGCGGCCGCGCGCTACTCGTCCGCAGCAGGGCGATGGCTCGCGAAGAAGTCGCGTAGGACGCGCTCGCACTCCTCGCGGAGCACGCCCGTCCGCCAGCGGGGATGGTGGTTGAGCTTTCGCTCGTCAAAGACGTTGGCGACCGAGATCACCGCGCCGGCCTTGGGATCCGGCGCGCCGAACACCACGAGCGGCACGCGCGCGAGCACGATCGCACCGGCGCACATGACGCACGGCTCGAGCGTCACGTACATCGCGCAATCCGTCAGCCGCCAGGAGCCGACGCGCTCCCCTGCCTCGCGCAGCGCGAGGATCTCAGCGTGGCCCGTGGGATCGCGGGCCTCCTCGCGACGGTTACGGGCGCGAGCGATGACCTCGCCGCCGCGCACGATGACCGCGCCGATCGGCACGTCCTCGTGCTCGACGGCGGCCCGCGCTTCGTCGAGCGCGGCCCGCATGCAGGCGATGTCCTCGGCGGGACCCGGCAGCTCCACGCGGCCATGGTCAGCGGCCAGACCGTGGGACTGCTTCTGCATCCTTTTCTGGTTAATATATCATTCTGCAATATTAATGCAAGTACGCGAATGGGGGAGCAGATGATCCGCGAACAGCGCGCCACAACATTGCCCGGCGTCCTCATGCTCGTGGTCTTCCTCGCGCTCGAGATCTTCAGCATCTGGTTGTTCGTCGACCGCATCCTGGCGAAAGAGTGGTGGATGGCGGGCACGGCCGTGCTCGTCTTCGTGGTCGCGTTCGTCGGGCTGTTCGGCCTGACGCCGGTCAGTCCCAATGAGTCCCGCGTGCTGCAGGTCCTCGGCTCGTACGCCGGCACGATCCACCAGGCGGGGTTCTGGTGGGTGAATCCGTTCGCCTTCCCGCGCCGGCGGGTGTCACTGCGCATCCGCAACTTCGAGAGCTCGAAGCTCAAGGTCAACGACCACGACGGCAACCCCGTCGAGATCGCGGCCATCGTGGTCTGGCGGGTCGTCGAGACGGCTGAAGCGGTCTTCCAAGTCGATGACTACCGCGTACGCGCCGGAGATCGCGCAGGCCATGCTGCGTCGGCAGCAGGCGAGCGCCGTCGTGGCCGCGCGGACGCGCATCGTCGAGGGCGCGGTCGGGATGGTCGAGATGGCCCTCGACGAGCTCAGCAAGCGCAGCGTCGTCGAGCTTGACGAGGAGCGGAAGGCCGCCATGGTGAGCAACCTCCTCGTCGTCCTCTGCTCGGAGCAGAACACGCAGCCGGTCGTGAACACGGGAACGCTGTACACGTAGTCGTGGCCGACAAGAAGAAGCCCGTGCTTCTTCGGATCGATCCGGACACGCACGAGGCACTACAGCGGTGGGCGAGCGACGAGCTGCGCAGCGTCAACGCGCAGATCGAGTACCTCCTGCGTCGCTCGCTCCAGGAGGCCGACCGGTTGCCGCAGCCGCGCGGAGGGAAGCGCTAGGTGTCGCTAGACCCCGAGATAACGCGCCTCGATCTCACGCGAGCCCGCGAGATCCGCGGCGGTGCCACTGAAGACGATCGTGCCCTTGTTCATGACGTAGACGCGCTGCGCGACGCGCGTCGCGAGCGCGAGGTTCTGCTCCACGAGCAGGAGCGCGATGCCGCTCTCGCGGAGCCGGACGAGCGCCTCCCCCACCTCGTCGACGATCTTCGGCGCGAGACCCTCCGACGGCTCGTCGAGCAACAAGACACGCGGGTTGCGCATGAGCGCGCGACCGATCGCCAGCATCTGCTGTTCGCCACCGGAGAGCTGATCGCCGAACGCGTCGAGCCGGCGCACAAGCGCTGGGAAGAGAGCCAACACGCGCTCGAGATCCCAGCCGTCGCGGCGCGCGTGGGCCGTGAGCTGCAGGTTCTCGCGCACGCTGAGATCCGCGAAGACGCGCCGCCCCTGGGGAACGAGGCTCAATCCCGCGCGCGCGATACGGTGCGGTGAGAGCCCGGCGATCTCGGCGCCACGCAGCCGCACGCTGCCGCTGCGCGGGCGCACGAAGCCGACGATGGACGAGATCGTCGTCGTCTTACCCGCGCCGTTGCGGCCGAGGATCGCGACGCACTCGCTCTCAGCGGCATCGAGCGAGACGCCTTGCAGGACGTGGCTCTCGCCGTAGTACGCGTGCAGGTCGTGCACCTCGAGCGCGGCCGTCACGCGACGACCTTCCCGAGATAGACCTCGTTCACCGTGCGGTCGCCGCGCACCTCGGCAGGCGTGCCATCGGCGAGCACGCGGCCCTCGTGGAGCACGCTGATGCGGTCCGCGAGGCGGAACACGACATCCATGTCGTGCTCGACGATGACAACGGTGAGCGATCGGCGCGGCGACGTCGGCGCGCTCTGCGATGCCAACGCGCGCGAGCAACTCGCGCGCGGCGGCGCGGTCGTCAGGTTGTGGCGACGTGAACGGACGGTACGGTCCGCGCGCCGCGCCCACCGCGAGGAGGACGTTCTCCGCGGCAGCTAAGGGCTCGAACAGCTCGTTGCGCTGATACATACGGGCGACGCCGCGGCGCGCCAGCTCGTGCGGCGCCCGTCGCGTGACGTCCTCGCCGGCGAGGGCCACCGAGCCCGATGTCGGGTCGAGCTCGCCGGTGAGGATGTTGAAGAGCGTCGTCTTCCCGGCCCCGTTCGGGCCGATGATCGCGCGGCGCTCGCCCGCAGCCACGCTGAGCGACACGCCGTCGAGCGCCTTCACCCCTCCGAACTCGCGGCGGAGGTCGTGCGTCGTCAGCAGCGGTGTGCCGTTCACGAAGCGCGTGCCGGCGCCGGACGCGCTCGCGCGTACGCGGCGCGTGCGACGCCGACGATGCCCTGGCGTGCCGCGACGACGAAGGCGATGAAGAGGAGTCCGAGCACCGTCTCGGCGAAGGGGATCGATGACGGCAGCACGCGCTCGACATAGAGCACGACGACCGCACCGATCGCCGGACCGAGCAGCGTCGCGGTGCCCCCGATGAGCACGGACACGAACGCCTCGATCGAGCGTCCGATGCCGACGTCGTTGGTCGATACAAAGCGGAGCGACCACCCCGAGAGCGCGCCGGCGACCCCGGCGATCGCGCCCGCGAGGACGAACGCCGACAGCTTGAGCCGCGTCGCGTCATAGCCGAGCGCGCGCATGCGCCGCTCGTTCTCGCGCACGCCGACGAGCGCGAGCCCGTAGGCGGACGTGCGGATCCGCCAGAGCAGCAGCACGACGACGACGAAGGTCGTCGCGACGAGCTCGAACAGCGCATCGGGCGCGTTGAAGTCGAGCCCGAGCAGCCGAGGGCGGCGCACGCCGGGAAGGCCGTTAGAGCCCCCGGTGAGCTCCGTCGCCTGGAACGCGACGGCGAAGACCATCTGCGCGAACGCGAGCGTGAGCATGAGGAAGAAGATCCCCGCCGCACGCACGGCGAAGAGCCCGATCACGAGCGACAGGAGCGCGGACGCCACGATCGCCGCGCCGAGACCGACGAGCAGCTCATCGCTCCCGAGGCGAGCCATCGTGACCGCGGCTGCGTACGCGCCTGCGCCGAAGAAGGCAGCGTGGCCGAGGGACGGCAGCCCGGCTGAGCCGACTAGGAGATCGAGCGAGAGCGCGAGGATCGCGAGGACGAGCATGTCCCGCAGGACCGTCGTCGCGTAGCGCGATGACTCCCACTCACTGGTCCAGACCGGGAACGTGACCAGCGCGAGCGCGGCGACGGCAGCGCCCGCGATGAGCGCACCGCGCCTCATCGCGCGATGCGCACGCGGCCGAGGAGGCCGGTCGGCCGCAGCAACAGGACGAACGCCACGATCGCGAAGATGAGCGCGAGCGCGAACTGAGGGAAGAGGACCTTGCCGAACGTGTCCGCGGGTCCGACGAGCGCGCCGCCGGCGATGGCACCCGAAAGCGTGCCGAGCCCGCCGACCACGACGACGATGAGCGAGTAGATGAGCGCATCGACGTCCATCCCCG
>VBJD01000088.1 GCA_005887995.1 Chloroflexota bacterium
GCCGGGCCGGTGAGCGCGGTCCGCCACGTCGGATAAGAAAGGAGAGCGTGCGCCAGCGCGACGGCGTCCTGGGTACGCACGCGGAGAGCGCCGCGATGCGCCAGGTCAGTCATCGTGCGTGCGATGACCGCGAGGCGGACGCCGTCGAGATCACGGAGGAGTCGCGCGACGGCGCGTGGGAGCGCGCCGTCGACGAGCGTCTCCAGCAGGAGCGATGACTCGCCGCGGTACTCGCGCTCGTGCAACGCGACCATCTCGTCGAGGATCTGCTCGGGCGTGTCGCCTCGGGGACGCCAGCGTTCAACGCGCGAGATGAGGGAGGCGCCGCGACGCCGCAGCGCCTGCTCGACCAAGCGCTCCTTCGACGTCGCGTGCAGATACACCGTCCGCGTCGAGACGTGCGCGCGGCGCGCGACGTCGGTGACGCGAAGATCCGGATAGCCACGACGCGCGACCTCGCGAAGCGCCGCGTTCTCGATGGCGGTCGCAGTTCGCGCGGTGCGGCGCGCACGCTCGCGTTGGACGTACCGTCGTGAATTCATTGCAGCGGTACTGTAACCGAATTATCAACAGCCTCTCGACGTGCGTCTGTCCGGCTGCTACCGTTGTGCTCCCCGATGTCATCAGCACTGGCGTTCGTGTTCCCCGGACAAGGCTCGCAGCTCGTCGGCATGGGCCGCTCCGCATATGAGTCGTCGCCCGCCGCGCGCGCTGTCTTCGACGAGGCCGATCGTGTTTTGGGCTATCCGCTGACGAAGATCTGTTTCGAGGGTCCCGCGGAGAAGCTCAACGACACGACCGTCGCGCAACCCGCGATCCTGACGACGAGCGTCGCGCTCTTCGAGGCGATGGTCGAATCGGTGAACCAGAAGATCGGCCGCCGCGTGACCGACGGCAGCGAGCCGCGAGGCGTGCTCGCGCTGCCGGAGCAGATGCGTCCCTCGTTCGTCGCGGGGCACTCGCTTGGCGAGTTCTCTGCCCTGGTCGTCGCGGGAGTGCTGCCGTTCTCAGACGCGCTGCGCCTCGTCGCGATCCGCGGCCACCTCGCCGCGACGCGTGGTGCGCAGGGCTCGATGGCCGCCATTGTCGGCATGAGCGCCGCTGACGTCGAGGCGACGATCCGCCGGACGGTCTCTGAGGAAGGTCGCGTCGTCGTCGCGAACGACAACGGGCCGAACCAGGTCACGATCGCCGGCGACGAGGAGGGCATCCGGCGGGTGACGGAGGCGCTCGCCGCGGGTGGCGCGCGCAAGGTCGTCCCGCTGCGCATCTCCGCGCCGTTCCACTTCCCCGCGATGGGGAGGATCGGCGACGACCTGCGCTCGTTCATGCAGACGCTGCGCTTCCGCGAGCCCGTGGTGCCGATCGTGGCGAACATCAGCGGTCTTCCGCACCCCAATGTGTCTGCCATCCCCGACGCGCTCGTGCGGCATCTCTCACAGCGCGTCGAGTGGCTGAAGTCCGTCCGCTTCATGGTCGAGCGCGGCGCCTCGACCTTCGTCGAGTTCGGCGGCGGGCCGGTCGTGAACGGCCTCGTAAAGCGCATCGCCGACGTTGGCCTCGTCAACGTCACGGATAACGCATCCGTGGCGAAAGCGATCGCATCACTCCGGGCAAAGGCGGCGGCGGTCCGCGCTCGATGACCCGGCGCGTCGTCGTGACCGGCATGGGCATGGTCACGCCACTCGGGCTCGACGTCGCGAGCAACTGGGACGCGCTCACGCACGGGCGCAGCGGGATCGCGCGCATCAGCCGCTTCGATCCGGCGCCGTACGAAACGCAGATCGCAGGCGAGGTGAAGGGCTTCGAGGCGACGCAGTACATGGACCGCAAGGAGGTCCGGCGCACCGATCGCTTCACGCACCTGGGCGTCGCGGCCGCGTCGCAGGCGCTCAAGGACGCGGGGCTCGAGACAGTGAGGGACCCCGAGCGCGTCGGCACCGCGATCGCGACCGGTGTCGGCGGCCTCGAGACGCTCATTCGCGAGGTGCTGCTCATGGAAGAGCGCGGCCCCAGCCGGCTCTCGCCGTTCCTGGTGCCCATGCTCATGGCGAACGCGGCGTCGGCGCAGGTCTCCATGCAGTTCGGCCTCAAAGGCCCAAGCCTCACGCACGTGTCCGCATGCGCGTCGAGTTCACACGCGATCGGCGAGTGCGGCGAGATCATCCGCCGCGGCCAGGCGGACGTCATGGTGACGGGCGGGGCGGAGGCGGCGGTGCTGCCGCTCGCGATCGGCGCCTTCTCGACGATGCACGCCATGAGCCGGCGCAACGCCGACCCCGAGCACGCTTCGCGTCCGTTCGACAAGGATCGCGACGGCTTCGTGCTGTCGGAGGGCGGCGCGGTCGTCGTCATCGAGGAGCGCGAGCACGCGAAGCAGCGCGGAGCGCGCATCTACGGCGAGCTCGTCGGCTACGGAGCGACCGCGGACGCGTACCACATCACGTCGCCGTCGCCTGAGGGCGAGGGCAACGCTCGCGCGATGCGCATGGCCCTCGATGAAGCGGGTATGAAGCCGGCAGAGATCGACTACATCAACGCGCACGGCACGTCGACGCAGCCCAACGATCGCGAGGAGACGTCCGCGATCAAGCAGGTCTTCGGGGAACACGCGTACAAGCTCATGGTGTCGTCGACGAAGTCGATGAGCGGGCACCTCCTTGGCGCTGCCGGCGCGTTCGAGGCGATCGCGTGCCTCCTCGCGCTGCGCGAGGGCTGCATCCCGCCGACGATCAACTACACGACGCCCGATCCGCAGCTCGATCTCGACTACGTGCCCAACGACGCACGCGCGAAGTCCATCCGCACCGCGCTGTCGAACAGCATGGGTTTCGGCGGTCACAACGCCTCGCTGATCTTCGTCAAGGCCTGAGCCCACGCCCGCGGGACCGGGCATCATGACCGCGTGACCAGACTCGAGGGCCGCACCGCGCTCATCACTGGTGCATCGCGTGGGATCGGCCGCGCCACCGCGGTCCGCCTTGCGAAGGACGGCGCGAAGATCGCCGTGAACTACAAGGGCAACGTCGATGCGGCAGAGGAGGCGAAGCGCGCGATCGAGGAGGCGGGCTCGAGCGCGACGCTCGTGCAGGGCGACGTTTCGGTCGAGGCCGATGCCGATCGCGTCGTGAAGGACGCGGTCACGTTCGGCGGCGGGAAGCTCGACATCCTCGTGAACAACGCCGGCACGACGCGAGATGACCTGCTGATCCGCATGACAGCGGAGCAGTGGGACGCGGTGATCGACCTCAACCTTCGCGGTGCGTTCCTCGTCACGCGCGCCGCCATGAGGCCGATGATGAAGGCGCGGTTCGGTCGCATCGTGAACGTCTCGTCCGTCGCCGGCGTCGCGGGGAACATGGGTCAGGCGAACTACGCCTCGGCGAAGGCGGGGCTCATCGGCTTCACCAAGACGGTCGCGCGCGAGATGGCGACGCGCAACATCACCTGCAACGCCGTCGCCCCGGGATTCGTCCCGACGGATCTCACGAAAGCGCTGCTCAAGCAGATGGAGGAGACGATCCTCAAGCAGATCCCGCTCGGTCGCTTCGGCACCGTCGACGACGTCGCGAACGCGATCGCCTTCCTCGTCTCTGAGGAGGCCGCCTACATCACCGGTCAGGTGCTGCAGATCGACGGCGGGATGGTCATTTGATCCAGCTTCGCCGGCTCGCGCTCATCGGCGGCGTCGCGGTCGTCGTCTTCGTCCTCGATCGGCTCACGAAGGCGTGGGTCGAGACGAACATCCCGGTATATGAGGGACGCCCGGTGATCGACGACCTCGTGCGCATCGTCCACACGCAGAACAGCGGCGCCGCCTTCGGACTGCTTCCCGAACGCACGACGCTGCTCTCGGTGCTATCAGTGCTCGCGGTCGTGGCGATCCTCTACTACTACCGCCAGATCGCGAGCGCGTCTCCGTTCATCGCGCTCACGCTCGGGATGCAGCTCGGCGGCGCGCTGGGGAATCTCGTCGACCGCATTGGCCAGGGATACGTCGTCGACTTCGTCGACGTCGGTATCCCGGGCGGCTGGCGTTTCTGGGCGTTCAACGTCGCGGACTCGTCCATCGTGCTCGGCATCATCTTCGTGTCGTTCCTGCTTTGGCAGGAGGACCGCAGGTCGGCGGGGAAGACCGCGCGCGCCGCATGAACCCAGACGAGCAGCGCATCGCGCTGCACGTGGATGCGAGCGGCGAGCGCGTCGACAAATATCTCGCGAGCCACAGCCTCCTGTCCCGCAGCGCGCTCCAACGTCTCGCGCGCGAGGGTCGCGTGCGCGTAGACGGCGAGCCCGTCGAGCCGTCGTACAAGCTGCGCAAGGGGCAGGAGCTGACGGTCGAGGTGCCGGCGGCCGAGCCCGACGCGGTGCTTCGCGCGGAGGACATCCCTGTCGAGATCCTCTATGAGGACGAGGATGCGATCGTCGTGAACAAGCCCGCGGGGCTCGTCGTGCATCCCGCGTACGGGCACAACACGGGGACGCTCGTGAACGCGATGCTCGCGCGCATCGAATCGCGGACCGGGCGCGAATCGGGACGGCCGGGCATCGTCCACCGGCTCGACAAAGACACGAGCGGAGTGATGGTCATCGCGAAGACCGACGTCGCACAGCTCGCGCTCTCGCGCCAGCTGCAGCAGCAGCGATTCGGCAAGGAGTACCTCGCGCTCGTGTGGGGTGACCCCGGGCCGACCGAGACGGTCGTGGAAGCGCCGCTGGTGCGCGACCCCGACGATCGCCGGCGTGTCGTCGTGCGCGGCAGCGGCCGCGAGGCGACGACGCGCTTCCGCCGCATCGCGGCGTGGATGAGCGGCAAGGACAAGCTCGCGCTGCTGCACGTCCGGCCGCTCACGGGTCGCACGCATCAGATCCGAGTGCACCTCGCGTACGCGCATTTCCCTATCGTTGGCGACCCGGTGTACGGACGGCGCGGCGACACGAGCGGGCTCGAGCGTCAGTTCCTGCACGCGTGGCGGCTCACGGTCCGTCTGCCGCACGGCGGTGAGCGCACGTTCACCGCCTCTCTCCCCGCGGATCTCGCGAGCTACCTCGCGAAGCTCGGACCACCGCTCGTCATCGACCCGCTCTTTACCGAGGTGCGTCCGCCGTGACGGGGATCGACGGCAAGGGTCTGCTCGTCATCATCTCGGCGCCGTCCGGTGCGGGGAAGGACGTCGTCATCGACGAGCTCGTGCAAAAGCTTGACGACGCGGTCGTCTATGTGACCGCGACGAGCCGCAAGCCCCGGCCCGGTGAGGCCGACGGGGTGCGCTACTACTTCTACTCGCCCGAGAAGTTCCGCCAGGAGATCGAGGCCGGCAATTTCTTCGAGTGGTCGATCGTGCACGGCGAGTTCAAAGGCGTACGCCGCGACATCCTCGGCGACACGCTGAGCAGCCATAGGATCGTCATCGTCAAGCCCGATCCGCAAGGTATGCGAAAGATCAAGTCGCAGCTGCCGGAGGCGCTGACCATCTTCATCATGCCGCCGTCGATCGAAGCGCTGCAGCGTCGTCTCGAACACCGCGGCACCGAGACGCCGGAGCAGCGCGCCGTGCGTCTGCGGAATGCGGAGATCGAGATGGCGGCGGCGCCTGAATACGACTACGTCGTGGTGAACGAGGACGGGAAGCTCGACAGGACCGTGGACGAGATCGCCAAGATCATCAGGGAAGAGACCAGGAAGCCCCGCCATTACGACTTGTGAGCCGCACCGCGCAGGTCGCGGTGTTCGCGGGCATCCGCGGACCGGCCCGCACCTTCAGCTATTCCATTCCTGACGGTCTCGAGCTGGCACCAGGTCACCTCGTTCGTGTCGGCTTCGGGCCGCGCGCCGTCGCGGGCGTTGTCGTCGCGCTCGATGCACCGTTCGAAGGAACGCTGCGCCCGATCGATGCGCTCGTGCATCCGCTCCCGCTGCTCCGCCCACATCAGCTCGCGCTCGCGGCGTGGATCGCCGAGCAGTACCGAACCGGGCTCGCGGACGCGGTGCGCGCCATGCTCCCGCCCGCGCTCGCGGGCCGCGCCCGCGTGGCGCTGCCCGCAGCGAAGGGCGAACGACGAGAGGCGGTCTTCGCATCGACCCCCGAGGGCGCGGCGGCACTCGCGGGTGGCGACGGCCGCCTCGGCGCGCGGCAACTCGCGACGCTGCGCGCGCTATCGCTCGGCGCGCGCACGGGCGCGGAGCTCGCAGACGCCGGCGGCTCCGCGATCGCCGCACGCGCGCTCGCGCGACGCGGTCTTGCCACCGAAGGCGCGCGCGCGGTCCGGCGCGTGCCTCGCGAGTTCGCGCTTACCGAGGACGACTCGGTGCGCGACGCCCCCGCGACCCCCGGCCAAGCTGCCGCTCTCGACGCGATCATCGCGCGGCTCGGTCGCGGCGACGCGTTCCTGCTCCACGGTGTGACCGCGAGCGGGAAGACCGAGGTCTACCTGCGCGCCTCGACGGAAGCGCTGCGACGCGGGCTCGGCGTCATCGTGCTTGTGCCGGAGATCGCCCTCACCGCCCAGGTCGTGGCGCGCTTCGTCGCGCGTTTCGGCGATCGCGTCGCGCTCCTTCACTCGGCGCTGAGCGCGGGCGAGCGGTTCGACGAATGGCGACGCATCCTCGACGGCGTGGCCGATGTCGTCGTCGGCTCGCGGTCCGCGCTCTTCGCGCCGCTCGAACATCCGGGGCTTGTCATCGTCGACGAGGAGCAGGAGCCGTCGTACAAACAGGAGTCGTCCCCGCGCTACCACGCCGTCGACACCGCTCTCGCGCTCGGGGGCCTTGCCAGTGGCGTCGTCGTCCTGGGCAGCGCGACGCCGCGCGTCGTCACGTATCACGCCGCCACGACCGGCGCCCTGCGTCTGCTCACGCTGCCGGAGCGCGTCAGCGACCTCGTGATGCCGCCAACGACGATCGTCGACCTTCGTCTCGAGCTGCGCGCCGGCAATCGCGGCACGCTCTCGCGCGCGCTCACCGTCGCGTTGCGGCGCACAGTCTCGCGCGGCGAGCAGGCCATCCTCTACCTCAACCGCCGCGGGTTCGCGACGGTCGTGCTCTGCCGCGACTGCGGCTACATCGCGTCGTGCCCCGCGTGCGAGATCCCCTTCGCCTATCACGTCGACGGCTCGCTGGTCTGCCATCGCTGCGGCCGTCGCGCCACACCTCCGACGGTGTGCCCGCAGTGCGGGGGCACGCGCATCCGGCATCTCGGCGTGGGTACGCAGCGCGTCGAGGACGATGTGCGCGCTGCTGTCCCCGGCGCGTCGCTGGTGCGACTCGACCGCGACGCGGTGCGTGCGAAGGGCACGCATGCGGCGCTCTTCGAGAAAATGCGCAGTGGCCGCGCGCAGGTGATCGTCGGCACGCAGATGGTCGCGAAAGGGTTCGACCTTCCCGGCGTTTCGCTCGTGGGCGTCGTGAACGCCGACACCGTGCTCAACCTTCCCGACTTCACATCGGCCGAGCGCACCTTCGAATTGCTCGTGCAGGTGCTCGGGCGATCTGGGCGCGGCGCGGCGGGTGGGCAGGGCATCGTGCAGACGTACCTCCCTGATCACTACGCGATCCGCGCCGCCGCTGCGCACGATTACGTGTCGTTCGCGAAGGCCGAGCTCGCGGGACGCGAGCGCTTCGGCTATCCACCGTTCGGGCGGCTCGTGCTGCTGCAGACCCAGGCGAAGCGCGCCGATACGGTGACGAGGCGCGCCGAGGTGCTCGCGAGCACACTCCGCGCGGAGGCGCGTACGGATGCGGAGGTCTTCGGTCCCGCGCCTGCGTTCGCGGCAAAGCGCGCGGGCGCGTACCGCATGCAGGTCATCCTTCGCGGTCACGATCCGCTCGCGCTGCTCGATCGCGTTCCGCCCAGCGCGGAGTGGACGGTCGACGTTGACCCGGTGACACTGCTCTGATGTTTCGCGCTCGCTTCGGCCCGCCCTTCGGGCGGCCTGCAGCTCGCCGCCTCGACCCCGCTCGTGGAGTTCGCTCCTCGCGAGTGAATCGCTCGTCGCTCACACTTCTGTCATGACCGAGGAGCAAGAAGAGCAGAGTCCGCCGCCACCGCCGCCGCGACTACGCATCGCCAAGGGAGCGCCGTGGCGCATCGATGCAGGCCGTCGCGCGAAGTGGTCCTCGCAGGAGTTCGTGGCGAAGAATGCGGTGAACGTCCGTCAGATCGGCGACCCGGTGCTGCACGCACCAGCAAAGAAGCCGCGACTGCCGCGCAGCGATATGGAAGCGCTCGTCGCGCGCATGTTCGCGTCGATGGTCGTCGCTCGCGGCGTCGGTATCGCGGCGCCGCAGATCGGCGTGGCGCTCCGCGTCGCCATCATGGACGTGGACGACGCGGGCGTCGTCGCGATCGAACCCGAGCTCGAATGGGTGAGCGATCAGGTCGAAGAGACGTCCGAGGGATGCCTCTCGGTCCGGGGTCTGTACGGGATGCTCGAGCGCCCGGTCGCCGCGCGTCTCGTCGCGACCGACGTGGCGGGAAAGCGCTTCACCGTCGAGGGCGAGGAGTTCGGGGCGCAGTGCATGATCCACGAGACCGAACACCTTGCGGGCGTCCTCTACGTCGATCGACTGAAGTCTCGTGACGATCTGCATCCCGTCGAATCCGAGGAGGAGACGCAGCGAGAGACCGCTTGAGCGCGCGCGTCGTCTTCTTCGGGACGCCCGACTTCGCCGTGCCGTCGCTCGACGCGCTCGCGCGCCTCGCGGAGTCTGGCGCGATCGACCTCATCGCGGTGGCCACGCAGCCCGACCGCCGCGGTGATCGGGGCCGTCTTTCCGTGCCGCCGGTGAAGGCGCGCGCGTTGGTGCTCGGCGTGCCGGTGCTGCAGCCGGCGCGTCTGGGACGCGATGCGGTCGAAGAGATCGTGCGACATCGGCCGGACGCGCTCGTGTGGGTGGCGTACGGCAACCTCATCCCTGCGGCGCTCATCGACGCGGCGCGCAAGCGCGCGGTGAACGTGCACGCGAGCCTTCTGCCGCGCTGGCGCGGCGCCGCGCCGGTCGCGCGCGCGATCCTCGCGGGCGACCGCGAGACGGGCATCACCTTGATGGAGGGAACGCCGACGCTCGACGCGGGTCCGATCCTCTCGCAAGAGCGGACGCAGATCGCTCCCGACGAGACCGCCGGCGAGCTGACCGCGCGTCTCGCGGCGCTCGGCGCACGCACGCTCGAGCGCGATCTGGGGCGTTACCTGCGCGGCGAGCTGCGGGGCCGGCCGCAGAACGAGGAGCACGCGACCGTCGCGCCGAAGCTCACGACGGCGGACGGCCTCATCGATTGGACGAGGCCCGCGGACGAGATCGCGCGCCGCGTTCGTGCGATGTCGCCACAGCCGGGCGCCCACACCACGATCAAAGGACAGCGTCTGGTCATCGTTCGCGCGACCGTCGCCGGCGGGACGCCGGAGCAAAACGGGACGGTTCGCGTGCGCGAAGGAATGCCGCACGTCGCGGCGGGCGCGGGATGGGTGCGGCTCGACGAGGTGCGTCCTGCGGGTAAGCGCACGATGCCGGGCGCGGACTGGGCGCGCGGCGCGCGTGACCTCGACAGCTCGCGCGTCCCGAGCTGAGCCGTAGGCTCAGCCGATGCGACAGCGTCCGGACTCGATCGCAGCCAACATCGCCCACTGGACGAAGAACAATCGCGATCGGCTCGACGACGGCGCTCGGGCAGACACGTGGGCTGAAGGCGACCTTCGTTGGGGCATCTTCGGCGTCCGCGAGTCTGACCTGGGATCACCACTCGGCGACGTTCGCGGGCTCGACGTCGTCGAGCTGGGCTGCGGTACGGCCTATTTCTCAGCGCGCCTCGCAAAACGCGGCGCGCGGCCGGTCGGAGTCGATCCGACTCCCGCGCAGCTCGCGACCGCGCGGCGGATGCAGGAGAGCACGGGCATCAGATTCCCGCTCGTGGAGGCGCCGGGTGAGCTCGTGCCGTTGCCGGACGCGTCGTTCGATCTCGCGTTCTCCGAGTACGGCGCATCGCTTTGGGCTGATCCGGCGTTGTGGCTGCCCGAAGCCGCCCGTCTGCTACGAGCGCGCGGGCGCCTCGTGTTCATGACCAACTCGATGACCGCGATACTCGCGACGCCTGATGTCGGCGACGTGACGGAACGGCTCGAACGACCGCAGAAGGACATGTACCGATTCGAATGGCCCGGTGAGCTCGGTGTCGAGTTTCACCTCTCACACGGCGAATGGATCGACCGCCTCCGCGCGGCAGGCTTCGAGATCGAGAAGCTCATCGACGTGTACGCCACTGCGGAGTCGAAGCGGCACGACTTCTACGGTTATGTCGATCCGAGCTGGGCTCGGAAATGGCCAGCCGAGGAGATCTGGACCGCACGCAAGCGCTAGCCCGGTACGCTCGGACGGTGAAGGAATCGCGCCCGGCGATCACCGACGTCAGCGAGAACGCGCTCGTCGTGTGGCTTCGCGAGCGCGGCGAGCCCGCATATCGCGCGAAGCAGATCCGCCGTCAGGTCGCGCGCGGCACCGCGGACGACTGGAGCGGGCTGACGGACCTGCCGGCCGCGCTACGCGCAGCGCTCGCGCAGAGCTTCCGCTGGAGCGCGGTCGAGCCCGTGCGCGAGATCGAGAGCGCCGACGGCGAGACGCGGAAGGTGCTCCTTCGTCTCCACGATGGGCACCACATCGAGTCCGTGCTCATGCCGCATCACGGTGCGCGGAACTCGGTGTGCTTCTCGACGCAGGCGGGTTGCCCGATGGCGTGCGCGTTCTGCGCGACCGGCGAGATGGGCCTCGTCCGCAATCTCACCACCGGCGAGATCGTCGACCAGATCCGCCATTGGCAGCGCGAGCTGATCGCGAAGGGCGAGCGGGTCTCGCACGTCGTCGCGATGGGCATGGGCGAGCCGCTTGCCAACCTCGACGCAACGGTCACGGCGGTGAAGATGCTCATCGATCCCGAGCTCTTTGGGATCAGCCCACGCCGCGTCACGATCTCGACGGTCGGTCTTGTGCCGCAGATGGACGAGCTCGCGGCGCTCGATCTACCGATGAACCTCGCGGTGTCCCTGCACGCACCGAACGATCGCATCCGGTTCTCGATCGTCCCATCGAACAAGCGCTGGGGCGTCGACGAAATCCTCGCCGCGTCGAAGCGCTACGTCGAGAAGACGAACCGCCGCGTCACCTTCGAGTACGTGTTGCTGTCAGGCGTGAATGACGCTGAGCGTGATGCGATCGAGCTCGCGACGCGCATAACGAAGCTTGGCCGGACCTCCGACTACCAGAAGGCCCGCGATAGCGGGCCTTCGAGTACAGGCCGAGCAGGGCTCGGCTCTTATCACGTGAATCTCATCCCCGTGAACCCCGGCCCGGGCGGCTTCGCACGCCCGCCGGTCGAGCGGATGGAGCGATTCGCCGAGGTCCTGCAGGAGCATGGGATCGCCGCGACGCTGCGCATCAGCAAGGGACAGGACATCGCTGCGGGCTGCGGTCAACTCAAAGTGGCGGAAGGACGAGCGAGGGCGAGTTAGCGGGCGCGGGCCTTCTCGCGCTTCTTGGCCATTCGCGCATCCTTCGTCTGCGTGCGACGGCAACGCGTGCAGAGCAGCATCTTCTCGCCGCTCACGACGGCGGGGTGCAGGTTCGCGTCGAAGCGACGGCGCGTGTGCACCTTCGAGTGACTGACGTTGGATCCGAATGCTGCGGTCTTCCCGCAAATCGCGCAGGCGCGTGGCATTAGCGGCAACTCCTCAGGGAACTGAGGGTCAATGTTAGAGTCGCGAGCCTGGCGACGCAATGCGACGGTAGGACCCTGTTACGTGTCCTCGAGGCCGCTGCGGAACGTCTCGAGCGCGGCGTCGACGAAGTCAACGCGCTCAACGTGTATCCCGTTCCTGACGGAGACACCGGCACGAACATGCTCCACACGATGCGCTCCGCGGTGAAGTTCGCACACCAGGCGGAATCGACGCTCGCCGCGGTGAGCGCGGCGGCCGCACACGGGGCGCTCATGGGTGCGCGCGGCAACAGCGGCGTGATCCTCTCGCAGATCCTCCGTGGACTGAAGGAGACGCTCGCTGCGTCGACGGGCTTCGGTACGAAGGAGCTGCAGAAAGCGGTCAATCGCGCGCGGATCCACGCGCACGACGCGGTGACCGCACCGGCACCGGGGACCATCCTCACGGTCACCGCTGCGATCGAGGATGCCGCCGCGGACAACTCCGGAGACATCGCGGCGATGCTGAGGCGCATCGTGACGGCCGCAGGCGCGGCGGTGAAGCGCACGCAGGACGAAAACCCGACAAACAAGGCCGCCGGCGTCGTCGATGCGGGTGCCCGTGGCCTCGAATTGCTGTTCCTCGGTGCGCTTGAGCACGTCACCGGCAGGCACACCGCGTCCGCACCGACGGCGGTCGGCTCCGTGACGTCGTCCGCGGCCGCGACGCCAGCGGTCCACGCGCATGCCGAGGGCGTCGCGTCATGGAAGGGCGCGTACGACGTGCAGTTCCTCGTCGAGGATCCCTCGCGTCCCGTCGTCGACGTACGCAGGGAGATGGAGCGCTTCGGCGCCGACTGCGTCCTCGTCGTCGGTGATGAGTCCGTGATGAAGGTGCATGTCCACACGCTTCAGCCGGACCAGATCCTTCGCATCGGCCTCACGACGGGCCGTGTCGCGGATGTGGTGGTCGAGGATCTCGACGCGATGACCGTCGAGCACGCGCGGGCGACAGGGATCGTGGTCGAGGCGCCGACGCGGAGCGCGAGACGCGCGACGACGGTCGGCGTTCTGGCGATCGTCCCGGGCGACGGATTCGCGAACGTCGCCGAATCTCTGGGGGCCGTGTCGATGAGGGGTGGCGCGACGATGAACCCATCGACCGAGGAGATCCTCGCGGGCATCAGAGAGGCGAACGCGCGACACGTCATCGTGCTGCCGAACGACAAGAACGTGATCCTCGCGGCGCAGTCGGCCGCGAAGCTCGCGGAGGCCGAGGTTACCGTCATCCCGACGCGCAACGTCGGTCAAGGCATGGCTGCGCTCGTCGCGTTCGATCCGAACAAGGACCCCCAGATCGTGGTGGAGGAGATGCGCGAGGTCGCGGAGCGCGCGCATGGCATCGAGGTGACGCGCGCGATCCGAGCGACGCGGATCGACGCGCAAGACGTGAAGGAGGGCGAGGCGATCGCCCTCCTCGACGGACGCCTCGTCGCGCATGGTGAGGACGACGTGAGCGTGCTCGTCGACGCGGCGAAAAAACTCAGCGATGCCGAGGTCTTCACGCTGTACAGCGGCGCGGACGTCGACGAGTCGCGGGTCGAGTACGCCGCGCAGCGCCTTCGGGCTTCCTGCCCGCGCGCCGCGGTGGAGGTCGTCGCGGGAGGGCAGCAGCACTACGCGTTCATCGTCGCTGCCGAATAGAAAGGAGTGGCATCGCCGCTGCAGGCGGTGTGGACATGCCGAAGGTTCCGCCGGAGCGCTGGAAGGGCGCGGACGATCAGATGACCGAGGCGCAGGCCGGCTACCTGAAGCGGCTTAGCGAGTCGGCTGGCGTGCCGTTCGATCCGAACCTGAGCAAGGCCGACGCGTCCCGTCGCATCGACGAGCTGCGACGCGCTGAGGGCAAGCCCTCGCGTCTTGAGCGCGACGACCCGACGCCCCGCAAGGGTCAGCGGACGCGTGAGGCGGCGAGCTTCGACGATCCCATGACCGAGGCCCAGGCCGCGTACCTCCGCGAGCTCGCCGACGAGGTGGAGGGCGAGGAATTTGACCCGGCCCTCTCACGCGAAGCGGCTCAAGTGAAGATCGCCGAGCTCCTCGTGAAGCGCATGAGCCACTCGCCGACGGAGTCGTCGCGCCGCTGACCTTCCGTCGTGGGGCACCATTGCCCCGATGGCTTCGATGACGCCAACGCGCACACCAGGCCACGGACCGGCCTCATCGCTCGACCTGCGGGTCACGGCGCTCCCTGGGGTGGGCGAGAAGTACGAGAAGCTGCTCGAGCGCCTTGGCATCAGGACGATCGGCAACCTCCTGTGGCACCTTCCGCGTACCTATCTCGATTACTCGAAGCTGATCCCGATCCGTGAGCTCCGCCCTGGCAAGCTGCAAACGGTGGAAGCGATCCTCGGGACGTTCAATCAGCGCCGCACACGGACGGGGCAGCAGATGACGGAGATCGAGCTGCTCGATCCCGCCGATCGCGCACCCACACGAGTGCGCGCCACGTGGTTCGGCCGGCGGTTCATCCGCGAGCGATTCCGTGAGGGTCAGCTGGTGCGCATCTCCGGCGAGGTGAAACCGTTCGGCGCGTCGCTTCAGTTCGCAAGTGACGTCACGATGGAGCCGGCTGCCGCCGAGGCCGTGCACACCGGGCGGATCGTGCCCGTCTATGCGTTGACCGAGGGCATCGGCCTCGGACAGCTGCGTCGCTGGATGCACACGGCGGTCGAGGGAGGCGCGCGGCGCTCGCCGGTGGTCCGTGAGATCGCGGAGACATTGCCGAACGAGATCCGAGAACGCCGGAAACTGCTCGGCATACAGGACGCCGTCCGAGAGGTGCATTTCCCATCCGAGTGGCCACAGCTCTTCGCCGCGCGCCGCAGGCTCGCATTCGACGAGCTGCTCGTTCTGCAGGTCGCGCTCGGCCAGCGACGCGCGCGGTGGACGAAGGACGCGAAGGCCATCGCGCTGCGGGTCAGCGATGAGGAGCTTCGCGGCTGGATCGACACACTGCCGTTCGCGCTCACGCGCGCCCAGATCCGTTCCCTAGAGCAGATCCGCACAGACCTGGCGCGTCGTATCCCGATGTCGCGCCTGCTCGAGGGTGACGTCGGCTCGGGCAAGACCGTCGTCGCCGCCCTTGCGGCGCGGATCGCCGTCTCGTCGGGAGCGCAGGCCGCGCTCATGGCACCGACCGAGCTCCTGGCAGAGCAGCACTTCCGGTCACTCGCGTCGCTCTTTCAGAGCGGCGGACCTCGCGTGGCACTGCTCACCTCCAGCGTCACCGGTGCCGCGCGGCAGCAGACGCTCGATCGTCTTGCGTCGGGCGACATCGACGTCGTCGTCGGCACACACGCGCTCGTCGAGGAGTCGGTCTTGTTCATGCGCCTCGGCCTCGCGATCGTCGACGAGCAGCATCGCTTCGGCGTGCGTCAGCGCGCGACCTTCCGCGAGAAGGGCATCGATCCGCATCTGCTCCTCACGACTGCCACGCCGATCCCGCAGACGCTGTCGCAGACGGTCTATCGGGATCTCGATATCAGTGTGCTCGACGAGATGCCCTCGGGCGCGCAGCAGATCCGCACCGAAGTGCGCGGCGCCGACGCACTGCCGAAGGTCTGGCCGTGGCTACGCGAGCGCGTCGCGCAGGGCGAGCAGGCGTTCATCGTCACGCCGCGCATCGAAGAGAATCTCGACGACGACATCCCGAGCGCCGAGGCAACGTTTCGCGATCTGAGCAAGAAGGAGCTCGCGGGACTCCGTGTCGCGCTCATGCACGGGCGCATGCCCGGCAAGGACCGCGACAAGATCATGTTGCGCTTCGCGGAGGGCGAGATCGACGTGCTCGTCGCGACCACCGTGATCGAGGTCGGCATCGACATTCCGAACGCAACCGTGATGGTCATCCTCGGCGCGGAGCGCTTTGGCCTCGCGCAGCTTCACCAGCTTCGCGGGCGGGTCGGCCGCCGCGGTCAACGCGCGTATGCGGTGCTCGTTTCCGAGAAGGCCGAGGAATCGGAGCGGCTGGCGGCGATGACGGAGCGCAAGCGACTCGCGGATGGATCCGAAGTGCCGCTCGACGGCTTCGACCTCGCGAAGCGCGACCTGGAGATCCGCGGTGCCGGCGAGTTCCTCGGCAAGCGCCAGAGCGGCGAGTCCGAGCTGCGCATCGTCGACCTCGCCGATGTCGACCCGACGCTGATCGACGAGACGGCCGCGGAGGCGGATGCGCTGCTCGCGCGCGATCCGCAGCTCGAGGCAGCTGAGCACACCGCGCTCGCAGCCGCCGTGGACGAGCTCTGGCGTCGCTTCGCCTTCGCCTAGGTGCGCATCATCGCGGGCGAGGCGAAGGGCCGCACGCTCGTCGCGCCGAAGGGCAGCGGCACCCGGCCGGCCACAGACCGCATCCGCGAGGCGCTCTTCGCGATCCTGCAGCCCGACCTCACCGACGCCCGCGTGCTCGACCTCTTCGCCGGCGCGGGCACGATGGGGCTCGAGGCGCTCTCGCGCGGCGCGGCGCACGCGACGTTCGTGGAGCGCGGCGCGCCCGCCCTCGACGCGCTGAGGAGGAACGTCGACGCGACCCGCTTTGCCGACGGCGCCGAGATCGTGAACGCGAACGTCGTCGGCTTTCTCGATCGGCTCGAATCCGCGGCGTACGACATCGTCTTCGTCGATCCGCCCTTTGCGGACGTCGCGGTGATGGAAGCCACGCTCGCGCACCCGAATCTCCGCCGCGCGCTCGCACCGAGCGCGATCGTCGTCGCGCGCGTCCTGCGCAAGCATCCACCCGTGCTGCCGGCGTTCGCGCAGCTCTTCCGGACGAGGCGCATCGGTGAGGAGGACCTTCTTTTCCTGCGATACAGTGGCGTCGGCGGAGGAGGGTGATTTTGGACATCCAGTTCCTCGTGGAACGCCTCGAAGCGATGGTCGTCAACGCGCGCAAGGTCCCGATGACCAGCCAGATCATCCTCGAGCAGGCGACGGTCCTCGATCTCATCGACCAGCTTCGAGTCGCGATCCCCGAAGAGGTCCGCCAGGCGCGCCGCATCAATCAGGAGAGCGACCGCGTGCTCGGGAAGGCACGCGAAGAGGCCGAGGGGATCATCGGCGCGGCGCAGGAACAGGCGGCGATCCTTCTACAGGACCAGTCGATCTTGCGCGAGGCCGAGAAGCGCGCCCAGGAGATCCTCGACGGAGCGCACGGCAAGTCCGACGAGACGATGCGCGGCGCGGACCAGTACGCGGCCGACGTCCTCGTGCGCTTGGAGAGCGATCTGGTGAAGACCCTGTCGATCATCAAGAAGAGCCTCGAGGTCATCGAGGAGAGGGCGCCCAAGGCAACAACGGAGGGCTGACCCGTGATCATCAACGTCGCGCCGCTGCTCAAAGAGCCGGTCGGCGCGCAAGCGGACTACCGCGTCTTTGAGGATCCGATCAACGATCACGGCGAGAACGCCGGGCTGCGCGAGGCCGGTGCCACCGCGATCGACGCGGATGTGACCGCGACGCACACGAATCCGGGCGCGTACCTCGAAGGCGCCGCCGATGCGCGTGTCGAGATGGAATGCGGCCGCTGCCTGCGGATGTTCGAGGGCCCGGTGCACGCGGACTTCGCGGAGCAGTACTACGCGACGATCGGCGTGGCGAGCGGTGAGCCGCTCGCGGAGGCGCCGCGCGACGCGAAAACGATCGGCTCCGACTTCAAGATCGACCTGGTGCCGCTCTTACGCGAAGAGCTCATCCTCGCGATGCCCCTCGCGCCGCTGCACAGTCCCGACTGCAAGGGGCTCTGTACGGTGTGCGGCCGCGACCTCAATGTCGATCCGCATACGCACGACGACGTCGACGAGCGCTGGGCGAAGCTCGAGGCGCTGAAGGACTTCCACGCCGAGCGCGAATAACGAAGCGAGCGCCGAGCGCGAGTGATCAGCGGCCACCGGTGATCCATCGCCAGATGCCGATGACGGCATCGAACGCCGAGAACTGATCGAGGAAGCGGTCGTAGTGAAGGAAATACTCCTGCGCTTCCTTGCCGAGGAGCAGCGCGACGAGCGCGACCGCGGCCTGGCGAGGCGCGAGTGATCGACCGGATCGGTAGTGATGCCACGCGGCGACGGCGACGAACCAGAACTCGAACACGTTCGGGAATACCAGGAGCACGAGCCGCTCACCGCTCCATTCGAAGACCGCGTCGCCGACCATGCGGAACGCAAAGAGCGCGACGGCGACGGACCGCTCCAGCCCGACCCAGCGCAGCGACACCACGAGGAAGACGAACATGTAGGCGAGGTCGCAGACCTTGTCGAGCCGCTGGTAGTCCTCGATGCCGCCTATCGCGTCCATGAGGAAGAGGTCGCAGAAGTCGCCGACGATCGCGATGAGCGAGCCGGCGAACGGCCACCGCAGCGTCGGCAGCGCGGTCGCGACGCGATACGCGACGAAGACCGCGACCTGCCAGGTCACCGTATCCCTTCCACCGGATAGAATCATTGCCGAATCCCCTCAAGGAGCAACGACGTTGGCTGCTCATCCCAAGAAACGGATCCCGCATGCGGCACAGGGCGAGCGTCGCAGCCATCTAGCGCTGCGCGCGACAAACCTCGTGCCGTGCCCGCAATGCCGCAGCCCGAAGCCGCCGCACCAGGCGTGTCCGCACTGCGGCACGTATCGCGGCCGGCAGGTGATCAAGATCAAGACGAGGCGCGCGGCCGCGACCTAGTAGGACAATGCGGCACTGATGCGCATCGCCGTCGATGCCATGGGCGGCGACCACGCCCCGGACGACATAGTCCGGGGCGCGCTGTTGTATCGAGAGGTCGTCGGCACCGCTGACCTCGTGCTCGTCGGTGACGAGCCACGGCTGCGCGGGCTTGTCGGCGAGAAGACGTCCGGCATCGACATCGTGCACGCGGGGGGCGTCGTCGGGATGGACGAGCACCCCGCCGCGGCGCTGCGCCGGCGCGATGACACGTCGATCGGCGTCGCGACGCGTCTCGTAAAGGAAGGGCGCGCCGACGCGGTCGTCTCCGCGGGCAACACCGGCGCGACGATGGCCGCCGCGCTCCTCATCCTCGGACGCGTTCGCGGCATCGACCGGCCCGCGCTCTGCGGCATGCTGCCGGTGACGAGCGCGCGGAAGGCCACGTGTCTGCTCGATGCGGGCGCGACGATGGATGCCGACGCGAACAATCTGCTGGAGTACGCGCGCATGGCGACCGCGTTCATGGAGAAGGTGCACGGCGTGGACCGTCCGAGCGTCGGCCTCATCAATGTCGGCGAGGAGCCCGAGAAAGGGGACAAGCTCCGGCTCGACGCGCACGCGCTGCTGCGAGCGGCGGCCGATCTCAACTTCTTCGGCAACATCGAAGGGCGCGACGTGCTGCGCGGCACGACCGACATCGCGCTCACCGACGGCTTCAACGGCAACGTACTCGCGAAGGGACTCGAAGGCGCGTTCGACGTGCTCGCGAGCGGCATCCGCACCGACATCTTTGGCGGGCCCCTCGGCAAGATCGCCGGCGCGTTCGCGTTCGCCGGCATCCGGAAGTTCCGCGGACGGTTCGACTACGACCCGTACGTCTCCGCGCCGCTCTTGGGCATCGCGGGCGTGTCGGTGGTCACACACGGGCGCGCGCGGGCGAACATGATGCGCTGGGCGATCGCGGTGGGTGAGCGCGCCGTCGACACGCGCCTCGTCGACGCGATCGGCACGCTGGCTGCCCCGGCCGCATGAGGCAACGCCCGCCGCGGGCCGGCCGTCATCCCGCGCGGCGGGTCGCGCTGCAGACGCTCTTCGAGATCGACTTCAATCGCGCTGACCCTAAGGAGACATGGGAGCGCGGCGCGTTCCGCACGGGGCTGACCGAGAACGCGGCCGCCTTCGCGTGGCAGCTCGTCGAAGGCGTCTTGCAGCACCGCCGCGAGCTCGATGAGGAGATCTCCGTGCTGGCACCGGAGTTCCCGCTCTCGCAGATGGCCGCGATCGACCGCAACGTCCTGCGGATCGCGCTCTACGAGCTCCGCGTCCTGGGCGACGCGCCCGCGGCGGCGATCATCGACGAGGCCGTGGAGCTCGCGAAGCTCTTCGGCAGCGAAGTGGCGCCCAAGTTCGTGAACGGCGTCCTCGCCACGGCCGTCGGCGGCCGGAAGGAGCGCGAGACCGAGCCCTAACCGACCTTGAGTCGCACGCGGACGAGACCCTGCTCGACGGGATCGCCCGCGCTTTGCCAGTAGACCTCGAGCCACTGGTCGCCCGTCGCCGGGGCCGCGCCTGGGAGCGCGAACTCGAAAGCTGCCCACTGGTGCCCGGTGTGCGTACCCACTGGGGCGACTCCGCTCGCGATGACGTTCTGCGATGCGTCGCGCAGCCGCCACCGGACGGTCTCTTCAGGCGCGCTCGTGAAGCCGGTGACGGTGAACCGGGGCAGCGGTGGTGCGCCGGGTATCGGCGTGTAGACCGCGATCGAACCGCTGATCGAGCTCGTGTAGCCACCCATGTCGAGCTGGATCCGATACGGGTCACGCAGCGTGGAGACGCGCCACGGGCGGAGATCGTCGAGCGCGAGCTGGTACGTCGTCTGGCCTGAGTCGACGGTCGTGCGAACTGCCCGTAGCGGTGTGCGATCGACGATGGTGAGCCCCGGGTTCGCGTCGGCACCGGACACATCCAGGCGCAGTACGTACTTGCCGCCCCACGGTGTCTTCACGTCGTCGAGCGCTGTTGGCTCGATCGTGAAGTGGGATGGCTGCCCGGAGTCGACCTGGATGGTGAAGCGCGTCACACCCGGCGCGACGGAGTCGACGGCATACGAACTCCGCAGCCGGATAGGAACGCTCGGGCATGGCCCCGGCGAACACGCCTGCACGAAATCCTCGCCGATGAGCTGCGGGCTGACCCGCGCGTAGCCGAACACGTTCTCGCGTGTCAGGGGCTGGCTGAAGACGAATTGCCCGATCCGCATCTGCTGGCCGCCATCGCGGGTAAAGAGGACCGCGCGGATTCCGGGCTCCTCCGTCGCCGTGTAGACGAGCTGCTGGACGATCCCGGCTTCGGCGCCCTCCTCCGCGACTGACCATGACCTATCCAGAAGGATCAGATCGACCGTAGCCAGGTCACCGTTGATCGTGACGTTCACGCCGCCTTGAAAGGTGTTGTTCCAGAGGAAGTTCCTGCCCGATCGCCGGAGGTCCGGTGGTAACGGAAGCCGAGGGTGACGGCGTCGGCGCGACGGCTGGTGCCGGGGAGCCGGCCACCGGTCCGCTCGCTATTTGCGTGACCAACACCGCGAGACCGAAGATCGCTCCAAGAGCCGCCACTGCGCCCGCGAGCGCCGCGAAACTGGCACGGCGCTGCGGACGCCGTGTGGCGAGCCGAGACGACTCATACGCGGTCTCGCGCACGACCTGCGTCTCGATCGCGCGCGACAGGGCGCGCCCGAGCATCTCGTCATCCTGTCGTTCATCACTCATCGCATCGCTCCTCGCGCGAGGCGTCCGGCGACATGTATCTGCCGCAGCTTGTCGATCGCCTGATGAAGGGTCGCGCCGACCGTGCCGCTCTTGATGCCAAAGAGGCGGGCGATCTCCTCGTACGAGAGGTCGTAGTAGTAACGTGCCACCACCACCGTTCGCTGGCGCTCCGGCAACTGCCGCAGCGCGGCTAGAAGGTCGGCGCGGTCGACGAGGCTGTCGGTCCCGGGTGCTTCCGCATCGCCTCGCTCAGCCCAGCGCTGGGCTTCGATGCGACGTCGCCGACGATGCCGCAGCAACTCTCGGGTGCCGACGACGAGGAGCCATGCGCCGGGCCGCCGGAGACGCTCGACGCCGGTGCGGTGTGCCTTCACAAATGCCTCCTGGGCAGCGTCTTCGGCCGCGTCGGGGTCGCCGCCGATGGCCAGCAGAGCCCGCAGGAGGCGCGGGTACTCTGTGTCATAGAGCTCGCGCCAGATGTCGGTCATCTGCCACTCGAACGAGTCACGAACGCCACAATTCCTTTACGTGTTGCCGCCGCCCGATTGACAGGTCTTGCGGGCGCCTACGACACTTCCCGGGGCTGCACGGGGGCGGACCGGCAGCCTGACACGCGGAGGAGGTAGCCGGTTTGGCGGAGGCAAAGACCTACGAGAAGCTCAAGAAGATCATTGTTGAGCAGCTCGGGGTGGACGAGGGCGACGTGAAACCCGAGGCGTCGTTCGTGGACGATCTCAACGCAGATTCACTCGATCTCGTCGAGCTGATCATGAGCCTCGAGGAGGAGTTCGGGATGGAGATCTCGGACGAAGAGGCCGAGAAGATCAAGACGGTCGGCGACGCCGCGGAGTACATCGAGGAGCACGTCGCGTAGCGGTACCTTTATCTAGCCACGCGGAAATATGGGGAGGCAGGGGCGTTCACGCCCCTGCCTCTTCGTTTGTGGCTGAGGAGTTGGACCTGGAGATCGCTGGACATCGCTTCCGTGAGGAGGGTCTCATCGAGACCGCGCTGACGCACAGCTCATACCTGCACGAGCATCCGGACCTCGCGGCGCGGGACTTCGAGCGTCTCGAGTTCCTCGGCGACGCCGTCGTCGATCTCGTCGTGGGCGAGGAGCTGTACCAGCGCTTCCCTGGCGCGACCGAGGGCGAGCTCACGTCGCTGCGCGCGAGCATCGTCTCGTCGGTCGCGCTCGCGTCCGTCGGCCGCGCGCTCGGGCTTCCCGAACGCGCTCGGCTCGGCCGCGGTGAGGAGGACACGGGCGGACGCGGACGCGCCGG
>VBJD01000181.1 GCA_005887995.1 Chloroflexota bacterium
AGAGGATGCGCGAACCATGTCGCGGATGCGCTACGGCGCGCGAAGCCACCACTTCTCGATGTCGTAGCGCGTCCCGAACGGAAGCGGCGGAGGCGCGACGAGCTTCGAGCTGCGGAAGCTGATCGTGTCCCCCGCGTACAGGAACAGGACGGGGGCGGCCTCGTTGACGATGCGATCCATCCGGTGGAACGCGGCGCGCCGGGCCACCGCAGAGCAATCGGGCCCAAAGAGACCGGCATCGAGCGCGCGGTCGAGTTCCGGATCCGTGAACCAGAAGTTCTGCGCGTTCGTGTCCTGCTGGCTCGAATGGAAGAACTCATAAGCGTCGGTCACTTCGGGATCGCCTCCACTAGTCACGACATATCCATCGACGCCGCTCTCGTGCGCGTTGTTGCGCGCCAGCAACGCCGGGAATGGCTCGACGGCGATGTCGGCCTTGATCCCGATATCGCGGTACTGAGCCTGCATCGCCTGCACGAACGTGACGCGCGCTCCCATGTTGTTCCCGACCTCAATGCGCATCGTCATCGCGCGTCCATCACGCCATCGATAGAGGCCGTCGGCGCCCATCGTCGCGCCGGCGGATTCGAGCAACGACCGTGCGCGCTTTGGGTCGAAGTCGTAGCGTTCGAGCCCGGTCCCGTCGTAAGCCCACGACTCCTGAGGCGTGTACGCGAACACGCGGTGCGCGAGACCGAGGTAGATCGGCTTGAGCATCGTTTCGATGTCGAGTCCGTACCAGAGCGCCTGACGCACGCGCTTGTCCGCGAGCCATGGCGCGTTCGGGGAATGCGCGTTGAGGCCGAGGTAGGTGAACGCCGTTCCTTTGATGGTGAAGTCCGTTGCGGTCGCGCCCATGCGCTTACGCAGGTCGTCGACGTCGGCGGGAGGGATGTTGCTCGCGTTCGTCAGCTCTCCGGTAATGAAGGCGAAACGCTGAGCGGTTTGGTCGCTGAACACCTTGAAGATGACACCGTCCAGGAGCGGTGCACCCTTGTAGTAGCGCTCGTTCCGGACGAGCCGCACGAAGTCCAGCGGCTTGTATTCAGCGAACGCGAACGGTCCCGATGCGACCGGCGGCGCGCGGTTGAACGCGGCGCCGTCGATGTTCGTCGTCGTGTCTCGCGTCCTCGCATCCCAATACGCACCGAACTGAGCCTCGGAGAGCGGCGGGTACGAGCCGAGGTCGCGCAGTGCCGAGCACCGCCCGCGCCGCATGTCGATCTGGATCGTCCGGCCGCCATCAAGCAGCTGGACGCCGTTCAAGTCGTCGGTGCGGCCTGCGACATAGTCGTCCCAGCCGACGATGTCCTTGAACACCGCCTTATTCGGGCTCTTCTTGCTCCGCGCGGTCGCGGAGACCATGTATTTGTAGTCAGCTCCGGTGAGCGGTGTGCCGTCGCTCCATAGCAGACCGGTGCGCAGCGTGTAGGTGACACGTTTGCCATCATTGGTCACGGCGAAGCGCTCGGCGAGGCCGGCCCGCAGCTCTCCCGTGGCCGGGTCGGTCTCGAGCAGCGTCGCGTAGATCAGCGTGTAGACGGACGCCGAGATGTTGTCGAAACCAAGGACCGGTTGGAGCGTCGAGATGTCTGCCGGCCCGCCCAGCACGAGTTGACCCCCACGCTGCGGCGTCTCGGTCGCGGTCGACGACTGTGGCGGCGCCGGAGCGGCTTCGCTGCATGACGCGATAAGAAGCAGCGCGACGAGCAAGACAGCTGGTGTCCCGATCCCGTTCCTCATATCCGAGATTCTGCGACTGTCTGTACGCACGTACTGGCTCTCGCAACATCGAGTACGTGGATGACGTACTTCCCACGGTCCCAGCGCCGTCGGCCAAACCTACGTTCGCGACATCTCGCACAGGAGGAAGAAAGAGATGTTCGCGAAGGCGCAATCGATCTCACGCTGGTTTACGGCGGTCGCTCTCGTGATCTCGGTGGTCGGTGCCTGCGGCTCGCACGCCGGTGCCGAAGGCGGCGGGCCGACGACGGGGGACACCAGCCTGCGCGACCCAGACAACCCGTACTGGCAAGGCCGGCCTCTCAACTTCGACTGGGTCGACCCGGCGCAGGGCCCTGGGATGCGTTGATCGGCCCAGGAAACCGGGCGGATTTGGAGTGGCCGCTAGGCTCCCACGGCATGGGGAAGGGGAGTCAGCGGCTGCTCTGCCCGACCCTTATTGGCCGCGACGAGCAGCTTGCGGTCCTCGCTGAGCTGCTCGCCGGCGCCGCGCGCGGGCAAGGGCAGACCATCGTGATCGGCGGCGAAGCCGGGGTCGGGAAGACCGCCCTGATCCGCACCTTCAGCGAGAACGCTCGCGCTGCCGCGAGCCGGGTGCTCGTCGGTGAATGCACCGAGATAGAGGCGCGCAGCCCGCTCGGACCCTTCCTCCACATCGTCGAGATCGCGCGGCGATCGTCACTGATAAGGGTCGAGGATGCCCAGCGCGTCGCTCCTCTGCCGCAAGGCGGTGAGATCGACGCGACGACTCGTCCTCGTTTGTATCAGGGGATCGCCCGGCTCTTCGCGGGCATCGCCCGCACGGCGTCCCTCGTGATCGTCGTTGAAGATCTGCACTGGGCCGACGAGGCGACGCTTGAGCTCTTCCGTTATCTGCCGCGGCACACAAAGGCGGAACGGATCATCCTCATCGGGACCTATCGCACGGACGAGCTCCATCGACGACACCCACTCAGACCCGTTCTGGCCGATCTTGCCGCGGCGCGGTCGGCGCGCACGATGGAACTCGCGGCACTCGATCGTGGTGCGACAGGTCGCGTCATCCGCGAAACACTGCGGCTATCGCGGGACGCACCCGCGGCGTTCGTCGACGCGCTCTACGGCCGGTGCGAGGGAAACCCGTTCTTCATCGAGGAGACCCTCGACGCGATGCGGGCGCGCGGTGCCCTGCGGGAGCGGGATGGTGAGTGGCTCGGGGTCGACTCGCCGGAGTTATCGCTACCGGACTCAGTGCGCGACGCGGTCGACCGGCGCTACGGTCTCCTCTTCGACGACGCCAAACGGGTGCTCCGCATTGCCGCAGTCATTGGTCAGCGCTTCGAATTCGATCTGCTCGCGATGGTGGCGGAGATCTCGCGAGAAGGCCTCATCGAAGTCCTGCGCTCCGCTATCGAGGCTCAGCTTGTCGTTGAGTCCGACGAGCGCGGCTCATTCGCGTTCCGTCACTCCTTGACGCGAGAGAGTGTCCTTGCGGACCTGCTCGAACCCGAGCGTCGCGAGTGGCACCGCGCCATCGGGCTTGCGCTGGAGGCGAGCGAGCGCGCCGGTCCTGAGGAGCTGGCGTACCACTTCGACGCGGCTGGTCTGCGAGAGCGCGCATTCCGCGCACACCTGGGCGCCGCGGAGCGGGCGCGTGCCCTTGCCGCATTTGTGCCCGCGCGCGACCACCTCCGTCGCGCCGTCGAGCTGGCCGGCCCCGACGACGACGCACTTCGGCTGGATGCCGAGCTCGCGCAAGCCGAGGCGTGGGTCGATCCGAGCAAAGGAGAGCGCGCGTGGGAAGCCGTCGCCCAACAAGCCCTGACTGCCGATCGCACGCTCGAGGCTGGCCAGGCATTTGCGTACGTCGGCGCGCTTCAGGTCCATAGCGGATCACCTCGCGCTTTGGCGAACCTTTCACGAGCGATCGAGTTGTTGGAGCCGCTTGGTCCGACCCGAGAACTGGCGCACGCGTACGACTACCTCACGCGATGGCACCTGTACAACGGCGAACGCGAGCCCGGACTCAGGGTCGGTTCGCGTGGGCTTGAGATCGCCGAGCGAGTAGGCGCCAAGGCTCGTGCGATAGGCATGCGCGTGACCCTCGCCCTACTCGAGGGTGACGGCCGTGACTCCGCGGCTGTGCGCCACGATCAGATCGTCGTATTCCGCGCCGCGATCGACCAGATCAACGCCCTCGAGCGACCGTCGCCCGGTGCCTCAGTCGCCGTCGGAGCCGGTCCGTTGAAGGGCGCGACCGGACCGCTGTCACGGTTCTATAACCTCCTCTGCTTCGCCCACAGGGCCATGCTCGCTCCGGAGCGCGACGCCGTCCTCGCCGAATGGCGAACCTGGGCGGAAGCGGTGCATCACTCCGATGCAGGTGGGCTACTCACCGTTCGCGCCGAGCGCGCGATCGGCCGGGGCGATTTTGATGAGGCGCTGCGATGCACCGCCGAGACCGTAGACGCCGGCAGCTACGCGGTCGGTCCGCTGATGCTCGAAGCGTTCGTGCTCGCGGCTCGCGACGGACCCGACGCTGCACACGGCCGACTCGCTCGCGTCCGCGCGATGACGCTACGGCCCGGTGCGTCCAATGCGGTCGATCGCGACGCCGCACAGATCCACTTGCTCGCTGGCGATGTCGGTGCAGTGCTCCAGCGCCCGGGCGCATCGCCTCAGCACCTCAACCCGCGCATCGCGATCGCGGTCATCACTGCTCTTTATGCCTCCCGCGTCGCTGGCGACGTCGATGCCTTCGCTGCATGGTGCACGCGGGCGGAACAGTTTCGGGAGCGCGTGGACGTCGCGCGATTCGCGGCGACCTACGCCGACGCAGAACGAGCGGTACAAGCCGGCGACACCGGCCGGGCATTGCTTGACATCGAGGCGGTCGCCGACGCGATGGAGCGTTTCGACGCTCCGGCCATCGCGACGAGTCTTCGGCTGCGGCGAGTCGAGTTGCTCCGCGATCGCGATCCCGCGGCGGCGAATGCGCAGCTGGCGCGGGTCGTGGCGTTCTGGCGCGGCGCCAAGGCGGCGTGGTACCTCGGGCGTCTGGAGCAGTGGGCGCGCGAGCGGTACCTCGCGTGGCCGATCGACCCGGCAGCGACGCGCCCCGGCATCATAGCGACGCCGACGAAGTCATTGACTGAGCGGGAGCTCGACGTCGCGCGACTCGTCGCTCTCGGTCTTACGAATCGCGAGATCGCGGATCGGCTTGTCATCAGTGAACGTACTGCGGAGGGACACGTGCAGCGCATCCTCGACAAGTTGGGCTTCCGGTCACGTTCGCAGATCGCCGCGTGGCATGCGTCGAGTGGCCGAGAGGCTGTGACGACGGGCTAAGCCGGCAGGCGGCCCCAGATGATCCGCGAAACGCCGAGGATCGCGAGGCCCGCGGCCGTCGACCACGCGAGCGCCGACACGAGCGGCGCGTCGAAGTCCGTACCCGAGTACGCGGCGTGGAAGAAGAGCGCGACGAACGCGATGTAGCTGGTGCGGTGGATCCACATCCACAGCGTGTTGTTCATCCGCGAGCGCAGCCACGACGTGACCGTCACCACCATGATGATGTCGAACGAGATCGTGCCGAGCCCGATCGGCAGCAGATACGGCTCGTACGGATTCACGAACGGCACGACGACATCGATGGGGCGGATCGCGGCGGTCTTGTCGAACAGCAACGCGATGATGTGCGCGAACACGAGCGGCAGCCAGAGCGGCGTCGTGAAGTCATGGAGTCTGCGGATGGCGCGGTTCTTCGCGAGGAAGTCGAGGACCGACGTGCGCAGCGCTTCGCCGGAGAGGACCGAGAGCGAGAGCACCGCGAACGCGGTGAGCCCGGTGATGCGGGCGATGAACCAGAACGTGAGGTCGTCCATCTACTCGAACGCTAGTGAAGCGAACGGCGGGAAGTTTCGAAAGTCCTGTTAATTAGCTCGAGTGCGTGTAGGTGACCTTCGGGAGCGCGGTCG
>VBJD01000182.1 GCA_005887995.1 Chloroflexota bacterium
ATGGGCGGCCGCAGCGGCGCGTTCGGATTCTTCGGATGGGCGAGCGCGTACGTCGTCGAGCCGACCATCGCGAGCGCGGTCACGACGACCGCGGCGATGCGCAGCGCCCAGGCGGGCATCTCTAGACGGCGATCGCGGGGATGCGCTCGAAGCGCGTCGCGAGGACTTCCTTCGCGTCGACCTTCATGTGCGACTCGAGTATCTCTTGATAGACCGAGCGGAAGTCGACGCTGAATCTCAGGTTGCCGTCGCGGCCGACGTTCAG
>VBJD01000183.1:0-1690 GCA_005887995.1 Chloroflexota bacterium
CGAGCGCCTCGCGCACGTAGTCGCCGAACCCATCAGCGCCGACCTTCGTGATGACCGCGGCGCGCCGACCGAGGCGTGATGCCGCCACCGCGACGTTCGTCGCGCTGCCGCCGAGCGACTTCGCGAACGTCGTGACCTTCGCGAGCGGAACACCGATCTGCTCCGGATAGAGGTCGACGCTCACCCGGCCCATCGTGAGCACGTCGTAGGAGGCGATGTGGGCGCGCGCGAAATCGCGCGAGCGCGCGATCTGCCGCTCTGGTGCGTCGTCGTCGGACGGTCGCGCGCGGAGCGCGATGTCCTGCTCGAGCACGGCCCAACCGGCGTAACGAGCGCGGACGAGCTCCGCGAGGACATCCCTGATGCGCACCCCACCGTCGCCGAGCGGCCGGAAGAGGCCGCGCGCGACGGCGTCCGCATACCCCATGCGTCGTTCGCGAACCGCGGCAGCGAGCGACGCGTCGGCATCCTTGAGATGAACATGACGAACGCGCGCGGCGTGATCGCGCGCGATCGCGACCGGATCGCCACCACCCAGAAAGACGTGACCCGTGTCGAGACACAGCGGGACGTCGCTCTGGGCGATGACGCGTTCGATCGACCGACGCGTCTCGATCACCGTTCCGAAGTGGGGATGAAATGCGAGCTCGAGACCATGTGCGCGCGCGATCTTTTGCGCTCGCGGTAACGCGGCGAGGAGCGTCCGCCACTCGCCTTCTTCGAGCTCGACCGGCGCGTCGTATCCGTCGCGCCCGCTCGCCGCCGCGAGGACCAGCACGTCGGCACCGACGTCGCGGAGCCACGCCGCCTGTCGCTCGACGCCACCCAGCTCGCGATCGAGATCATCGCGACGGTGGAGCGTGGCGGTCACGAAACCGCCGATGACGCGCATGCGCCGCTCCTGCATGAGGTCGCGCGCCGCGCGCGCGTCCGAGGGGAGGAATCCCGGTGGGCCGGCCTCGATGTCGCGCAGTCCGAGCCGCGCGGCCTCCTCGAGCACGCGCGCGACCGAAAGCTGATATCCCCACCCCGGGACCTCGCACACGCCCCACGAGATCGGCGCGGCCGCCAGCCTCACACGTACACCCTAATCGCGGTCACGCGCACTCGGCGGCGATGCGCGCATGGTCACGCCGTGGGCGACGACAGGAGCGTGAGCACATCGCTCGGTCGCTGGATCACCGCGTCGGGCTCCGCGACCGCGTCGTTACCTCGGCCGGTGTGACTCGACGGCATGAGCAGCACTTTCGCGATACCGGCCCGGCGTCCACCGAGCACGTCACGGTCGATCGTGTCCCCGACGTACCAGCAGCGGGAGAGCTCCACGCCCAGGAGTCGCGCGGCGCCTTCGAAGATCTCCGGATTTGGCTTGCGTACCCCGGCCTCGTCCGAATAGACCTGCGCGCCCAGGTACGGCTCGAATCCGTAAAGGCGGACGAGCTCGCGGCTACCCGCGCCGCAGAGCGCGTTGCTCACGATGCCCGCGCGCAGCCCGCGTCCGCGAAGCGCGCGCAGCATTTCGAGCGAGTCGGCCTTCGCCGGCCGATCCTTTGTCGCCACATCGAGCCGCTTGCAGAGCTCCGTCGCGTGATCGGCGACGGTCGCGCGTGCAGGCGCCGGCCAGTCGGCGCCCACGAGCTCCTCCCAGAACTCGCGATGCGTCATCTCGCGCGGTCGCGCCCTCCGGCCT
>VBJD01000183.1:1778-7928 GCA_005887995.1 Chloroflexota bacterium
TAGGTGGATGCTTGCGTGATCGACGGCGAGCGTCACGCTTGTCCCGGACCGCAGATCGGGGTCGCGCGTCGTCAGCGCGAAGAGCGTCGCGCCGAGCGCACGCAAACGCACGATCCACTCGGCACCGGTGGGCAGGACCGCTTCGACGTCGGCGCGGTGCGTCCAGCGCCCGCTCGCATCGGCGACATCCGCGATCGCGAGCGACTCGGGCCGGATGCCGATCGTACGCGCGGCCAACCCTGGCCGCCGCGCGCTCAGCCACCGCAGGACGGAGCTCGCGAGCTCGCCGGTCGTCCGATCTCCCGCGGTGAGGAGGTTGATCGTCGGGCTGCCAATGAAACCCGCGACGAACGTGTTCGCCGGCCGGCGGTAGACGTCCATCGGCGCGCCGTACTGCTGCAGCTTCCCTTCGTGCATCACAGCGACGTCGGTCGCCATTGTCATGGCCTCGAGCTGGTCATGCGTGACGAACACGATCGTCGTGCCGAGGCGCTCGTGGAGACGTTTGAGCTCAGCGCGCATCTCGAGCCGGAGCTGCGCATCGAGGTTCGACAGCGGCTCATCCAGCAGAAGCAGCTCCGTCCCGGGCGCCAGGCTGCGCGCGAGCGCGACACGCTGCTGCTGACCGCCAGAGAGCTGAGACGGGTAGCGGTCGCCAAGGCCACTGATCCGCAGAAGATCCATGAGCTCGCGGACACGCACCTCGCGCCGTTCGCGCGGCCACCTGCGGACCTCGAGGCCGAAGGCGATGTTCTGCGCCACGGTCATGTGGGGCCAGAGCGCGTAGCTCTGGAACACGAGGCCGATCCCGCGGGCCTCCGGCGACACGAACCGCCCGGTGTCGCCATCGCTCAACACGCGCTCGCCCGTACGGATCTGACCGTGATCGGGGAACTCGAGGCCGGCGAGCATCCGGAGCGTCGTCGTCTTGCCACAGCCCGACGGTCCGAGGAGGCACACGAAGCGGCCGTCCTCGATCACGAGATCGAGCCCATCGACCGCGCGAACGGCGCCGAAGCGTTTCTCGACGCGTTCAATGACGATCGGCATGCGCCCTCCGTGTTCCAGTCGACCCGCGTATCACGAGACTCGGCTCGACGACGACGAGCTCCGACGCGCTCTCACCGGCGAGCACCGCGAGAAGAACGTCGGCCGCGATCCTGCCCATCTCGCGGCGCGGCTGTCGCACGCTCGTGAGCGCTGGCTGGACCCACTCATCCATCTCAAGGTCGTCGAAGCCGACGACCGAGACGTCCGCGGGGATCCGCAACCCGGCGTCGCGAACCGCGGCGTACGCGCCGATCGCCCAGCGGTCGTTGAACGCGAAGATGGCGGTTGGCGCCGCGGCGAGCCCGAGGAGTCCCGCCACGGCATCGTGGCTATCCGCGATCGATGTCACGCCCGCGATGACGAGCGACGGGTCGTAGGAAAGTCCGAGGTCCTTCAGCGCCGCGCGATAGCCCGCAAGACGCTCCTGCCGCGTCGGCACGCCGACCGCGCCAGTGATATGCGCGATGCGCGTGTGCCCCAGTGACGCGAGATGCTCGACCGCGAGACGAGCGCCTTTTCGGTGATCGATCTGCACGGCGTGCGCGAATTGGCCGAGCGGCCCGTTGATGCAGACGACGGGAATGTCCTCGGACGCGAGCTGCGCGGCGTACGCATCCGTCGTACGAGAGGATGCGACGATGAGACCGTCGACGCGGCGCTCAAGCAGCCTCTTCACGAGCAGGTCCTCCGCCGACGTGTGCACCGATGCGTCGCCGAGGAGGACCACATAGCCCGCGCTCTCGGCTCGCTCCTGGGCGCCGCGCACGATCTCGGCGAAGTAGGGGTCGAGGATGTCGGTGATGAGCAGGCCCAGCGTGTGCGACCGTCGCGTGGCGAGACCCCGCGCGAGGGCGTGTGGCCGGTAGCCCAGGCGCTCCATCGCGCGGCGCACGCGCGCCTCGGTGCGCTCGTAGACACGCGCCGTTCCGTTCGCGACGCGCGACACCGTGGCGATCGAGACTCTCGCCGACCGTGCGACGTCGTAGATCCGCGGCGTCCGCGTGGCCATCAGCGGCCCAGCCCCGTCGCGAGGCTGCTGCCGGTGACGCGCTGCGCGAGGAAGGTCGCGGCGAACGCGACGGCCGCGATGATCAGCACGGCCGCGTTCGCGAGCTGCTGATAGCCGTAGTCGACGAGACGCACCGACAGCGTCGAGAGCACGTCGGTGCCCGGCGTCGCGAGCATGACGACGAGGCTCAGCTCCTTCAGTCCGGAGATGAATGGCAGGATGATCCCCGTCGTGAGGGCGGCCCGTTGGATCGGGATGACGATGCGCGTCATGCGCCGCGGCCAGCGCGCGCCCGAGATCTGCGCGGCCTCTTCCGGCTCGCGACCGAGCTGCAGCATCGCCGCGATGCCGGAGCGCGACGCGTACGGCAGGTACGCGACGACGAGCACGAGCAGCAGGACCCACATCGTGCCGTAGAGGGCGGGGATCGGGCCACGTGGCACGGCGAACAGCGACAGGTATGCGGCGGCGAACGCGATGCCGGGTACGAGGTACGGCAGGAAGGAGACCTGCCGGAGGAAGAGCGAGATGAGCGAGCCCTGGCCGCGCACGACGACATAGCCGATGAGCAGGCCGAGCGACCCGCAGACGATCGCCGCCGCGCCGACGATCCAGATGCTGTTCCACAGCGCCGCGTATGTCGCGGGGTTACGAAGGATGCCGACGTTGAACCCGACGAACGCGGGGATGTTCCCGACCCAGAAGTCCGTCGTGAAGTTCGACGGATCGAGGACACCCGGCACTTTCATGAAGGTCGAGATGACAAGCGCCCCGAGCGGGACGACGACCGTGGCGAGGAACACGAGGATCGCGACCACGAGGGCAACGGGTCGCAGACCGCGCAGAGGGCGCGGACGGTCGAGCGACGTCCGCGCGCCGATCGTCACGAAGCGACGCTGCTCGCGGAGGAGCCATGCGTCGGCGGCGATGACCGTCACGCCGATGATCAGGATCACCGCGGCGATGACCGCCATGACGCCGATGCTTCCGCTCTTGAAGTTCTGGTAGAGCGAGGTCGACAGGAGCGAGTAGCGGACCGGCAAGCCGAGGATGTATGGCGTGCCGAAGGTGCCGAGGACACGCGAGAAGATGAGCAGCACCGCTGAGAGCAGGGCCGGCAGCATCAGCGGTAGGACGATCCGCCACATCGTCTGGCGCGATGTCGCGCCAAGCACACGCGCCGACTCCTCGAGCTGCGCGTCGAACCGCTGCAGCGCGTTACCGAAGAGGAGGAACGCGAAGGGAAAGTAGTGGAAGCCGAGCGTGATGACGATCGGCACGGGACCGTACGCGAGCCAGTCGGGCGGCGCGAAGCCGAGGGACTCGAGGAACCCCGCCTGGCCCGCGATCGTGCGGTTCTTGAAGATCGTGATCCACGCGAGCGCGAACGTCCACGACGGCATCATGTAGGGAACCACGAGCGCGCCCGCGAACCAACGGCGTCCGGGCATGTCGGTCCGCACGACGAGCCACGCCAGCGAAGCGCCGAGCGTGAGCGCGACGAGCGTCGCGCCGAGGGCACTGACGACGGTGTGCTGGAGAGGCTCCCAGAAGAGAAGCGAGCTGACCGGCGACGTGAGCGTGCGCGCGAGGTAATAGGTCGTGAGCTGGCCGGCGGGCTGCGCGATACGGCTCGCGTCGGCCGGCGCGACGATGACGAGGTCCGTGAGCATCGCGACGATCGGCGCGATGACGAGATACACGAGCAGGAGCGCGAGACCGCCGCCGACGATCGCCGTCGGCTCACGGCGTAGCGCGCGGAGCCGGAAGACGAGTCGGCCGCGCATATCCATGCGCGGCCGGCCCGTCGCGGCGCCGGCGATCGCCGTGCGCGTCGCCGTCATGTCGCTACTTCAGATTGAGACGCCAGAAGTCGCTGAGGGTCTCGCGCGCTTCCCACGCGCGCGCGTTGAACGCCGGATCAAGGAACGTGAGGTTCTGCTGCCAGTAATCGCGGTTGCCGACGAACTCGACCTTGCCAGGTCGCACGTCGGCGTTCGCGGAGAAGCCGCCGTGGTCGTCCATCGACGGAGCGACCCCATCGACACTCATGAGGAAGTGCACGTAGAGCCGCGCCGCGTTCGGTGAGGGTGTGCCCTTCACGATGACGGCGTACCGGGGATACGCGAATCCAAGGAACGGCTGAATGCCCTTGCACACGCCGAGCTTGTTGCCCTTCCCGGGCGCTTCACCGTGCTTGCCCAGGCTCATCATGCCGACAGGCGCGGCCTTCTGGCCGGGCGCGCCGACCGCGGCGGCCGCGTCATCGTCGGACTTCCCGAGGATCGGCTTGTTCGCCGCGAGTCGCTTGATGAATTCGTAGCCCGCGTTCTTCTCGGTCGTCTGGAGCGCGGACCCGTACTTCTGCTGATACGCCTTCGCGAGATTGCCCGCGACCGGCTCGTTCACCAGGAACGAGAACCAGCTGATCAGCTGTGGCGTGTTGAGCGGATCCTTCACTGCCACCTTGCCGCGCCACGCCGGGTCGGCCAGATCCCACACGTTGTTCACCGGGCACGACGCGAGCTCCGAGTTGTACGTGATCACGTTCGCATCCCAGTACTGGACGAGCGGGTTCTGCCACTCTTTCGGGATCGACTTCACCATGTCGCCGGGCACATAGTTCTCGACGTAGCCCTGGGCGATGAGCTGCTGCTGGACGGTCGCGCCATCCTCGATCGACAGCACGCCGAGCTTCACGTTGCCCGACTGCACCTCGCGTGTGACCTGCTGCACCTGCGTCGGCGTGTCCGCCTTCGTGCCGTTCACCTTGAGGCCGTACTTCTGCTCGAAGAGCTGAGCGATCGTCGTGACGATGCCCGAGTTGTTGAGCGCGACGAGTGGCGGCTCGTTCTTCGCCGCCGCGAGGAGCTTGGCCTCGTCGAATGGCTCGACGGAGGCGGCCGGTAACGCCGAGGCGGTCGCGCTCGTCGTGGTCGTCGTGGGCGTGGTGCCGCCGCACGCGGCCGCGAGGATCGCGGCTGCCGCGCCGAACGCGAGCAACCTGCGATGGAACATCCCCAACCTCCCATTTCGCCAGTGGCCGCTTGAAAGCGCTTACAGGATAGGCAGAGCCGTCAAGGGCTCGATATCGCCAGCACGTCGAGCCTCAGCAGATCGGAGAGGCGCTCGACCGCACGATCAGCGGTCGCCCCGCGATCGCCGTGCAGCGCGATCGTCGTCATGCCCACCGCGCGTGCCCCGGCGAGCTCTTCCGCGGAGTGGCCAACGAAGACCGCATCCTTCGCTTCGACGCTTGTGCGTGCGAGTGCGTCACGGTAGATCGCGGCATCCGGCTTCTTGACGCCTAGCGCCGACGAGCACGAGACGACGTCCAGCAGATCGGTGACGCCGACGGCCCGAAGCCAACGCATCTTGCGCTCGAGCGGAAAGATCGTGTCCGTGATGACGCCGACGGCGAAGCCGCGGCGCTCGAGCTCGCCGAGCACCTCGCGAGCCTCGGGATCGGGAACGACGGCGTCCGCGAATACGTCGAGGAGATCTTCTAGCGCGGCACGATCCGCGTCCGGCACGCCGTACATGGCAAGGACGCTGTTCCAGTACGCGCGCGGCGCGATGTTCCCGAGCGAGGCGTCACGATGGAGCGCGAGGCGCCGTGACTCGAGTTCGCTCGAAAGGGACGCCGGGTAGCCGCGCTCGCGAAGAAGACGGCGGAGGTAGTCATCCGAGGAGGACTCGCGGTCGTAGAGGATGCCGCCCGCGTCGAAGAACGCGCCGCGCCTCACCTTTTACAGTCTCACGCAAACCCAGCGCGGCGGAGGTAGGGAATGCGCGTTGCCATCCTCGGCGTCGGTCGGCTTGGGGCAGCGCACGCGTCAACGCTCCGGGCCCTGGACGACGTGACCGAGCTACGCGTGTACGACGCGGACCCAGCGCGCGCGAAGTACGTCGCCGCCGAGACGCGAGCCGCCGTCGTCGACACCGTCGACGCGGCCCTCAAGGACGTCGACGCCGCGGTCATCGTGACGCCGACGGACACGCACGCGCCGATCATCCGCCGCTGCCTCGACGCGGGCATCGCGACGTTCTGCGAGAAACCGATCGCGATCGGCATCACCGAGACGAAGGAC
>VBJD01000184.1 GCA_005887995.1 Chloroflexota bacterium
CGTCGATCCGTAGCAGACGATCGCCATGCGCTGCCCGTCGTGAGAGAACAGAGGTGCCGTTGTGAGTTCCGCGGGAAGATCTACTCGCGTGTGAGTCCAGCCCTGCCGCTTGATGATCTCGAGCTCGTCCACGCCCGCGACGTTCCACTTCAGCGCGACGACGGCGTCGTCGTCGCTCGTGCGCCAGCCGTCGAGCTCGGCATCGTCCCGCACCGCGATGTATTCGAGGTGTCCCGGCGAAGTTATCCGTGCCAGGCCGAGTAGCTCGCGGTCCTGATCCGCGATGAGCCACACGTCCTCACCGACGAAGCGCGGCGCGAAGAACTGCGTCTGGCCGGGATGCGGCGTGATGAGCGTCTCCGCGCCATCGGCGACAACGTACGCGTTCGAGTCGCCTCGCGCGACGACACGCGTGAGCGCAAGGCGTGTGCCGGCGCGCGACATGTGGTTGACGCGGGTGAGACCGCGACGCTCGCCGATCGAACGCCACGTGTTGGTCGCGACATCGACCGCGAATGCGTCGTAGCGAGCCGCGTCGTCGCGGCTCGAGGCGACGAAGAGCGTCTTGCCGTCGCGCGACCACATCGCGATCTGGTTGTTGTCCGCACCACCCGCGCTGAGCCGCCGCAGTCCCGATCCATCAGGCCGGATCAGATAGATCTGCTGGTTCAGGCCGCCGCCCGGCGCCACTTCGACGGCGATGAGCTCTTCGGTCGGCGACCACATCGCGTTCGTGACTTGATCGGGGAACGCGGTGACGCGCTCGGGCCAGCCACCCTCGAACGCGACGGTCCAGACCTGCGGCGTGCCCGAGAGGTCACTGAGGAACGCGATGCGCGAGCCGTCCGGCGAGAAGGATGGCGTATGGCAGAAGCCGATCCCCGCGAGGCGCTCGACGGTGCGGACGAGCTCGTCGTCCGCGGTACGCGGTGCCGTCGTGACCGTCACCGGTTGATTCTCCCACCGGTCGCGCCGCGGCTGCGACCACCTGTGACAGCGGCGTCGTTACTGACACCCTAGAACGATGCTCGTTCGCGAGCAGCCTGCGACCGACCTCACGATCGCGACGCGTATCCTCGCGCGCTCGGGCGCGCTCGTGGGGGATCGCCGCATCACGCTGCGGCTTCGGGACGTCATGTACATCGGCGGCCGCGACGTCGAGCTCAGCACGATGACGCCGTACGACGTCGCGGTCGTCCTGTCGTCCGACGGGTCGACGTTGCACGGTCAGGCACCGTCCGACATCGCCGACTACCTCGAGGTGCATCGCCGCTCGCCGCACGCCGCGAGCGTCGCCCGCACGAGTGACGGCGACTACGTCTGCGCGCCGACACTTCGCGGCTGCGTCGTCGCGGCGCTGCGTCGCGTGCGAGGTGAGAATGAGACATCGGCCGACGACGCGACGATCGAGGCGGTCTGGCTCGATCTCGTCTCGCAGGCGCGCATCTCGGGCGCGCTCATCGGCGCGTTCCCCACGGAGAACGAGGCGCCGTAAACGCATGCCTGCTGGGTCATCTGGCGGGCGTCCGACGCGCTGGCGAGCCACATGCAAGGCAGTGCTGCGTGGATTGGATCGGTGCCATCCTCGAGAACATCCGCGAGATGGAGTGCCCGTGCTGCGGCGCTCGCCTCGCGTCGTGCGCGGTGCGCGGCATCACCGCCGAGCCGAACGCGCTCGTCGTGCGGCTCGCGTGCAGCGTCTGCGGTGAGAACAGCGTCGCGGTCGTTAAGCGCGACGAGAAGCAGGTCGTGGCACCGATCACGCGCGACGACGTTCTCGATGCACACGACTTCCTCAAGACCTGGCACGGCGCCGTCTCGGAGCTCATCGGCTCGACCGCGGCCTGATACACGCGAAGGAGAGAGCTCATGCCACGGATCCAGAAGGACGTCGTCGTCGACGTTCCCGTCCGCGCGGCCTACGACCAGTGGACGCAGTTCGAGACCTTCCCGCAGTTCATGGACGGCGTGAAGGAGGTCGTGCAGCTCGACGAGAAGACGATGCGCTGGCGCGCGCGCGTCGGCGGCAAAGAAGAGGAGTGGGACGCCGAGATCACCGAGCAGACCCCGGATCGCATCATCGCCTGGCGCAGCACGACCGGCGCGCCGAACGCGGGCGTCGTCCGATTCGAGCAAGTCGACCCGATGAAGACGCGCGTGTCGCTCGAGATCTCCTACGAGCCGCAACAGACCGCGGAGAAGGTCGGCGACGCGCTGGGCGTGCTCGAGCGCCGCGTCGACGGCGACCTGGGGCGCTTCAAGGAATTCATCGAGAAGCGCCAGGCACCGACCGGTGGATGGCGCGGTGAGATCCACGACGGCCAGGTCGAACGCGGCGGCGGGGGCACCCGGGCAACGTGACGCCACGGGTCGGCATCCTCGCCCCCATCGCGTGGCGAGTGCCGCCCCGTCACTACGGTCCCTGGGAGCGCGTCGTCGCACTGCTCACCGAAGGGCTCGTGGAGCGAGGCGTCGACGTCACGCTCTTCGCGACGGCGGACTCGGTCACCGCCGCTCGCTTGGAGAGCGTCGCGCCGCGCTCGCTCAACGAGGACCCTTCGCTCGATCCCAAAGTCTGGGAGTGCCTGCACATCGCGAATGCCTACGAGCGCGCGGCCGCGTTCGGCGTCGACCTCATCCACAACCACTACGATTTCCTGCCACTCTCGTACAGCGGGCTGACGCGCATCCCTCTCGTCACGACGATCCACGGCTTCAGCTCGGAGCAGATCCTCCCCGTCTACCAGCGCTACGACCGGAAGGTCACGTACGTCTCGATCAGCGACGCCGATCGTCATCCTTCGCTCACGTATGCGGCGACGATCTATCACGGGATCGACCTCGGGGAGTTCACGCCGCGGACCACCGCGGGCGAAGATCTCGTTTTCTTCGGGCGGATCCATCCGGATAAGGGCGTCGCCGAGGCGATCGAGGTGGCGCGCCGCACCGAGCGGCGTTTGGTGATCGCGGGCATCATCCACGATGAGGAATACTTCGCGCGCCAGATCGCGCCGCACATCGATGACGACCGTGTCCGCTACGTCGGGTCCGCCGGACCGCAGGAACGTGACGAGATCCTTGGCAACGCGCTTGCCCTCGTGCATCTCGTGAACTTCGCAGAGCCGTTCGGCCTCTCGATGATCGAGGCGATGGCCTGCGGCACGCCGGTGATCGGGCGCCGGCGCGGCGCCGTTCCCGAGGTGGTCGAGGACGGGCGCACCGGCTTCGTCGTTGACGACATCGCCGCGGCTGTCGACGCGGTAGGCGTTGTAGAACGCCTCGACCGCGCAGCCATCCGCGCGCGCTGCGCCGAGCGCTTCAGCCGGGACCGCATGGTGGAGGACTACCTGCGCGTGTACGAGGGCGTCCTCGCCCGCGGTGCCTCGGGCGTGCGATGACCACGTTCGACGTCGGGATGAACTACTGGCCCGCGCGCAGCGCGATGCGGTGGTGGCGCTCATTCTCGCGCGACGAGTTCGCCCGCGACGCGCACGTCATGGCCGACGCGGGCTGCGCATCGCTGCGCGTGTTTCTCTTGTGGGAGGACTTCCAACCCGAACTGCGGCACGTGTCGACGCGCGCCCTCCAGCAGCTCGTCGACGTCGCCGATGTCGCGCAGGAGGCGGGGCTGCGTATCGTGCCGACGCTCTTCACGGGACACATGAGCGGCGCGAACTGGCTGCCCGCGTGGGCGACCGAACCAGCGGAGCCGCTCGGACGCTTCCGGATCGTGTCGGGCGGACGCTATGTCGACGCACGTGCCCGCAACTGGTTCGCGGACGACGACGTCATCGCCGCGCAGGAGCTGCTCTGCCGCGAGGTCGCGCGAGCGCTGCACGGCCATCCCGCGCGCTGGGCATGGGACCTCGGCAACGAGAACTCCAACGTCTGCGTCCCGCTCACCAGGGAGCAGGGCCGCGCGTGGCTGGGACGCATGACCGACGCGCTCCGCGCCGCGGATCCGTCCGGCGCGATCACGATCGGCCTGCACATGGAAGACCTCGAGCAGGATCGGAACATCGGACCAGCCGAGGCCGCGGAGGTCTGTGACTTCCTCTGCATGCACGGCTACCCGCTCTACGCGGCCTGGGCACGCAGCACCACCGATCCCGTGCTGCCCGCGTTCCTCGCGGAGGTCACGCGCTGGCTGGGCGGCAAGGACGTCTTCTTCGAGGAGTTCGGCATGCCGGCCGAGACGCACGAGGACGAGGACGCCGAGGACGTGTACGTCGCGGAGGCGCTCGACCTTCTCTATGAAGCGGGCACGACCGGCGCGATGCTGTGGTGCTTCAGCGACTATGTCGCGGACATCTGGGATCTGCCGCCGCTCGACGTCGCGCCGCACGAGCGCTTCTTCGGGCTGTGGCGCGCGGACGGGTCGGCGAAGCCCGCGGCCCGCCACCTCGCGCGGTACCGCGGTATCGACCGCAAGCCGCCGAAGGCGGCGGACTGGATCGACGTGGACCCGCGCAGCTACTACGACGCGCCGCTCGAGACGCTCAAGCGTCTGTACGAGCGATACGGGAAGGTCGCTGTCGCATAAAGCCGGCGAAGGAGCGGAACGCGGTGCTGCGCGACGTGGCGGAGCGCGTGTCGCTGTGGAACGAGTTCCGCACCGACGACTTCCAGGACGCGGTCGCGAAGCTGGTCTTCGGCGCGCGTGAGCTGTGGCGGCAAGGCGACGGGGAGTTGCCGCGGCGCGGCACCGATCCCGGCTTCGACGCGCTCATGGATCTCGTCGGAGCGGCGGACTCCTCACCGACGGCATTCCGCGACGCGGCGGCCCGCGTGCTCCGCGCGGCCGAGGGCGCGAAGGCCTCGCGCTGATCGACGGCGCGTGCACGTCACGCGCCGAGGCGAGATGATGCGCCGTGTCGTGAACCGCCGCTTCCTCGACGCACTCGACGAGCAGGTCGCGCAGATCCGCGAGAGCGGCCTCTACAAGAAGGAACGCGTCATCACCTCGCCACAGGGCGCGGCGATCAGCGTCAAACCCGGTGGGGAGGTCATCAACTTCTGCGCGAACAACTACCTCGGGCTCTCCGATCACCCCGCGGTCGTGAAGGCCGCGCACGCCGCACTTGATCGCTGGGGCTACGGCATGTCGTCGGTCCGCTTCATCTGCGGGACGCAGGACATCCACAAGGAGCTGGAGGGGCGACTCACGCGCTTCCTCGGCACCGAGGACACGATCCTCTATGGCTCGTGCTTCGATGCGAATGGCGGGCTGTTCGAGACGATCCTCACGGAAGAGGACGCCGTGATCAGCGACGCGCTGAACCACGCGAGCATCATCGACGGAATTCGCCTCTCGAAGGCAAAGCGGTTCCGCTACGCGAACAACGACATGGCCGACCTCGAGCGCCAGCTCGAGGCGGCGAAGGATTCCCGCTTCAAGCTCATCGCGACCGACGGCGTGTTCTCGATGGACGGCATCGTCGCGGACCTGCGCGCGATCTGCGACCTCGCGGACAAGCATGGCGCGCTCGTCTTCGTCGACGACTCGCACGCCGTCGGGTTCATGGGGCCGAACGGGCGAGGCTCGCACGAGGCGCGAGGCGTGATGGGCCGCGTCGATGTGCTCACCGGGACCCTCGGCAAGGCGCTCGGCGGCGCATCGGGCGGCTACACCAGTGGACGCAAAGAGATCGTCGAGCTGCTGCGGCAGCGCAGCCGGCCGTACCTCTTCTCGAACACGCTCGCCCCGATGATCGCCGCGACGTCGGTCGCGGTGCTGGATCTCCTCGAGTCGACGAAGGATCTTCGCGAGCGGCTGTTCGCGAACGCGAAACGCTTCCGCGACGGCATGACGAAAGCCGGCTTCCGCCTCGTGCCCGGCGAGCATCCAATCGTGCCGGTGATGCTGGGCGACGCGAAGCTTGCGTCGACGCTGGCCGACCGGCTCCTCAGCGAGGGCATCTACGTCATCGCGTTCAGCTACCCGGTCGTGCCGCGGGACCAGGCGCGCATCCGCGTGCAGCTTTCGGCGGCGCACCAGCCGTCGCAGGTCGACCGCGCAGTTGCCGCCTTCTCGAAGATC
>VBJD01000058.1 GCA_005887995.1 Chloroflexota bacterium
CGGGATCGCGACCCGGCGCGAAGAGGTCGTTGCGCGAAGGGTCATGCATCGGATAGCGGCGCACCAGGCCTCCGGGACCAGTGACGAGCCAACCCGCGTCGATCGATCGCCGGATGTCGTGGTCGCGCCATGCGTGAGCCGCGTCGTCGATGGGCCGTTCGTTCGCGGCCTCGAAGACTCGCACGAAACTGTTTGCCGGGAACGAAAAGTCCGACATGCGACGCCGCACGACAGCCGTCGCGACGCTCAGAAGATCGAGGATCGTATCGACGGTCGTGCCGGCGCGCACGGTCTTCGGATCCCAAACGCCCGCCGCGGCGAGCGCGTTGTGGATGACGTGGCTGCAATTGTTCGTGAGGGCGTTCCACTGGTAGCCGCGCCACGCGGCCCGATCGTTGAGGTCGTTCAGGTAGTCGATCACCTTGGAGAGCGCGGGCCGCGGCATCGGTAGCCGTGCCGCGTACACCGTCCGGCCGAACGTGAGAGCGAAGTCCGTGCCGATGGAGTGACGCACGACGGCCTCGACATCCGCGACGCGTGGCGACCCGGCGGCCCGCGTGAGTTCGACGCCCTCGAACCAGCCCGCCTGCGCGGCCTGCTCGAGGGCCGCGTCGAAACGTCGCCGGTCGAGGGTCTCGTCGTCGCGCATTCCGCCGTGGAAGAACATCTCGCGTCCCGCCACCGCGATCCAGTTCGCGTTCGCGAACGCGCGATTCACGCTCACGCCGATGCCATTGCCCGTCGCGTTCTCGTCGGCGAGTTTGAGCCTCGGATACCCGATGCTCGGGTCGCGCGACGCGCCGCCGATGAACATCGTCGCGTGCCCGCCCGGGCCGCCGGCGCGTTCGCCGCGTGGACGGAGCTGGGTGACCGCGGAGACCTCGACGTAATAGGGGAACAGACGGTCGTAGATCGCCTGCGCATCGCGCATATCGCGATGCTAGGCGCGCATTCTCCGGCGCGGCGTCGAAAGGTAGTGGTGCCAGAGCACTCGCGCTGCGACCGCCCGCCATGGTCGCCACGCCTCGGCGATCGCGAGCTGACGCTCGGGCGAGGGCAGTGAACGCAGTCGTTTGACCTCCCGCATCGCGGCCGCGAGCGCGAGATCGTGCCGCGGCCACACGTCCCGCCGTCGGAGGGCCATGAGCAGGTAAATGTCCGCGCTCCACGGCCCGATGCCTCTGAGCTTGGTGAGCTCGGCGTGCGCGCGTTCGTCTTCGAGCGAGGCGAGCGCGCGCACCGAGAACTCGCGCCGCACGACCGCGACCGCGAGCGCACGGATGTACGCCGCCTTCTGACGCGTGAGGCCCGCGGAGCGCAGGCGGACCTCGCTGAGTCGCGCCACGCGCCGCGGCGTGACCGCGCCGCCCGCGACCCGCTCGAGGCGTGAGAACGCGGCGCGGCCCGATGCGAGTGAGACCTGCTGCTCGAGGATGATCTGCACGAGCGTCGGAAAACCGGGCGCGCGCCCCCACAGCGGCGGCGTGCCGCGTCGCGAGATGACTGCGGCGAGATGGGGATCGGTCCGCGCGAGAGCGCGGGCGCCGAGCTCCAGGGCGCGATCGGTCAGCGGACGCATCGCTCCTACAACGTACCGGCGGCTCGCACTGTGAGGTGAGGACAGCCTCACACAGTCAGGCGAGCGAGCGCTGTCTCTGGCCGGCGTCGACGACAACGCTCGCTGCGTCATCCAGATGACTCGTGATGCGCCGCGCGTTGTGTAGGCTTCGCGCCCACTATGCGCCGAGAGCCGTGGCGTGAGGACCTCATCACCGGGCTACTGTCGACGACGCTCGTCGCCGGCCTCTTCCTCGATGGCTGGAATCACATCAATCTGCAGAACGGCGCGCTCGGCAGCTTCTTCACCGTCTGGCACGCACTCCTCTACGCCGGGTTCACCGCGACGTTCCTGTGGGTCGCCACGCGCAACCCGCATCTGTTCGTTCAGGGTGTGCGTCCCGAGCCGTACTTCCATCGCTTCCTCGGGATCCCGATGCGCTACCCGCTCGCGATGTTGGGCTTCGTCCTCGCCATGGTCGGGATGTTCGGGGATCTCCTGTGGCACAGCGAGTTCGGTGAGGAGAACGGCGTCGCTCGGGTGATCGCGCCGTTCCACCTGCTCCTCTTCGCGGGCGCGGCGGCGCTCGTCTCGGCGGGTCTTCGCTCCGGCTGGTACGCCCCCGCGTGGTATCCCCGCGAGTCGTCGTTCCGCCGGCTCTTCCCGACGCTGCTCTCGCTCACGCTGGCCACTGCCGTCGCCGCGTTCATGTTCCAGTGGCTGTCGGCGTTCCTCGACTGGACGCCGTCGCTGCCGCTCGGACGCATGCCATCGTCGCTGCAGGCGGACGTCCGCGTGCGATACACGGCGGAGTTCACGGCCGTCGCGCGCGTCCTCGCGACGAACATCATCCTGCTCGCGCCGCTCTTTCTCGCGCTGCGCCGCTGGCAGCTGCCCTTCGGCAGCGCGACGTTCCTCATGACCGTCGTGTCGGCGGCGATGAGCGGGCTCACGACGTTCGATCTCGGATGGTCGATCGTCGCCGGGACGATCGGCGGTTTCCTGTTCGACACGATCATCGCGCTCACGCGGCCGGACGCGTCGCACACGTTCGGCTATCGACTCGCCGCATTCGCCGTCCCTCCCGTGATGTGGTCCGTGTACTTCGCGATCATCTGGGTGTTCTACGGGATCGTGTGGCCGTTCGATCTCATGCTCGGGACGGTCGGCCTCGCAGCGATCTCCGCGGCGCTCCTCAGCTACGTCGCGATCTCGCCCGCGGTCCCCGTCTCCGTCGGGGAGGTTGAACGGACCGAGGCACTTGCGCCGCGCACCGTCCAAGGCACGGTCGTGCCAGTCGCGGCGGCGGCGGTGGCGGAGACGCGCGACACACGGCCCGCGGTCGCGACTCCGCCGAGCGCGAGCCGCCGATCGTTCCTCAAAGGCGTCGGCCTCGGCATCGGCGCCGCGGCGGTCGTCGGTGCGGGTGCCGGCGCGACGTACGCCGTCGTGAATCGCCAGCTCAACCCGAACAACTTCAGCCGGATGTTCCCCGACCTCCAGTCGTTCTTCCACGACATCGTGCCCGCGGGTGCGACGGACCAGCTGCGCGAAGCGATGCGCGACGTAGGCCGTCCCGGTGGCCTCCTCGACGCGAAGGACGCGCTCGATCGCGGCCCGGTGGCGCTCATCGCCGACGGCAGCGTGAACGGCAACAACCCGCCGACGAACCCGGACAATCCGACGCACACGGCGGGCGTGACGTTCTTCGGTCAGTTCATGGATCTCGACATCACCTTCGACGCGCGCTCGACGCTCGGCGTGCCGACGGATCCGTACGCGACGCAGAACGCGCATGTCGCCGCCTTCGACCTCGACACGATCTACGGCCTGGGTCCCTTCGTCACGCCGCAGTACTACGAGAAGGACGACCCGCTGAAATTGCGCATCGAGAGCGGCGGCGTCTTCGAGGACCTACCGCGCAACGCGGACCTCATGCCGATCATCCCCGACCCGCGCACCGACCAGCACCTCATGATCTCAGGGCTGCACTGCGCGTTCATCCTTTTCCACAACCGCACCGTCGACTACGTGCGGCAGACGTCGGGTCTCACCGATCCGCCCGCGATCTTCGTCGAGGCGAAACGTCTCGTCACCTGGCACTACCACTGGCTGATCCTGAGCGAGTTCTTGCCGCTCTTCGTCGGACCGGCGATGACCGACGAGGTGCTCTCGCGCGGCCGCCGCTATTACAAGCCTGATCTCGGCCTCGCGACGATGCCGGTGGAGTTCCAGGGCGCATGCTTCCGTCTCGGCCACACGATGGTCCGGCCGTCGTACCGCGCGAACTTGAAGGGCGATGGCGGCAAGCCGTTCTTCGGTCTCATCTTCGATCCGGCCCTGGGCGACCTCGCGCCCGCGCCCGGTGTCGACCCGGGCGACCTGCGTGGCGGTTTCCGCGCGCCGCGGCGATTCATCGGCTGGCAGACGTTCTTCAACTTCAACGACAACGAAGTGAAGCCGAACAAGCAGATGGATACGCACATCTCGTCTCCGCTCTTCACGTTGCCGCTCGCCGCGATCGCGAGCCACAAGGCACCGATCGCGCTGATGCAGCGCAACCTGCTGCGTCACATCACCTGGTCGATGCCGTCAGGTCAGGCGATCGCGCGCGCGATCGGCGCGGAGGTCTTGAGCGCCGGCGACCTCGAGGAGCTCACCGCATACGACATGCAGCTCGAGCGCAACACGCCGCTCTTCTACTACATGCTTCGCGAGGCGCAGCTCGTGCCCGACACGGACATCGGCAAGAACGCCGGCGGCTTCCACCTCGGACCCGTCGGTGGCCGCATCGTCGCCGAGGTCGTCATCGGTCTCCTCGACTCCGATCCGAACTCGTACCTCGTGCAACAGCCCGGCTGGACGCCGACGCTGCAGCGCCCCGGACCGTCATTCCGTATGACCGACTTCCTCACGTTCGCCGGTGTCGACCCGGCGACGCGCCGCACGAAGCGCCCCGACCTCGCATAGCCGCGCGCGCCGTATTCGCGCACGCGCGATAGGCTCGCGCGACATGGCTGAACGGTTCGTGACCCGCGGCTTTGGCGGTCGGCCGCGTTCCGCTGTTGGTCTCGCCGCTCGGATCCCACCTGGACAGCACCTCGTGACGGACTTCCCCGTGCTCTCAGCTGGACCGACGCCGCGGATCGACCTTGCGACATGGGAGCTCGCGCTTTCTGGGCTCGTGCGCGCGCCGGTCAAGTGGTCCTGGCCGGAGTTCCTCGCACTGCCGGCCGAGGAATTCACGAAAGACATCTCCTGTGTGACGACATGGACGAAGCTCGACACGCGGTGGCGCGGCGTGAGCGTCGACACGCTCCTCGAACACGTCGAACTCGCACCGAACGCGCTCGGCCTCGTCGCGGAGTGCCACGGCGGCTACACCACGAATCTCCTGCTCTCCGACGCGGTGAACGGACAGGCGTTCGTCGCCTACGAGTACGACGGCAAGCCGCTGCCGCCAGATCACGGCGGTCCGGCGCGGCTCGTCGTGCCGCATCTCTATTTCTGGAAGAGCGCGAAGTGGCTCCGGGCGCTGCGCGTCGTCGATCGCGATCGTCCCGGGTTCTGGGAGTCGAACGGCTATCACATCCGGGGCGATCCGTGGAAAGAGGAGCGCTACAGCGGCGACTAGGTGAACACGCTGCAGTGGCAGATCGCGACGATCACAAAGATCACGCCCGAGACGGCGAAGGTGAAGAGCTTCACGCTGAGCCTTCCCGGCTGGATCAAGCATCGGGCGGGTCAGCATTACGACCTCCGGCTCACGGCGCCGGACGGCTACCGCGCGCAGCGCAGCTACTCCATCGCGTCCGCGCCCGAACGCACGGGTGAGATCGATTTGACGATAGAGCGTGTCGAGGACGGCGAAGTGTCGACATTTCTCCACCAGGTCGTCGTTCCCGGCGACCGCGTCGAGGTGCGCGGGCCCATCGGCGGTTACTTCGTGTGGGACGCCACAACGTCCGGTGGCCCCGTGCTGCTCGTCGCCGGCGGCTCGGGCGTCGTCCCGATGATGTCGATGCTTCGCCATCGCGCGGCGGTCGGCGCGAAGGTACCCGTGCGCCTCCTCTACAGCTCGCGCACCTACGACGACGTCATCTACCGCGAGGAGCTCGCCAGCCTCGCGACCGGCGGGGTCGAGATCTTCCACACGCTCACACGCTCGCAGCCTGCCGGCTGGACGGGGTACGCGCGCCGGATCGACGACACGATGCTCGCCGAGGTAAGCCGGCCGTTCGGCGCATCGGCGCTCACATTCATTTGCGGACCGACGCCGCTCGTCGAGTCGGCGGCGACGTCACTCGAGCGGGCCAGCCTCCGCGCGGATCGGATCAAGACCGAGCGATTCGGACCGACGGGCACGTGAAGGAGGAGAGGACGATGCGAGCGAACGAGGAACTGACGCTCGACGGGAACGCGGTCGGCGGTCTGCTCGACGAAGTGTTCGGCGCGGACCTCACGGCCGCCGTTGGCACGTGCCCGGACTGTGGACGACGCGACGCACTCGCGACGCTGCGCGCGTACACGTACGCACCCGGCGTTGTGCTGCGCTGCCCCGGGTGCGACGGCGTGCAGCTCGTCATCGTGCGCACACCCCGCGGTCTCCGTCATCAGCTGCGCTCAGTCATCGAACGCCGCTGACACGTCGCGAGATGGATGCGGACGCGATCGTCGTCGGCGCCGGTCTCGCGGGCCTCGTCGCGACCGCTGAGCTCGCTGCGGCGAAGAAGCGCGTGATCCTGCTCGAGCAGGAGCCGGAGGCATCGCTCGGTGGCCAGGCGTTCTGGTCCTTCGGCGGGCTCTTCATGGTCGATACGCCAGAGCAGCGGCGGCTCGGGGTGCGGGATTCGCGTGACCTCACGCTGCGCGACTGGCTCGCATACGCCGGGTTCGATCGCGACGAGGACGCCTGGCCGCGTAAATGGGCGGAGGCCTACGTTGACTTCGCCGCCGGCGAGATGCGCTCATGGCTGCATCGCCTCGGCATGCGCTGGTTCCCGCTCGTGCAGTGGGCGGAGCGCGCAGGAAACACGGTGCCGCGCTTTCACATCACCTGGGGCACCGGCCCCGGCGTCATCGCGCCCTTCGTGCGATCGCTGCGCCGTTTCGAGGCATCGGGCGCGGTCTCCGTACAACACCGTCACCGCGTCACGTCTCTGATCGTGACCGCGGGAACTGTCGATGGCGTCGTCGGCGAGATCCTCGCGCCGAGCAGCGCCGCGCGCGGTGAGAAGAGCGCGCGTGAGGTCATCGGCGAGTTCAGGCTGCGGGCGCCCGCGGTGGTCGTCACGTCCGGCGGCATCGGCGGCGATCACGACCTCGTCCGCCGCTACTGGCCGGAACGTCTCGGGACGCCGCCGGCGAAGATGCTCTCGGGCGTGCCCGACCACGTCGACGGTCGCATGCTCGAGGTCGCGCGCAGCGCGGGTGCGCGCTTCATCAACGCCGATCGCATGTGGAACTACCCCGAGGGCGTTGAGAACTACGCACCGATCTGGTCGCGTCATGGCATTCGCATCCTTCCGGGCCCGACGCCGCTCTGGCTCGACGGGCGTGGCGGACGGCTTCCTGCGCCGATCTTCCCCGGATTCGACGCGCTCGCCGCGCTCGAGCACATCGCGCGATCAGGGCACGACCACTCCTGGTTCGTCATGGACTCCAAGGTCTTCGGGCGCGAACTCGCGCTCTCGGGGTCGGAGCAGAACCCCGACCTCACCGGTAAGAGCGTGCTCGGCGTCGTGCGCCGCGCGATGCCGCGTGCGGTCAAGCCGGTCGAGCGCTTCGGCGAGCGCGGCCGTGACTTTGTCTTCGCGCCGAATATCAGAGAGCTGGCGGCGAAGATGAACGGCCTCGCCGGCGCGGACGAGATCGATGCCGCCGCGCTCGAGCGCGAGATCGCGGCGCTCGACGAACAGGCCGCGTCGTCCGCACCCTCCGATGCGCAGCTCGCGGCGATCCGCGAGGCGCGCAGGTATCTGTCCGACCGACTCATCCGCGTCGCGCGCCCGCACCGCATGCTCGATCCGAAGGCAGGTCCGCTCGTCGCGGTGCGCCTATCGATCCTCACGCGCAAGACGCTGGGCGGCATCGAGACCGACCTGGAGGGTCGCGCGCTCGGCGGCGACGGCCGGCCTATCCCGGGCCTCTTCGCGGCGGGCGAGGTCGCGGGCTTCGGCGGCGGGGGGGTGCACGGCTACCGTTCGCTCGAGGGCACTTTCCTCGGCGGCTGCATCTTCAGCGGGCGCGTCGCCGGACGCGCGGCGGCTAGCCTCGCAGCGTGAGCACGCAAGCGCTCCTGGCCGCGGCCATCTTCGCCGGGGTCTACTTCCTCATCGTCACCGAGCGGCTGCACCGCACGCTCGCCGCGCTCCTTGGTGCGGTCGTCGTCATCGCGACCGGGCTCCTCAGCCAGGGGGAGGCCTTCTCCGAGTCGGTCGTCGACTTCAACGTGATCTTCCTGCTCGCCGGGATGATGGTCATCGCGAACATACTCGCGAAAACCGGCCTCTTCCAATGGATCGCCGTCGAAGCGGTGCGCATCACACGCGGAGACCCATACCGCGTGCTCGTCATTGCGTCGATCGTCACGGCTGTTGTGTCAGCGGTGCTCGACAACGTCACCACCGTCGTGCTCATCGTGCCGGTCACCTTCTTCATCGCCAAACGGCTGCGCATTGACCCCGTGCCGATCCTCATCTCGCAGATCCTCGCCTCGAACATCGGCGGGACCGCGACGCTCATCGGTGATCCGCCGAATCTGATCATCGGCAGCCGGCTCGGCAAGGACTTCGGCGACTTTCTCCTCAACACGGCGCCGGCGGCGATCGTGTCGCTCGTCGTCTACCTCGCGTTCGCGCGATGGCTCTTCCGCGGCCAGCTCGGCAGGCGAATGCTCTCGGCCAAGGACATCGACGACCTCGTCGCCGAGGAACGGCGCATCGCCGACCCGGCGATGATGCGCACCGGGCTCATCGTCCTGCTCGCCACCATCGCGGGATTCATCGTCGCGCGCCCGCTCGGGCTGCAGGGCGCGACGATCGCGCTCGCCGGCGCCGTCGTGCTCATGATCGTGAGCAAAGACGACGTCCACGAGATCCTGAAGACCGTCGAATGGTCGTCGCTGTTCTTCTTCATCGGCCTGTTCATCGTTGTCGGTGCGGTCGTCAAGGCGGGTCTCATTCGCGACCTCGCGACCGCGACGCTGGGGATCACGGGCGGACGGACGGACGTCGCGGCTCTCCTCGTCCTGTGGATGAGCGCAATCCTGTCCGCGATCGTCGACAACATCCCATACACGATCACGATGGTCCCGCTCGTGTCCGAGCTCGGACACAGCGTGAACATCGAGCCGCTCATCTGGGCGCTCTCGCTGGGCGCGAACTTAGGTGGGAATGCAACGGTCATCGGCGCGTCGGCGAACGTCGTCGTCAGCAGCATGGCCGAGGCGCAGGGATATCCGATCACGTTCCGCGGCTACCTGCGCTATGGCCTCCCGGCGACGTTCCTCACGATGGTCGTCTGCACGATCGATATCTGGCTTCGCTATCTCGTGTTCAGCTAGCAGGTACCAACCGCGCTAGTACTTCTGGCCTGCGGAGCTGCGAGGTCTCCGACACCTCGCCATCGACACGTCGCACCTAGAGTTGCGCGCCACATGGCCGCAAAGCGCTGGGACTTCCGCGACGAGGATCTTCGCAAGTACTCCGTCGATCTCGAGCATCAGGTGCTCTCCGGCCAGCGCCGGATCCTGGTGAACGGCCGCGAGGTCTTTCGCGGCGGCAAGTTCGGTGACACCAACAGCGAGCACGCATTCGACGTCGACGGCCACAGCGCAGCCATCTCGATCGGCACGAACGGATTCGGCTACACCTACAACCTGACCGTCGGCGGCCTGTTGATCCCGACCGAGGGCGCGACGATCCCGCGTCCGCGTCGCGCGGAAACGAACACCACGGTCCTGCCGTCGCCGGCAACACCGATGACGTCGACGGCGCGACCGACCGGCGTGACGAGCGCGACCGCATCGCCCACACAGGGGCCGGACCCAGCGACCGCCGCGCGTGTCGCGCTCGTACGCCGCGTCGAGAAAGGCGGCCGCTGGTTCTTTTGGATCGCCGGCCTCTCCCTGATCAACTTCGCTCTGTACGCGATCGGCAGCGACCTGGGCTTCGCCCTCGGCACGGCGATCGACTGGTTCTTCGACGGCGTGCTCCAGGGACTCGCGCCATCGGTCACGTGGCTCGCGCACGTGGTGACGATCGCCCTGTTCGTATTCCTCGGCATGCGCGCGACCGCGGGTGCGACGTGGGCGTTCGTCGTCGGAGGCATCCTCTACGCGATCGACGGGCTCGTCTTCCTGCTCCTCGCTGACTGGATCGCGATCGCCATCCACGCCTTCGCGCTGTTCGGGATCGTAAGCGCGCTGCGTGCGCTCCGAAAGCTGGGCGGCGACACCCTCAGCCTCGCTTCTGCCGCGTAGCGCTCGCTAGCGCACGCCCCTCTCGCGCACGAGCCGCAGCGCTTCGGCGATCCCGCCGGTCCAGGGCTCGCCGTGTCCCGGGAGCGCGACGCGCGCCTCCAAGCGATCGAGACGCGCGAGCGATTCGTAGGCGCGACGGATGTCCGCGTTGAACGGGCTCAGTCGCGGGCCGCGGTCCCCGGATAGGACGTTGAGGGTCGCGAACGCGTCGCCGATGAACGCGACGTCGCGCGCGGGAACGTGCAGGACCGCGCTGCCCTCGCTGTGTCCGGGCACGTGGATGACGCGCGGCGCGCCGGGGACGTCGAGCGTCGCGCCGTCGCCGAACGTCGCGACCTCGAGGATCGGCGTGGTTCGCACCATTCCGTGGGTCAGCGCGAAGGCGATGAAGCGCAGCGCGAACGGGCGGATCTTGCGCTCGTCGAGGTTCGGCGTCCCCGGCCGTCGCGCGAGCGCCTCGTCGAGCTCGTGCACCCGTACGGGGACCCGGCGCTCGCGGCGCAGCCGCTCGGCGAAGCCGACGTGATCGGCGTGCGCGTGAGTGAGCACGAGCGCGCGCACGTCCTCCATCGTCCGCCCCATCGCCGCGAGCTCGGCCGGCAGGTCATTCCAGTAGCCGGGGGCGCCGGCGTCGACGATCGTCACCTCGCCGGCCTCTTCGAGCAGGTACACGTTCACCAGACCTGGGCCGAGACGGCGGACGCCCGGCGCGACCTCCACTAGTCGAGCTGGTACGCGGTCGGGTCGACGTGCGCGGCGATGAGCGTCGGCGCTTTCCGGCGCGCCCCGCGCGTCGCGGCGATCGCGTCTCGCAGCTCGGCCTCGTTCGTCACCTCGTAGCCCGCGGCGCCGAAGCCGCGCGCGATCGCGACGTGATCGAGGCCGCGGAACGTCGTGCCGACGACGGGGAAGCCCTTGCGCTCCTGGCCCGCCTTGATCTGCGACAGTGCCTCGTCGGCGAGGACGACGACGATGACCGGCAGCTCGAGGCGCGCCGCGGTCTCGAGCTCGGCCATGGTCATCGCGAACCCGCCGTCGCCGAGCACGCAGAGGACGTCGCGATCGCGATGGAGGAGCTGCAGGCCGATCGCGGCCGGCAGTCCGTAGCCCATCGACGACAGCCCGTTCGACATGAAGAAGGTCTTCGGGGCGCAGGCGATCCAGCACTGCCCGGTGACTGCCTTGTTGTAGCCGACGTCGCATGTCGCGATGGCGTCCTCGGGGAGCGCGGCGCGCAGCGTCGCGAGCACCTGCTGCGATGTGAGCCCCTTCCGTTTCGGCGCGACGTAGGCGCGGAACTCCTCACGGAACGCCGCGACGCGCGCGGGATCGCTCTTCGCCTCGCCGGTCCCACAGAGCGAGCGGATCGCGTCGAGCGCCTCGTTGATCGGTCCAACCACCTCGACCGTCGCGCGGTAGTACCGATCGTCGTTCGGCAGAGGCCCGATGTGGACGACCTCGGCCGCGGCGCGCCAGTCGCGGTCGAGCTCGACCGGATCGAGGCCGACCAGGAAGACGACGTCGCACGACTCGATGTAGCTGTAGAGGCGTGACGTGCCGAGCCCCTCGATCGTGCCGAGGAAGAGCGGATGGTCCTCGCGGATCACGCCCTTCGATTTCGGCGAGTCCATCACTGGGATCGACCACTCCTCGGCGAAGGCGACGAGGCGTGAGGCGATCACCTCGTCGTTCGCGTCCATGCCGGCGAGGA
>VBJD01000059.1 GCA_005887995.1 Chloroflexota bacterium
GATCTTGCCGTTCGGTGACGCGGTGTTCTGTGCGCGCGACTCGACCTCCCCATCGCCGATCGTCAGGTACAGCTTGCCGTCGGGCCCGAACTTGATCCGTCCGCCGTCGTGCTGATCGCTGCCGGGCACCGCGTCGAGCAGGATCGTCTCCTCAACGCCGACGCCGTTCGCGTCGCGCATGCGCACGAGACGGTTGAGCGTCGTCGTGCCCGGCCCGCGGTACGAGTAGTAGAGGTACACGAAGCCGTTCTTCGCGAAATCCGGATCGAGCGCGATGCCGAGCAACCCGCGTTCCGTGTTCGGCGAAATACGCGCATCGACGGTCGCCCACGGCTCGGGTTGCAGCGTCGCGGTCGATCCGTCGAAGCTCGCGATGCGCACGCGCCCGAGACGTTCGGTGATGAAGAGCCGTCCATCGGGCGCGAGGTCGACCGCCCAAGGGATCTGCAGTCCCGTGATGAGGACCTTCACGTCCTGCACGACCGCTGCGCCGATGCGCGGGCTCGGCGTAGGCGATGGGCTCGGGGTCGGGGACGGCGTGGGCGTCGGTGAAGCACTCGCGGTCACGAGCACGTGCGTCGTTCGCTCGGGCGCGCCGCCACCGGGATTCACACACGCCGACACAAGGAATGCGAGCCCAGCCAGGAGAGCGGCTTGTCGCAAGCGCACTAGCGGCGCGAGCGCCACTTCTCGAGATCCATCGTCGAGAGCGCCTGCGCGATCGCGTAGCCCTGCACGGCATCGCACGCCCTCACGATGGGCCACGACGCCTCCGACTCGACCCCGACCGCGGTGACCGACAGGTTCTGCGCCTTCGCCGCCGCGAGGATCGCGTCGAAGTCCGCGCGCGCGTCGGGCTCAAGCACACTGCGCGCCGTGAGCGACCGTCCGATCTTGAGGATGTCCGCGGGGATGTCCGCGAGCGGCGCGCGCTCGACGACATCGTCGATCGCGACGCGGATGCCCTTCTCGCGCATGAGCGAGAGGCTCGTGAGCTGCGCTGGCGACGTGAGCGTCGCGGCAGGGATCTCCGCGATGAGCATCTCGGGCGATCCGACCGCGTGCAGCGTGATCTCCAGCAGGCGGCGGAAGTGCGGATCGCGCAGGTTCTCAGGCGACATGTTCACCGCGACCGCGAGCGGCTGGCGGTCGCGCTTCCACACCGCGGACTGACTAATTGCCTCGCGCAAGACCCACAGCGTGAGGTCACGCGCGAGGCCGGCTCGCTCGAGCGCCGGGACGAACTGCGACGGCGGCAGGATGCCGCGCGTCGGATGGCGCCAGCGCACGAGCGCTTCGACCGCGACGAGCGCGCGGTCGCGCGTGCTCACGATCGGCTGGTAATGAAGGACCAGCTGGTTCTCGACGATCGCCTGCTGCAGCTCGAAGCGAACGTCGAGGGTCATGCCTCCGTGCTCTGCGCCTCCTCCCACAGCGTCGCCGACGCGGTCGGTGGCGTACGGCCGAGCAGTCGGTACGCGCGCTCCGTCGCGACGCGTCCGCGGCGCGTGCGCATGAGGAACCCCTCGCGCAGCAGGTACGGCTCATAGACGTCCTCGATCGTCTCCGCATCCTCCGTGAGCGCTGCGCCGAGCGTGTCGAGTCCGACCGGGCCGCCGGAGAACTTGTCGACGATCGCGCCGAGAAGCTTTCGATCGAGATCGTCGAGCCCGTGCTCGTCCACCTCGAGAGCGCCGAGCGCCTCTTTCGCGACCGCGAGCGTCACGCGACCCTCGTGCCGCACCTGCGCGAAGTCGCGTACGCGCTTCAACAGACGGTTCGCGATGCGCGGCGTCCCACGCGCGCGCTGTGCGATCTCGCGCGCCGCCTCACCCTCGACCTCGACACCGAGGATCCGCGCGGAGCGCTTGACCACCTTGACGAGGGAAGGGGCATCGAACAGCTCGAGACGGTAGGTCGCCCCGAAGCGGTCGCGTAAGGGGGACGAAAGCCTGCCCTGGCGCGTCGTCGCGCCGACGAGCGTGAAGCGCGGCAGCGGAAGGCGCAGCGTGCGCGCGCCGGGTCCCTTGCCAATGACGATATCGAGGTGGAACTCCTCCATCGCGGGATAGAGCACCTCTTCGACGATGCGCGGCAGTCGGTGGATCTCGTCGATGAAGAGCACCTCGCCATGCGCCAGGCTCGTGAGAATCGCGGCGAGGTCCGCTTGACGCTCGATGGCCGGACCGCTCGTCACGCGGATCGGTACGCCGAGCTCGTGGGCGATGACGTTCGCGAGGCTCGTCTTCCCCACTCCGGGCGGGCCGAAGAGCGCGACGTGCTCGAGCGGCTCCTTTCGCGCCTTCGCCGCATCGATGAGGATCCGCAGGTTCGCCTTGACCTTCTCCTGATTGATGTATTCGTCGTCGGAGAGGCCGCGCGGTCGGAGGCTCGCCTCGAGCGACACCTCGGGCTCGTCGCGCACGGCCGGCGTGACCTCGCGTGTCACGTTGCGTTGCGTCAACGCCGGCGCTCTCCCACGAGGCTGCGCATCTTCGAGACGATCTCGCCGCGCGGGACGAGCGTCGCCTTCTCCTCGTCGCGGCGCTTCAGCTCGACCGCGTTCTCCTTCACCGTGCGCGCCGACACGGTGAGGCGGAACGGGATGCCGATGAGGTCCGCGTCGGCGAACTTCACGCCTGGCGAGTCATCGCGGTCGTCGTACAGCACCTCGAGGCCCATGAACTCGAGCTCCTTGAGCAGCACCTCGGCCGACTCGCGCACGCTCTCGTCCTTGCTGAAGAGCGGCAGGAGATGGATCTGGAATGGCGCGACCGCGAGCGGCCAGATGATGCCCCGCGCGTCGTGGTGCGTCTCGATGATCGTCTGCACCGCGCGGCCGATCCCGATGCCGTAACTGCCGAACATCAGCGGCTTATGTGTCCCGTCCTCGGCGAGGTAGGTCGCCTTCATCTTTTCGGCGTAGTACGGGCCGAACTTGAAGATGTTGCCGACCTCGACGCCACGCTTGATCGTCACCCTTCCGCCGCACTTCGGACAGGGATCGCCCTCGCGTACGTCGTGCACGTCAACGGTCTCGCCTTTGAAGTCGCGCCCAGGCAGGACATCGCGCACGTGCGTGTCCTTCTTGTTCGCGCCGGCGACGTACGGCCTCGTCTCGACCGACGCGTCGACCAGTAATCGCGCGTTCAGCCCCAGGGGCAGGGGCCCCTGTTCAGCGAGCGTAGCGAGCGTGGGCCCGATGTAGCCTGGCACAGCGCCGACCGCGGCGAAGTCCGTGTCGTTCGCGAACTTCACATCGCTCGTCTTGAGGACCTTGCGCAGCTTCGGCTCGTTCAGCTCGCGATCTCCGGGCATGACTATGGCGACGACGTTGCCAGTCAGGTCCTTCATGAGCAGCGTCTTCAAAAGATCCTTCGGCGCGATCTTCAGCGAGCTGGTGAGCGCGTCGATGCTCGTGATGCCCGGCGTCGCGATCGGCGTCGCGGCAGGCACGTTCGACGGCGCAGCCGCGGCAGACTCGATCTTCCGCGTCGCCTTCTCCATGTTCGCCTTGTAGTCGCAGTTCGTGCAGAAGACGAGGCGGTCCTCACCGACGTCAGTCAGGACCTGGAACTCGTGCGCGACGTCGCCACCCATGTTGCCGGTGTCGGACTCGACGCTGATCGCATCGAGGCCCATGCGCGCGAACGTCTTCGCGTACGCGCCATGCTGCGCCCAGTACTGCTCGTTGAGGCCCTCCCAGTCCCTGTCGATCGAGTACGCGTCCTTCATCACGAACTCGCGCACGCGCAGCAGGCCAGCGCGCGGACGCTCCTCGTCGCGCCCCTTCTCCTGGAAGTGGTAGACCATCGCCGGCAGCTGCCGGTACGAGAGGATCTCGTTCCGCGCGTGATGCATCACGAGTTCCTCGTGTGTGTAGCCGATCATGTAGTCGCGTCCGTTGTGATCCTTCGTGCGGAATGAGACCGGCTCGAGCGTGTCCCAGCGACCGGTCTCCTTCCAGTACTCCGCCGGCGTGATGACCGGGATGCGCAGCTCCTGCGCGCCGATGCGGTCCTGCTCCTCGCGGATGATCTGCTCGACCTTGCGCGCGACACGAAAGCCGAGCGGCAGCCAGGTGTAGAGGCCCGCAGCGAGCGGCCGCGCGATCGCGGCGCGCAGCATGAGCTGCGTTCCCGGCGTCGTCGCGTCTGAAGGCGCTTCGCGGAGCGTGCGGCCAAAGAGATTCGACTGTTTCATCTCAAGAACTCCGAGGGTCGTATTTCGGTCGCGCGGCGGGGCGCCGACGTCCGATGGACGTCGGCTATCGCGGGATTCGGTACGTGGACCCTCGGCGCCGCTGCATCGAGCGAAGTCTAAGACAGGTCGAGCGACGAGCGAGTCCTGTGCGTCGAGTGACAACGAGACGGAGGACTAGAACGCTGCTGCGCTAGGGTCACCGCGGTGAGCATCGACGTCTACGTCGAGCGCGGCGCGAAGCGGACGTTCGTCTCGGCCGTCGAGTGGCCAGGCTGGGCGCGCAGCGGCCGCGACGAGGCGTCGGCGCTCGACGCACTCCTCGTGAGCGCGCCTCGCTACGCGAAGGTCGTCGCGTCGACGGGGCTCGGCTTCCGCGCACCGCGCGCCATCCCCGACTTGCGCGTCGTGCAGCGGCTGCCGGGGAATGCGACGACGGACTTCGGCGCGCCGGCTGCCGTGCCCACGGCCGACACCGCGGCGGTCCGCGCGGACGACCTGAAACGGATCGAGACCCTTATCCAGGCTGCGTGGCGCGCGTTCGACGCCGCGGTGACTGCCGCAAAAGGCAAGACACTCGCGAAAGGACCGCGCGGCGGTGGGCGCGCGCTCGAGAAGATCGCCGAGCACGTGCGAGAAGCCGAGCGGGGCTATCTGTCGGCGCTCGGCTGGGGTAACGACGCGCGCGACGTCGCCGGCGTACACAAGGCAGTCATCGACGGATTCCGCGCGTCAGCCCGAGGCGAGATCCCGCCGACCGGACCGCGCGGCGGCAAACGGTCGATGCCGCGCCAATTCGCGCGCCGCCTCGCGTGGCACGCGATCGATCACGCCTGGGAGATCGAGGACCGCGCCGGTGGCGTGACTAGCCGGCGTGCTCCAGCGCGGCCCACACGCGCGTCTGCACCCGCGCCGCGGGCCCCGACGCCGAGACGCGCGAGGCGATGATCTCGGTCTGATCGCGGAAGCGCATCGAGAGCTGCTTCAGCATGTCGAGCCCGGCGATGCGCTCCTCCTGGACATCCCAGCGGACGATCTCCTCTTTCGCGCGGGCCATCCGCCGTGGGAAGTGGTCGAGGATCACATATCGCTCCTGCGACGGCCAGCGCTGCGCGCTCACGAGGATGCCCGCGGTGAACACGACGTCGTCGAGATCCGCGTCGCGAAAGTCGTTCTGCGCGAAGTCGTTGCGCTTGCGTACGGGGTCGAGCGTCCGCGCGAGCGAAGCGTTCGGCTTTCCGTAGAAGACGACCTTACCGGGCGCCCCGGCGAAGCGGCAGCCGATGAACTCGGCGGCCTCGGTGCGCCAGCCGTCGAGCGCCGCGTCGTCGAACGTGCACCGCTCGAAACGGGCTTGGTCGGGTCGGACGCGCCGCATGTCCGCGCCGTCGAAGTGGCAGTCGCGGAATACGTTCTGCGGATGCGCGGAGAAGAGCGGCTGCCAGCGTTTGTCTAAGTGGATCGCGCGGAAGTCGCACGAGAGGAAGAGACACGACACAAGCGCGAAGCGATCGAAACGCGCTTTGCGAAAATCGACGCCGCGGAGCGTCGCGCGCGTCATCGCGACGACGCGGTCGGGTGCGACCTCCGGCGCCGGCTCCGCGGAGCCCGCGACTACCTCGAGCGGCTTCGGCTCGGGGCTCTCTGGCTCGGGTTCGTTAGGTGCGCTGTCCGGCTGGGACACTGCGGCCCGGCGTGAGCTGGCCCTCGTGGCTCAGCTTCGGCGCCTTCTCGGCGTACGGCTCTTTGCCGTTCTCGATGAGGATCTTGTCGATCTCGCGGAGCA
>VBJD01000060.1 GCA_005887995.1 Chloroflexota bacterium
AGCAAACTCTCAGCCCTGTAGTAGTTCCTTCACCAGAAATCAGACGCCTGAGACGTGCTGGTCCAGTGATGCTGTGGTGATGGCAGGCCGCGCGTCTCTCTGCCTACTGATGCTCGCTGCCCTGATCGCGTGCGAGGCGCGTCCGAATAGCGCAGCGACCTCGTCCGTGCCATCGCCGGTCGCCCTTGCGTCTGACGCGAGTGCGACCGCCGCTCCGAACGCAAGGACGACGCCAGTTCCCACGCCGATGCCGTTGTTCGCGGATCCGCAGGCGATCGGCGCGGACGCACGCGTCGGCGTGATCAGCGGCGGGATCCTCGACGGCTGGCGATACGACGGACGCGCGGGAACGTTGACGAAGGATCGCAGCGTGCCACGTTCAACGCTCTCACCGAGCGGTCGTTGGACGCTCGAGGCGCGCAACGTGATGAACGGCGCGATCATCGAGCGCACCGACCTGTGGCTCATCGACGCTGCGACAGGTGCGGCGCGACTCCTCTATTCGCCGCCCGAGCTGCCGCCGCAGCAGGCCGGCAAGAACGTGCAGCCCAACTCGCTCATTCCCCCGTACGTCTTCCAGCGCACCGAGAACCCGATCGCGTGGTCTCCGGATGAGAAGTACCTCACGATGGCGCAGGTGCAGATGGTGAGCGCTTCGGCCGATGCCGACGGACGACCGCTCGTCGTCATCGAGATCGCGACCGGCAAGATCACGGAGCTGGGCTACGCGCTCTACGGCTACTCCGGTGTGTGGCGCGCCCCGCACACGCTCGCGTACGTAGACGGCGCAGGCCGGGAGACGTGGCGCGGGAAGACGCTCACCGTCTGGAGCCCCGAGACCGGGAAGCGCGAGCTCACCGATCCGCTTGAGGTTGGCCTTGCATCAACATGGGGACCCGATGGGCGACTCTGGTTCGCCGCCGGCCCAGCCGGGCAGTACGACGTACCGACGTTCTTCTCGGGACAAGGAATCGGCGACCGCTCGGTGTACGCGCTCGATCTCGCGACCGGACGGCGCATGCAGTTCCCCCGCGTGGCGGGATACGCGGATGAGGGCGCGCTCGTGTCCGACGACGGTCGCTTCGTGCTGATCGATCGCAGACGCCTGGATCCCGCGCCGACTGGCGGCATGAAGAACAGCTGGCTCGAGCTCTGGATCGCGAACGTAGATGGCTCGGATGCGAAGCCTCTCATGAAGATGAGCGCGGTCAACGGGTTTGGCTATTACGGCGGGTTCGGCTCGCTGGCGAAACTCGAGTGGCAACGCTGACGACAGCGCCCCTTCGCCGAAAGCGGCTGGCCGCTCCAGCGCTTCCTCGGACGCGCGCCCGCCATTCGTTCGTATAGTCCCGCGGCACACTGCGCGGAGGGATTACATGCGGCGGTCGCTCGGCATCGCGCTCGTCCTTGCGTTGACGTCGTCACTCCTCACCACGTATCCGGCGATCGCGGACCCGCCGCGGGACGAGCCGGTCGAGTGCGAGCAGGTGTTCGTCGAGCTCTGCCCGTCGCACGCAAGCGGCGGGCGGCCCGAGTTCGGGCCCCAGATGGTGGGCAATCCCACCGACGTCGTGACCGTACTTCGCGTCGGCCTGCGGAGCACGACGTTCAACCCGACGACCGGCGCGGTCGCGACCGAGATGGCGAGCCACGACCACGCTGACGCCCGCGTGACCGCGAGCGTCGGCGACTTCCACGTCATCGATCTGTCCACGGAACATCAGATCGTCGCGCCGGCGGCGGGTCAGGCCGTGCGGGTCGCGTTCGTGAGCGGCGCGTACGAGGTGAGCGTCGACGGTGCGCTGATCGGATCGTTCGCGGGTCCGATCCGCTTCCGCCCGAGCGATCCGACGAACACGTTCAAGGTCCTGAGCATCAGGCGCAGCGTGTGGGTGCAGCCCGCGTACACGACGCGCGTGTTCGACGTACCCGACTACTACGGAGAGATCGAGATCGACCGTGGCGTGTCGACCGCCGCCGGCATGGTGAACGTCATCAACCTCGTGCCGCTCGAGCCGTACGTGCGCGGCGTCGTGGTGAACGAGGGCATCGCGAGCTTCCACATCGAGGCATTGAAAGCGCAGGCCGCCGCCGCACGCGGGTACGCGCTCGCGAATCGGAACAGCACGCGCTTCGGACGGCCGTATGGCATCGACGACTCGACCAGCTCGCAGGTCTACCGCGGCCATGGCTCGGAGCATCCGAACGGCAACGCCGCGGTCGACGGGACGACCGGCCTCGTCGCGACCTACGCGAGCCGCATCATCTCCGCGCTCTATTCGTCGTCGATGGGCGGCCACACCGAGAACAACGAGTGGATCTTCAACTCACCCTCGAACCAGTGGCCGGGGACCAACGTCGAGCCGTATCTGCGCGGCATCGACGACGGAGAGGGCGCCGCGCCGGAGCTCTCGGACGAAACCGCGATCGCGGCGTTCTGGAGCGCGCAACAGCCACAGACGTTCGACAGCTGCCCGCGTGTGAACAACCGCTTCGCGCGGTGGCAGATCCCGATCCCCGCCGCGACGATCAAGTCACGCGTCACCGGGACGAACGCGAGCCGCATCGTGATGCTGTCGGGGAACACGAGCGGCACGCTCACGAACGTCGCGATCACGCGCCGGATGGCCGCATCAAAGCGCGCGGGCGTCGTGACGCTGACGTTCACAACGGGTGTCGGCGAGGTCCGCGGTTGGGACAACATCCGCCGCGTCGTCGGCGCGAGCGCGGCGTCGCAGGTCCAGAACTGCACGACGAATCCACCCTCCAGCATCGCCGCCGGGTTCGTGCTGAACAACCCGAGCGTCATCGTGCCGCAGTACTCGGGCACGACGTTCACCGGCATCGTCTCGATCGGCGGCGGATGGGGACACAACGTCGGCATGAGCCAGTTCGGCGCGCACGGACGCGGTCTCGCCGGCCAGACCTTCATCCAGATCCTGCAGGCGTATTACACCGGGGTCGACATCGCCTCGTATCCGATCGACCTGAGGCTCGCACCGGGCAGCGGGCCGCGCGTCATGCGTCAGATCTTCGCCGCGCCGAATGGCACGGGCACGCTGCGCATCGCAACGACGGGCGCGATGCAGGGCCTGACCGTCCACATCAACGATCTCTGCGACCTGCGATTCACGAACGAGCAGCTCGCGGTACCGCTCAGCGAGACCGACGTCAGCACATGCCTCGTCACCGGGACGAACACGGTGCAGTACAACCCGGTCGGCACGAAGGGCGGCGCGACGGTCCTCGTCGTCGTGCGCTAAATCGCAAGAGGGGGCCGGACCAGGTCCGGCCCCCGTGCGCGATGCGCCGCTATCCGCGCGGCGTGTCGCCGTTGGTGCGACGCGCGAGACGGCCCATCAGCTCCGCGAGATCGACCCCGAGGAGCGACTTCGCGATCGCGGTGCCTTCGGCGGCTGTCCGCACGACCGTGTCGGTGAGCTTCGACGCGCCGCTGGGATCGATCACGGTGAGGTTGTCGATGTTGCCCAGCGGCGCCGCCGCTTCCCGGACGATCGCCGGCACGAGCGGCAGCGTCTGAAGAAGGATCGCCGCCTCGTCGAACTTGCGGTACGCGTCGGCGAGCAGCTCCTTGGCTCTCGCTTCGGCCTCGCCGCGGGCGAGGATCGCCGCGCCCTCGGCCGTTCCGGTGAGCTCGGTCACCTGAGCAGTGGCACGGCCGCGCGCGGCCGTGGCAGCTCCCTCCGCCTCGCCGGTCAGTTGCACCTGACGCGCCGATGCCTCCGCCGCGAGGATCGCAGCTTGCCGCGCGCCCTCGGCGCGGACGATGGCGGCAAGACGCTCGGCCTCGGCCGGCTTGATGGTGGTCGCGAGGAGCTCCTTCTCACGGCGCGCCGCCTCGAGCTCCGCGACCTCGGTCTGCTCCTTGATGACCGCCTGCGTCGCCTCGGCCTGCGCGAGCGGGCCGGACTGCGCGGCCTCGGCTTGCACCTTCGCGGTGACCTTCAACGCCTCCGCGCGCGCGATCTCGCGGTCGCGCTCGGCTTGGATGATCACCCGCTGCGCCTCGTTCTCCTTCACCGCCGCTTCCTGCGACGCGCCGGCCTTTGCGATCCGCGCATCGCGCTGCACGCTCGCGAGGTTCTTCTCGCCAAGCTGCTCGATGTAGCCCTTCGTGTCCCGGATGCTCGTGATCGTCAGCGCGTCGATGTGGATGCCGCTCGCCTCGAGGTCACCGCGCGCTGCCTCGGATACAGCTTGCTGAAAGCGATCGCGGTCGGTGATGAGCTCCTCGATGGTGAGCGTGCCGGCGATCGAACGGAGCGATCCTTCGAGCACGTTCTTCACCATGGTCTCGATCTGGCTGTCCGGCTCGCCGATGAACCTCTCGGCGGCCGCGCGTAGCCGCTCGGGCTCGCGCGCGATCTTGAACATCGCCTGACCGGTGATGAGGACGCCGACTCCCTGCTTGCTGACGGCGGCATTCTCGTTCGTGAGACCGATCTCCACCTGACGCGCTGTCAGCTGCAGACGACCGACCTTGTTGATGAGCGGCCAGACGAACGTTCCGGCGCCGACGACCACCTTCACGCCGTGGTCATCGAGCGTCGTGAGGTTGCCGGCCTCGTCGCGGATCTTGCTGCCGCGGGCGCCAGAGATGATCAGCGCCTCGTTGGCACCGGCGACGCGGTAGCGGTTCGCCGCGAAGAGCACGAGCAGGACGAGCACCGCCGCTGTCGCGATGGTCAGTTGCGCGATGGTGAGTGTCACTGTGATCCCTTCTTTCTTTCGCCGGGTCGCGCGATGCGACTACGGCGGCGGAAGGGCTCGGACGGTGACGGCCATGCCACGAATGTCGACGATGACGACGTCGGTCCCGCGAGGGATGGCGATGTCAGACGCCGCGGGAAGCGTCTGCACCGCGCCGTCGTAGCTGAGCTGCACCGTGCCGCGAATGTCGCGCCCGATGCTCACGACGACGTTGGCGCGTCGGCCTACGAGGTCGCGCAGCGCGGTGGGCTGCGGACCCTGCGCACGATGGAGCGCGCTGAAGATGCCCATGACGAGCGACGCGCCCGAGGCGCCGGCGATGAACGCCAGCAGCGCCTGGACTGCGACGTCGCCGCCGAGCGCGATCCCAAAGAGCCCGCCGATGCCGAACATCGCGAGGAACCCGAGGATGATCGGCATGAGCGTGGCGTTGTCGGCGTGGCCGATGTGTAGGTGCGGGATGCGGATCTGCGGCACGTGCAGCCGCAGATGCACGCCGGGGCCGACGCTGGAAAGGAGGAGCATCGCGGATCCGAACAATGCTGAGCCGATGAAGATCAGCTCCAGCGCTTCGCGTGTCATTCGGATCGCCAGCTTTCTTGGAACGCGGCTCCTCTTGCCGCTCTTCCGCAACCGACTCTACGCCGCATCAAGCCGTGCGCGGGCGAGTACGGAAATCGCTTTCCGCGAGATGGAGCGCGGTGCGGCGCTCAGCTCAGCGCTGATGACGAGAGGGCCGGGATCGCTCCCGGCCCTTCACCGACCTACGGGTTTGTGACGACGAACCAGACCGTCCCGACGTTCTGACCCAGCACGTCACCGGGCTTCGTGTCCTTGTTGTAGAAGTACAGCGGCTTGCTGTTCCACGTGAGTTGCTTCTGGCCGTCCTTGCGTGCGGCCAAAGCGAGCTTGCCGGTGATACCCGCGCCAGCGACGGGCTCGCCGGTAATGGTGAACGCCGGCCAGTTCGTGGCGCACTGGTCGTAGCAGTTGCTCGTATCCGCGGTGTCGCGTGCGTAGGTGTAGAGCGTCATCTTGTTCGACGCCGCGATGAGGATCTTGCCGAGCGAGCTATCGGCGACCGACACCGTCGGCTCAGGCGTGGGCGTGGGCTTCGCCGTCGCCGTCGGTGCGGACGAGGACGCACCTCCGCATGCGGTCGCAAGAACGATCGCCACAAGCAACAGAGATCGGATGTGCATTGAGTCCCTCCCCGACGAAGTCGTCATGAGCGGTACGGCGCTGGCACGCGATCGGATGAGTCGGACGGTGTCAAATTGCAGGTCGCACACCTGTGATCCGATCGACGGGCTCGTGCGTATGGCGCGTCGCTGAGGCTAGAAGTTCAGGTTGATCGTGACGCTCTTGCGCTGCGTGAAGCCCTCGAGCATTCCCTCGAGTGAGTTCTCGCGGCCGAGACCGCTCTGCTTGTAGCCGCCGTATGGCTGTCCGACTAGCTGACCGCCTCCGCCGTTGACCTGGATCCAGCCGGCGTCGATGGCGTGCGCTGTGCGTAGCGCTCGCGAGATATCGCGGCTCCAGACATAGGCCGCGAGGCCGTAGTGCGTGTCGTTCGCCATGCGGATCGCATCGGCCGCATCCGAGAACGGGATGGCGACGAGGACCGGGCCGAAGATCTCCTCCTTCGCGATGCGCCAATCGTTGCGGACGTTCGCGAAGACGGTCGGCTCGACGTAGTAGCCGGATGCGAGCGGGCCGTCTGATGGAGGATGCCCGCCGGTGACGGTGCGAGCGCCCGGCTGACGCGCGCCTTCGTCGATGAAGCTCACGACGCGCTCGAATTGCTGCTTGCTCACGATGGCGCCCATGTCGTTCGTCTCGTCGAGCGGATCGCCGACCTTCAGCTTGCGGAGCTTCGTCGCGAGGCGATCCATGAACGAGTCGAACACCGAGCTGTGCACGAATAGGCGAGATCCGGCGGTGCACGACTGGCCCTGACGCGCGAAGCGCATCGCGTCGATGACCCCGTCAGCCGTCTTGTCCCCGTCCGCGTCGGCGAAGAGGATCTGCGGGCTCTTGCCGCCGAGCTCGAGCGTCACCGGGATGATGCGATCGGCCGCGAGCCGCAGGATCGCCTTGCCCGTCTCGGTGTTGCCGGTAAAGGAGATCTTCGCGATGCCCGGGTGCTCGGCGAGGGGCGTCCCGACCTCGTCGCCCGTGCCGGTGATGACGTTGAGCACGCCCTTCGGAAGATGCCGCTGCGCGATACGAGCGAACGCGAGCGTGGCGAGTGGCGCGTTCGCCGACGGCTTGAGCACGACGGTGTTCCCGGCGACGAGCGCCGGCGCGAGCTTCCATGCCGCGATGAGGATCGGAACGTTCCACGGAACGATCGCCGCGACCACGCCCAGCGGCTCGCGCCGCGTGTATGAGAACCAGTCCTCGCCGAGCGGGATCGTCTCGCCCTTGAGCTCGCCCCCGAGTCCGCCGAAATAGCGGAAGAGGTCTGAGACGCGCTGCGCCTCGGGACGCGACTGCGTGCGGATCGCGTTGCCGGTCTCGCGTGCGAGCAGCTTCGCGAGCTCCTCGGTCTCGGCGTCGACAGCGTCCGCGATGCGAAGCAGGAGGCGGCCGCGCTCGCGCGGCGGCATGGCCCGCCACGCCGGGAACGCGGCCTGCGCCGCCTTCACCGCGCGATCGACGTCCGCCACGCCGCCGCGCGGGACCTGCGCGATGACCTGCCCGCGCTTGGCGGGCGTCTCGACGTCGAACGTGCGACCGTCGGCGCTCTCGACCCACTCACCGCCGATGAACATCTTCTCGCGAGCTGGCGCAGCGACAGCCACTACGGCCTCACGAGGTCGTCGTACATGTCGGGACGGCGGTCACGGTAGAACTGCCAGGTGTTGCGGACCTCGCGCACGAGGTCCATGTCGAGGTCGGCGACGAGAAGTTGCTCCTCTTTATCTGACGCCTGCGCGACGATCTTGCCGCGCGGATCGGCGAAGTATGAGGAACCGTAGTAGTCGTTCGGACCGAACTCCGCCTCCTTCCCGACGCGGTTGATCGTGCCGACCCAGTAGCCATTCGCGATCGCGTGTGAGGTCTGCTCGATGAACCAGAGGTGCATCGAGAGACCGCGCGACGTCGCGGACGGGATGAACACCAGCTCAGCGCCGTGGAGGCCGAGCATGCGCGCACCCTCGGGGAAGTGGCGGTCGTAGCAGATGTAGACGCCGACCTTGCCGACGGCGGTGTCGAAGACCGGATAGCCGAGGTTCCCGGGACGGAAGTAGAACTTCTCCCAGAAGCCGTTGACGTGCGGGATGTGCGTCTTGCGGTACTTGCCGAGGTATTTCCCGTCCGCGTCGACGATCGCCGCGGTGTTGTAGTAGATGCCGGCCTGGTCCTCTTCGTACATCGGTGCAATGAGGACCATCGAGTGCTTCTTCGCGAGCTCTTGCATGAGCTTCGTGGTCGGCCCGTCGGGGATCTTCTCGGTGTACGAATAGTGCTTCGTGTCCTGCACCTGGCAGAAGTACGGTCCGTAGAAGAGCTCCTGCAGGCACATCACCTTCGCGCCCTGTTTCGCGGCCTGGCCGATGTAGTCGACGTGCTTCTGGATCATCTTGTCCTTGTCGCCAGGCCACGCGACCTGCGCCAGCGCCGCCTTCACTGTCGTCATGCCCTGCCCCCTTCGCTGAGGGCGTTAGGTTAGCGCGCGCGTGCGACACGCTTCTGGCGCTGTCGGAAGGCGCGGACCTTCGTACGGCTGCCGCACGTGTTCTCGTTGCACCAGCGTCGACTATGGTTTTTGGTGCGGTCGACGAACATCCACGCGCAGGTGTCGTCGGCGCATTCGCGAAGTAGCCGACGATCCTCGCTCGTGAGCAGGTCGGCCGCCGCGCGTGCGATCGGCCAGAGAGGCCGCGCCATGTCGTCGTCAGGCCATTGCCATTGCCATCCGTCGAGAACTCGATCGAGGCGCGCATGGGCCTGCGCATCGGCGGCTTCGGCGCTGATGAGATCGACCGCTTCGCGCGGAGCTTCTCTCTCGTGGGCGATCCTTGAGAACGCCGTCCAAGTCGCCTCGCGCAGGGCGACGGCGCGGCGATAGATCTGTGCGGCCTTCTCAGGCTGTGCTTCGGCCTGAGCGATCAGGCGACGCGCGAGAGCTGCGCCGATTTCGCCCGCCTGCCGCGCGAATTCCACCAGGTCGGCATACGTCTGGATGTGCTCGTGAGCTCGCGTCTTGTCGTACCGATACGAGCTCGTGTTCAAAAAATCGGTCGCGAGGTGAGCACCGATGAATTCGAGGCCGTGATCGAGACGCGTCAGAGTGTGCTGCATGACACGTTCAAAATCGCCTATAGGTCGTTGACATGCGATCACATTACGCGTAGCGTTCGTCCTTGTCAACACGGTCTAACGCGAAGATAGGCCGTGTCGGAAGGAGAGCCCAGTGGAACTCCTCCTCGCACTCGGGGCGTTCGTCCTCGTCGACGTCCTCGCGCTGCGGTACGGCTTCGACAGCCGCCCGCTTCCGCTCCCGAAGAACAGCCCGGTCGAGGACCGGAAGAACTAGATCACGACGAAAGGCATCGATATGGAGCTACTTCTCGTGGCGCTCGGCGCCGCCGTGACTGCGGGGCTCTTGTGGCGAAACTTCTCGGGACGCTCCTAGGCGGGGAGCTGGCCAGTGGCAGCGAAGCGATCCGCGACGTCGAGTGCCTCGTCGATCGCCTTGATGCCAAAGCGGAGCTCGTCCTCTGTGACCGTCAGCGGCGGCGCGGCGAAGATCATGTTCCAGCGGTTGAGGGTGTAGACGTCGCGTGACATCAGCGCGTTCTTGATCGCGGTCTGCAGCTTCGCCGCGGGACGGTTCCAGGCTTCGAGCATCTC
>VBJD01000061.1 GCA_005887995.1 Chloroflexota bacterium
CATCGCACGATCGACTGCGTCATCGTCGGCTATCGCACGAGCGGCACGAAGATCGCAAGCCTTCTGCTCGGCCTCTATCGAAAGGACGGCACGCTCGACTTCGTCGGCCACACGTCGGGAATCGGCGCCGAGCTTGAGCTGCAGCTCGAGCAACTCCTGCCTCCCCTGCTCGAAGAAGAAGGCACGTTCGCAAAGCAATTCGCGGGCGAACTCTCGGGCCGTATCCCCGGCGCGGGCTCACGGTGGTCACAGGGGCGCGACTTACCTTGGCATGAGGTGCGGCCTGAGGTCGTCTGCGAGATCCGTTTCGACAAACTCGAAGGAGAGCGCTTCCGTCACGGGACGCGTTTCATCCGTTTCCGGCCCGACAAATCCCCGCAGCAATGCACATGGGACCAGCTCGATGTGGCTAGGCGCAAAGGCGACCCCGTCTTGAGCGAGCTGCTTAAGAGCTAACCCTACGCCGCGCGGCGCACTCAGGCCGCGACGTCTCGTGAGTGTGGTCCGTGCGCGAGCGCCTCAAACAGGGCTGTGAACTGCTCGGCCGACTTTACGCGTAACGCCGACCGATATTCGTACTCGGTTCTGTCGTGTTTGCGACTGTTGCACGACTTACAGGCGGGGACGATGTTCGCGATTACGTTGCGGCCTCCGCGTGATAACGGAATCCGGTGGTCGACGGTCAGGTTCGCGTCACGCCCGCAGTACGCACACCGGCCGCCATGCCGCATCTTGAGCGCATTCCACTCGGCTGCTGTGAAGGAGTCATCGCCGACCTGCATCCGGCGTTTGTGGAAGGAAGCACGAAGAAACGCACGGGACTTGTCCGGGTTGCGCCGCCGCCACTCCTTCATACGTATGAGCTTCTCGCCGGACACGTAACCAAGCTTGCTTCTCGCGCGGTCGTGCGCGCGCACACGGTCCAAGTTCTCCAAGCGCCACTGCTTCATTTTGGCAAGCAATCTGGGTCGGTTGGCGGCGCGATAACGAGCGTTGTATTCACGACGCTTCTCGCGGTTGCGACGCCACTGGTTCTTGTTCGAGCGCCGCTGTTGCTCCCTCGACTTCGTGACGTCCCGCCAGTAACGCTCACGTCGCTTGGCTCGTAAGTCATCCCGATGACGCTCCCGATAACGCGCTTGCGCTGCCCGCACCTGGGCGCGTCGCTGATCCTCTGTTCTCGTCTTCTTTCGCGCCACGCTGACGAAATACGACATTCGAACATGCGTTTCAATAGGACTTTTGATGCATCACGAGGTCCACTCCCTGTTAGAGCTACGAGCACAAGGACCCGATCGCTCCTACACAACGCGCCGCAACAGAGACCCGCTGCTCGCGGATCTCCTTCGGGGCTCGTGACTACTTGAACGTGATCTGATCGGTCGTGCTGAGCGTCACCATGCCCTTCGCAAGCGGCTTGTTGTCGGCGTTCGTGAACCCGGGCTGATTCAGCAGCTGCCACCGCGTGAGCGTGATCGGGAACTCGGGCTCCGCCGAGATGCCGTCCTGTGCGACGACGACGGTGTATCCGCGGAGGCTCAGACCGAAGGTGGTGTAGAGGACCGCGCCGTTCGCGGCTGATCCGACGACGACCGCGTTCTCGACGCCCTTGTCCTTCAGGATCTGTTCGAGGGTCGTGCCGAAGAACTTGTCGGCGCGGCCGGTCACCGTCGGATCTCCGGACTGCGGCGCGACCTCGGTCCGCACGACCGATCCAGCCGCGGTCGTGAGGCTATAGATCACCGTGACCTTCGCGTCGCGCGCCTTCTTCAACAGGTTCGCGATCTTCGACACGGACGCGACGCACGAGGGTCGCGGGTCGCACACCGCGTTGGTGATGTCGAGGATCAAGAGCGCCGCGCCCTTCACCGGGACCTCGACCGCGACCGGCGCGGGGATCGTTGGGATAGGTGACGTCGCGCTCGGCGCGGGGCTCGGGGTCGGCGTCGAGATCGCGACCGTCGCCGGTGCCGAGGGTGACGGCGACGCGGCAGGCGTCGCGGTACATGACGCGATCAACACGAGAGCCGCGAGCAGGCTGATGAGCCTCATACGACATCCTCCCAGCGAGACGGCGCGAATGGTATTACCTTTCGCGCCTACTCCTTGGGCGCCGGCGGCTTCGGTGGCCACCGGCTCTTGCCGCGGTTCCATCCCGACGCACGAGCCTGTTCGCGAAACGCGCGCTGCTCCTCCTCGGTGAAGTTCCGCATGCGGCTGGGCTTCACGAGCACGCGGTCGTCGAGGACCGGGTCCTTCAGCTTGAGCGCCTTGAACAGCGGCAACAAACTCGCCGGCCTTGCCCAGATGTCCGCCGTCAGATCACCGACGTGCGCGAGGCGATCACGCATCGTGAGGAGCGTGAACTTCCCCGGATCGACGTCGGGCACCTCGTTCCAGCGCAGCGGCGCCGAGGCACGCGCGTCGGGCATCGGGCGGATCGAGTACGCCGAGGCGATCGTCCGGTCGAACGCGTTCTGCCCGTAGTCGACGAACACCCCGGTGCGATCCTTCACCACCCAGGTCGTCGTCGCGATCTTCGGCACGCGGTCGGCGACCAGGTTCGCGATCGCTTTCGCGAGACGGCGGACTTCGGGGAACGGCAGCTCGGGAACGATGGGCGTGAGGATGTGCATCCCGGTGACACCCGACGTCTTCGGGTACGAGGGCAGCGCGAGCTCGTCGAGCACCTGCTTCACCACCATCGCGATCTCGCGCACGTGCTCCCACGGGTTGCCCTCGCTCGGGTCGAGGTCGATGAGCATGTAGTCGGGCTTCCAGTACTCCGGCACACGCGAGTGCCAGGTGTGCATCTCGATGCAGCCGAGGTTCGCGATCCACGCGAGGCCCGCCGGATCGGCGACGACCGGGAAGTCGACCTCGTTGCCGCTCGGGTACTGGATGTGGATCGTCTCGAGCCAGTCGGGGTGCGGGTTCGGGATCCGCTTCTGGTAGAAGAAGTCGCCGTCGACGCCGTTCGGATGGCGTTTCATCTGCATCGGCCGACGCGAGACGTGGTTGAGCGCCGGTCCCGCGACGTCGATGTAGTACTGCACGAGGTCGCCTTTGGTGATGCCATCTTTGGAGAAGAACATCTTGTCGGGATTGGTGACGTTGACCTCGCGACCCGCGATGAGCACGACCGCATCCTATGACGGCTACCGCATGAAGATCCCAGGGCCGCTCGCGCGTACGACGATCGACCGCGCGCGCTCGCGATCCAGATTCCAGCTCTGCCAGCCCACCGTTGTCTCCGAGCGCAGCGTCGCCGCTCGCAACACCTCGAGAACGGCGCTCCGCTCCGGCGACGGCAGCTCCGGCGCGAGCTCGAAGAGCGCCGGAATCGCGCCCTCGCCAAGGGTCACCAGATACCCGACGTCGAGTCCGCGCGATGCGTCCTCGGGGAGCGAGGCGGGATGGAGAACCCGCTCGATGTTCCGGCGCGCCACGAAATCAGCGGGAGCGATCGCGTTGACCGCGAGCGCCGCGGCGGCGGCAGCCGCGACCAGCGCTGGCAGGGCCCGCTCCATCCGTCGCGCCAGGACGGCCCAGCCGAGGATCACGAGCGCGCACGCGATGAAGCCGATGCCGGCGAAGGTGTAGAGGCGGAGCTCGCTCCAGCCGTACGCCTGCTGATACAGCGCCATGCGGTATCCGGCCGACACCACCACGGCCGCAGTGAGCACGAGCAGCGTGAGGGCGGCGGCGGCGTAGGCGCGACCGCGCGAGCGCAGGAGGATGTCGCACGCGAACAGCAGCACGGCGACGATCGCGCTCACCACGACGAGCTCGAAGAAGCCGCGCCGACCGTAGGCGCTATATGTCACGCCCGCCGCATCGATCGTGTCGCGCCCGCCGAAGAGATAGGCGATCTGCAAGGCGACGAACCCCACGAACAGCGCGTCGATGAGCGCGAGCGCCGCGAACGCCGCGTCGGATGGCAGCACTCCCGGAACGCGGGCGCGCGCCGGGCCGCGCGAGGCGCGCCACGTGATCTGCGCGAACGCGCCGGTCGTGACCCACGCCGCGAGGAAGGCGATCGTCGTGCGAGCCGGCGCATCCCGCATCAGGTCTCGCAGCCACGCGAGCTCGAGGAGATCCCGGAGCGAGCGCTCGAACACCGCGTCGGCGGCCGCGAAGAGAGCGCCGAAGACGACGAGGAACGGCACCGCGATGAGGCCGCCGGCCGCGTATCCCGCGACGGGCGACGCGCGCACGAGGGAGCCGCGCGCGGCGGGAAGCGCCGCGACCCACACGCCGAAAGGACGGACGAACGCCGCACCGACCATGGCCATGGCGTCGTCGACCAGCGCGATCACGGGCGCCGCAAGGGAGGTGCCCGCACACGCGAGGACGAACGCCCCGGCGAACAGGAACGCGGCAGCGGCGTCGAAGAAAACGACCGCTGCTTCCGTGCGGATCGCGCACAGTGCGGCGAAGGCCAGCGACGATGACGCCGCGGCGAGCCGCCAGGCGCGCGTGCTGTTCGCGCCGTCACGGACGAGCCAGCCGGCCACCAGGAACGCGATCGCCGCGACCGGCATGTTCAGCCCGGCGCGCTCGCGAACGAACAGGTACTGAGCGAGCAGGCCCATCGCGGCACCGGCGGCAAGCACGGCGAGGGCGCGTCGGGACGGCACAGCGCACAAATTCCGGCACGGCGCGGCGCGATTCATCCCGTGCCCAAGATGTCGCGCATGTGAGACGACGCGGACCCGGCGCGGGCGTAGCCTTGCCGGCGTGCGGCTGAGCGATGCCGAGCGCGTCTCGCGCGCGATCCAGACACTGTCCGGCCGCGCCTCGCTCGACGTCATCGTCGATCGGCTCTACGACCTGACCGAGGGGACGCTCGAGCTCGATCGCGCGACGCTGCACCGCATCGCGCGCGGCAAGACGCAGGTCGCGCGGGCGATCGACTCGCCCGAGGAGTGCATCCGCCTTTACTTCGCGCTGATGATCGTCGGCTGCGAGCAGGACGTGGCAACGGTCACGATCGTCGAGGAAGGCCGCGCGATGCTCGCCGGCTTCATCGGCGAGCCGCTCGCGGCGCTCATCTTCCGCGACCTCGAGGCGACGCTGCCCAAGCTCGCGGATCGCCTCACGCTCAAGGAATACCTCGAGGAGGGTCTGCGCTTATGGCTCCCGAAATGATCGTTCCCCAGGCGCGCGCCGAGAGCGGGACGCTCCGGAGCGAGGAAGCGCGACTGCGGGCATATCTCGCCGATCGGCTCCACATCCGCACACGATTCGCACCGTTCAGCGATGTGCGCGCGATCCTCGTGAGCGCGCCCGATGACGCCGCGGACAAGGGGCTCATCGTTTCGACCGAGACCACAGTGGCGGAGCGCATCTACCTCTACGTGCACGTCGCAGCGCACGTCGCGCTCGGCCACCATCGCCCGCTCGACACGATCGTCGAGGGCGTCCCCGGCGTCGTGCGCCTCGAGCGCGATGCCCACGCGCACGGCGAGGCGGAACGCCTCGCGCGGGCGATGTGGTGGGGCACGAACGAGGACCTCGCCGCGCCGCGTCGCGTGCGCGGATCCGCGATCCTGCGCGGGTTGCTCGCCCGTGCGCCGACGCGTTCGGCCGTGCGTGGGATCCTCCTCGCGCTCCGCGCCGCGTACTACGACCTCCGCATCGAACGCGCGCTGTCGCGGACGCGCATCGCGGCCTGGTTGCGCGACGCCCTGTGCGTCACCGCGGTCGTCTCGGTTGCGCCCCAGCTCGGCGATGCGTGACCGTCCGGATACCAGACCCGCGTCACTGATGGTCTGGACGTTCCGGCACCCGAGCGCCTGGCTTCCGGTCGCGATGTCGGGCGCCGCACTCGCCGTGGTGATCGCGCACATCGTCACGGTCGGTATCGCGCGCGAGCCCGATGAGGGCACAGCCGCTCATTTCTGGCAATTGCTGATGGCTGGACAGCTGCCGTTGATCGCGTTCTTCGTCTTCGCACACGCCGCGTCGCCTAGGCAGGTGCTCCCGGTGCTCGTGCTGCAGCTCTGTGCGGCCCTCGCCGCTGTCGCGCCCGTCTTCATCTTCAACTGGTAGGTCGCGCGGCGACCGTATCCTCGCGCTATCACCACCGTCGGCCGGCTCATCGGAGATCGCCTTCGCGCCTCCGGCGTGCGCCATGTCTTCGGCCACCCGGGTGGCGAGGTCGTCGACCTCATCGAGGGCTTCCGCGAGGCCGGGCTCGAGTTCGTGCTCACTCGCCACGAGACGTCAGCCGCGTTCATGGCAGACGCGATGGCGACCGCGAGCGGGATCCCCGGCGTGTGCGTGGGCACGCTCGGACCGGGGGCGACGAACCTCGTCACCGGTGTCGCCCAGTCGTTCCTCGATCGCTCGCCAGTGATCGCGCTGAGCGGACAGCTTCCGTCGGATCGCTACGAGATCACGACGCATCAAAAGCTCGACCTGCGCGCGCTGTTCGCGCCGATCACGAAGTGGCAGGCGCGCGTCTCGCCGGTGAACGCGCGCGACGTGATCGACCGCGCGCTGCGCGTCGCGCTGTCACCGCGCCGCGGTCCGGTCTACCTCGAGGTGCCGAGCGACGTGCCGCGTCAGGACGCACGCGATCGAATGAGCGAGGTGGAGCGCGTCTTCTATCGCGGACACGTGATCGCGCCCGTCCCGATGCCTGCGATCGACGCCGATGCCGCGGGCGCCGCTGCGCAGCGCATCCGCAACAGCAAGAAACCGCTGATCCTCGCCGGCATGGACGCGAACGACGAGGTGATCGCCTCACGCCTCGTCGCCTTCGCCGAGGAGTGGTCGATCCCAGTGATGGACTCGCCGAAATCGAAGGGCGTGATCCGCGAGGACCATCCGCTCTTCCTCGGCACGATCGAGGGGCTCGGCACGTCACGCCTCTACAACTACATCGAGTCGTGCGACGTCGTCTTCCTGGTCGGCCTCGATCCGGTCGAGCTCGACCGCGACTGGCGCGCCGCGGGCGAGGTCGTCCACATCGGGCCTCTGCCGAACGACGATCGGTACTACCGCGCGACGGTCGAGGTGGTTGGACCGATCAACGAGGCGCTCGACGCGATTCGCTCGCTCTGCGGTACGGGCCAGGCGAAGAGCGATCCCGCGCGCGTCGCGGCGTTCCGTGAGGAGTTCCGCGCCTACGTCGCGCCGAAACGGAAGGGGCTCACATCGCAGCAGGTGCTCGCGACGCTGCGCGCCGCGCTCCCCGAGGACGCCATC
>VBJD01000089.1 GCA_005887995.1 Chloroflexota bacterium
CAGATACCCAGCGCAGCTGACCCGACGTCGCGCATGCCCGCGCATGCCGCCGCGAGGCGTGGCATCTTCGGTTGCTGTCCCCGCATCGCGCGATAACCGAGGCTCGCGGTCGCAAGTGCCTGTGATAGGCGCACCGTCGCGGAGACGTGGATCCGCTCGCGACCGCGGCGTGCGCCGGCGCCCTCCGACGCGACGAACGTCTCGCGCGTGCGCGGCGAGTGCACTGCCGCGGCGCGCACGCGTCCGTCCTCGACGTACGCGATGACGACGGCGTAGAAGGGGATGCCGCGACTGAAGTTGAGCGTGCCGTCGATCGGATCGACGACCCACAGGCGCTCGGCCCGCTGCAGCGCGCGACTCGCGGACTCCTCGGCGAGCACCGGGATCGACGCATCGTGCGCCGCTAGCGTCGCGATGATCGCCTTCTCCGCGGCATGGTCCGCAGCCGTGGCGAAGTTCGCCCGACCGCGCTTGCGCGTGACGACGCCGACATCTGTCGCGACGATCGCGTTGCCGACCGACACGGCGGTGCGTGCGGCGAGCGCCGCGAGGTTCGCGTATCGCCGCGAGGCTGTGGCGGCTACGCCGGGCAGAGCTTGTGGACCTTGGCGAGGAGGTCGTTGAGGTCGAAGGGCTTCGCAACGACGTCGTTGATCTTGCGATCCTTGAACTGCCGCTCGAAGTCGGCGATCGCCGCGCTCACGAAGAGCACCGGCATGTTCTTCACGTCTGGGTCGGCGCGGACCCGGTCGAATACCTCGATACCCGAGAGTCCGGGCATCATGACGTCGAGGATGAGAAGGTCGGCATGCACCTGGCGCACCGTCTCCAGCACCACCGCGCCGTCCGGCACGATGACCGCTTGGTAATTCGGCTCGTCGTTGATCGCATCGCGCAGGAGTCGTGCGATCGGCTCGTCGTCCTCACCGATGACGACGACTTTCTTCCGTTGCTCCACCGGCGCCGAGATTACTTGAACGCGGCGACAAGATGAAATCGACCGATGCCGAGTACGGTGCCCTCGTCGAGCGAGCACGGCGCGGCGACGGACGCGCGTTCGAGCAGCTCGCGGTCCGCGAGGAACGCGCGCTCTACCGCCACGCCGCGCGCATCCTCGGCGCCGGTGCTGACGCCGAGGACGCAGTCCAAGACGCCTTCCTCTCGGCGTGGCGATCGATCGGTTCGTTCGAGGGCAGCTCGTTCCGCGCGTGGCTCTACCGCATCGTCACGAATCGCGCGCTCGATCGCGTGCGCGCGCGCCGGCGGAGACCTGAGCTCCCGCTCGAGCCCGCCGAAGATGAGGTCGTGACCTGGGCAGAGCCGGTCGCACCGGGTCCGGACCTCGCGGATCTCGTGGGCAACCGCGAGGCCGTCGCCGCCGTCGAGGAAGCGCTCCGCCTCGTGCCCGAGGAGCAGCGGGCCGCCTTGCTCCTGCGCGACGTCGAAGGCTTCGCCTACGAAGAGATCGCGGTCATCACGAGCGTCGAGGTCGGCACGGTGAAATCGCGCATCCATCGCGCGCGGGTCGCCGTCCGCAACGCCCTCGTGACGCGCGGCTGGCGAGGGTCTGGAGGATGAGGGAACCGATGACGCGTTCGTTCGTCATTACCAATACGAGATGAACGACAGACCGCACCCGCGCGCCCAGCTGTCGGCGTACCTCGACGACGCCCTCGCGCCGAGCGAGCGAAGCGTCGTCGAGGCGCACCTCGGCGCGTGCGCGGACTGCCGCGCGCGGCTCGCTGAGCTTCGCGCGACCGCGATGCTCATCCGCGCGCTGCCTGAGCCGCGTCCGAGCCGGCGCCTCGTGCCGCACATCGCCGCGGCGCCGGCGTGGCTCGCGCCACTGCGCACGCTCTCGACGTTCGCGAGCGGCGTGTCCGTCTTCCTGTTCCTCGCGACCGCGCTCGTGTCGAGCATGAGCGGGTCCGCGGCATCCGCGCCCGCCGCCGCGCCCGCGGGTGGCGCCGCGACGGTGGCTTCTGGCGCGCCTGGCGCGTTCGGTCCGATCGGGCCCGCGGCGGATCAGTCGGCGCGCAATCGGTCATCGGCCGCACCGGCCGTCGGCGCCGCGGCGCCCACGGCGACGAGCCTCGCCGACGCCGCGAAGCAAGCGGGCGCGACGCCGTCGCCGAGCGCGCAGACGCAATTCAGCGCCGCATCGGCGTCGGTCCAGGCGCGCGAAGGCGCGCCTGCCGCGGCCCAGCCCGCGCAGCCCTCGCGATCGATCTTCGTCTCGCCATGGTTCTGGTTAGCGGTCGCGGTGATCACCGGCGCGCTCGCGATCGCACTGCAGCGGAGGCTTCGTTCGGCCTAGGCCCGCGGGCGGCGATACTCGATAGGTGCGCGAACGTCTCATCCTCATCGACTCCAACTCCCTCATCTACCGGGGCTTCTTCGCGATCCCGCCGCTCACGACGACCAAGGGGGAACTCTCGAACGCGACGTTCGGCTTCGCCTCGATATTCCTGAAGGCGATCGAGGAGATCAAGCCGCAACACATTGCCGCAGCCTTCGATCTGCCCGGAAAAACGTGGCGTCACGAGGCCGATGTCACGTACAAGGCGACGCGCAAGCCGATGCCCGACGAGCTGCGTCCGCAGTTCGAGCGCGTGAAGGAGCTGCTCGAACGGTTCGGCGTGCCGATGTACTCCCTCCCCGGCTACGAGGCCGATGACGTCATCGGCGCGCTCTCGCGTCAGGGCGAGGCAGCAGGCCTCGAGGTCATCATCGTCTCTGGCGATCTCGATCCGCTCCAACTCGTCACGCCGAACATCAAGCTCTTCACCACGCGCCTGGGCTTCCAGAACACCGTCGTGTACGACGAGGCGAAGATCGACGAACGCTACGGCCTGCGGCCGTCGCAGATGGTCGACTTCAAGGCGCTCAAAGGCGATACGACCGACAACATCCCGGGCGTGCCCGGCGTCGGCGAGAAGACCGCGGCGAAGCTCATCGCGGAGAACGGCAACCTCGAGAGCGTGTACGCGGACACCACGCGCTTCACGCCGAAGCTGCGGGAAGGGCTCGAGGCGCACAGGGAGCAGGTCTTCAAGAGCCGCGAGATGGCGACGATCGTCACTGACCTCCCGGTGCGGCTCGAGGTCGACCGGACGCGCTGGCGCGGGTACGACCGCGCCGCGGTCCTCGATCTCTTCAGCGATCTCGAGTTCCGCAGCCTCATCCCGCGCCTGCCGCCCGCGGACGCGAACCTCATGGCGGCCGCAACGCCGGTGGCGCGTCCGGGACAGCTCGCGCTCGGCCTCGATCCCGCGCCGTCGGAGGCGCCGCCGGTCGACACGACGCTCATCGGGGCGACCGAAGCGGAGAACGTCGTGGAGCTGGCTCGCAAGGCCGGCGCGCTCGCATTTCACGCTGACGTCGAGACGAAGCGGCATCCGCAGCTGGTCGGCCTGGGCCTCGCGGTCGGCGATCGCGCCTGGTATTTGCCGACCAGCGACGGAGTGCCGCCGTCGCTCGCGGCTCTGCTCGCGGATACGGCGATCGCGAAGACCGTCCACGACGCGAAGACGGCACGCCGCGCGCTACGCCGTGCCGGGGCGGAACTGGGCGGTCTGCGCACGGACACGATGCTCGCCTCCTATCTGGTGAACGCGAGCCGCCGCTATCACGACATCGAGAGCCTCTCGACCGAACGTCTGAAGCTCGAGGTGCCGCTGCTGCCGGTCCCCGATCGCAAGGACCCGCATCGCGTCGCGACCTTCGACGAGCGCATCGCCCGCGCGGGCGCGGGGGCGGTCGCGGCGCAGCGTCTTGGCTCGCTCTTCGAAGATGAGCTCGACCGCCTCGGTATGCGCAAGCTCTTCGCGCAGGTCGAGGTGCCTCTTGCCGACGTGCTCGTCGAGATGGAGGAGGCGGGCATCGCCGTCGACACAGCGCACCTGCGGTCGCTCGGCGATGAGTTCGCACGGGAGGTCGCGCGCATCGAGCGCGAGGCGTACGACGCGGTGGGTCACGAGTTCCCGATCAACTCGCCAAAGCAGCTCGCGTCGCTCCTCTTCGAGGAGCTCAAGCTGCCGCGCGGACGCCGCACCGCGACCGGATATTCGACGGATGCGACGGTCCTCGAAGAATTGCGCGAGGCGCATCCGGTCGTCGACAAGATCCTCGAGTACCGTGAGATCGAGAAGCTCCGGTCGACGTATGCCGAGGGGCTCGGGGCGCTCATCGACCCCGAGACGAAGCGGATCCACACGACGTTCGATCAGGCCGTTGCGGCGACCGGACGTCTCTCGAGCAAGAACCCGAATTTGCAGAACATCCCCATCCGCACGCCGCTCGGACGGCGTATCCGCCGCGCCTTCATCGCCGGTAGCCGGGACACGACCCTCGTCGCGGCGGACTACTCGCAGATCGAGCTGCGCGTGCTCGCGCACATGTCCGGCGACCCCGAGCTGACCAAGGCGTTCCGCGAGGGCGCCGACGTGCATCGTCGGACCGCAGCGGCGGGCTTCGGCGTGTCGGAGAGCGAGGTCACGCGCGAGCAGCGCGACGTCGCGAAGATGCTCAACTTCGGGATCGTTTACGGCATGAGCGACTTCGGGCTCGCGTGGCGCATGAAGATGGCCCGCGGAGACGCGCAGCGCTTCATCGACGAGTACTTCAAGCTCTACGCGCAGGTGCGGCGCTACGTCATCGAGACGAAGGCGTTCGCCGTCGAACAGGGCTACGTCGAGACGCTGCTCGGCCGGCGACGCTATATCGCGGACATGACGAGCCCGAACCGCTCGATCCGCGGTGCCGCCGAGCGGATGGCGATCAACATGCCGATCCAGGGCACCGCCGCGGACATCATGAAGATCGCGATGCGGCGCGTGTACGACCGCATCGCGAAAGAGGGTCTCCAGGCGCGAGTGCTCCTCCAGGTGCACGACGAGCTCGTCGCCGAGGTGCCGCGCGGCGAGGTCGATGCGGTCGCGGCGGTCTTCTGGGAGGAGATGGGCCGCGCGTATGCGCTCGATGTGCCGCTCGTCGTGGACGTGCGCACCGGCGACAACTGGGACGAGATGACGCGCATGCAGGTGAAGGCCGCTGCGTAGACGTCGTGCCTGAGCTCCCAGAGGTCGAGACGATCGCGCGCCAGCTGAAGGACCTCGTCGTCGGTCGGCGCGTGGGCGGCTTCACGTCGCTCTGGCACAGGCTCACCGAGCCGCTTTCGGCGCGCGACTTCGAGAAGCGCCTCATCGGTCGTCAGATCACCGGAGTGAGCCGGCGCGGGAAGTTCGTGGTGCTCGAGCTCGACGAGGGCGAGGCGCTCATCGTCTCGCTGCGCATGACCGGGCAGCTGCTGTTCCGCGACGACCCCACCGTCGAAGACCGCTTCGTGCGTGCGGTCGTGCGTTTCGAGGACGGGACCCTGCTGAATTTCGCGGATACGCGCAAGTTCGGGCGCATGGCGATCGTCGATCGCGCGGACCTCGTCGACAGGACGCATGAACGCCGCCGCGTGCGGGAGCCGCTGCACCGCGCTCTTGGGATCGAGCCGCTCTCTCGGCGCTTCACGGCGCGTTACCTCACCGACCTCCTGCGCCGGCGCGCACGCGCCGCGATCAAGCCGCTCCTGCTCGATCAGCGCGCGATCGCTGGGGTGGGGAACATCTACGCGATCGAGGCGCTGTGGCGCGCGAAGATCCATCCGCTTCGGCAGGCCGGTTCGCTCCGTCCGGCCGAGATCGCGCGGTTGCACGAGGCGATCCGCTGGGTGCTGCGCAAGGGCATCCGCTTCGGGGGTGCCTCGCGCCGCGACTATGTCGATGCGCGCGGGAACGAGGGCCGGATGCAGCGCGAGTTCAACGTCTACGGCCGCGCTGGCGAGCCGTGCCCGCGGTGCGGGCGCGAGATCGTCCGCACGGTGGTCGCGGGGCGTGGGACGTTCCACTGCCCACGCTGCCAGCGCGCCCCGTCATCATGAACTGACGTGAGCATCCTTTCCGTCCAGGCCGTGGGTCGCTACTTCGGTGAGCGCGAAGTGCTGCGCGACGTCTCTTTCCGGCTCGCGGAGGGCGATCGCGTCGGGCTCGTCGGCCCCAATGGCACGGGCAAGACGACGCTCCTCCGGATCGCCGCGGGACTGGATGAGCCCGACAGCGGAATGGTGGCGTACGCGCGGGGTACTCGGATCGGCTTCCTGCGGCAGGAGCTGCTCGAGGAGGCGACGGGGACCGTGGAGCAACACGCGCGCGGTGCGGCCGCGCACCTGCGCGAGCTCGAAGCCGAGCTTCGGGCGATGGAGCACGCGCTCGGCGATGCCGATCAGGCGAGGCTCGAGCGCTATGCGGACCTGCAGCATCACTTCGACCACGCCGGTGGCTACGACTTCGAGGGAACGCTGCGGCGCGTCATGGCAGGGCTTGGTCTCGCCGATCTGCTCGCACGTGACGTGGCGACGCTCTCGGGTGGCGAGCGCACTCGCCTTGGTCTCGCGCGCCTCCTCCTCGACGATCCCGACATCTTGCTGCTCGACGAGCCTACGAACCATCTCGATGTCGCAGCGCTCGAGTGGCTCGAGACTTTTCTCGTTGGGCAGCAGATGACCGCCCTTGTCTCGTCGCACGACCGGTGGTTTCTCGACAAGGTCACGTCGCGCACGCTCTCGATCGAGGATCGCACCGTCGTCGAGTACCGCGGCGGGTACACGCACTACGCGAGACAGCGAGCCGATCGCGAGGCGGCGCAGACGACGGCGGCCGCGCGCCAGGCCGAAGAGATCGCGCGCACCGAGGACTTCATCCGCCGTTACGGCGCAGGCCAGCGGTCGAAAGAGGCGCGCGGCCGCGGGAAGAAGCTCGCGCGACTCGAGCGTATCGAAGCGCCGACGCGGACTGCGCGACACACCTGGCGTCTCGAGGCAGCGGATCTCGGGAGCGAGACCGTCCTCGAGACGACCTCACTCGCGGTCGGATACCGCGAGCCGGTCGTGCGCACGGGCTCGCTGCGGATCGCGCGCGACGCGCGCGTGGCCGTCGTTGGTCCGAACGGTGCCGGGAAGACGACGCTCATACGGACGCTGCTCGGCGACCTCGCTCCGCTCGATGGTTACGTCTCCGCGGCGCCGATGGCGCGCATCGCGTATCTCGAGCAGGCGCAGGCAGAGCTCACGGGCACGACCACGGTGCTCGAGACGATCCGCGCGTCGAGCTCGCTGACCGACCAAGAGGCGCGTGACCATCTCGCGCGGTTCCTGTTCCGCGGCGAGGAGGTCGACCGCGTTGTCGGCGTGCTCTCGGGTGGCGAACGCGCTCGCCTCGCGCTTGCGCGTCTCTCGCTGCGTCAGGCGAACCTGCTGGTGCTCGACGAGCCGACCAACCACCTCGATCTCGCCGCGCGCGAACAGCTGGAGCGTGTCTTGGACACGTTTGGCGGAACCCTCTTGTTCGTCAGTCATGACCGCTACTTCATCGACAAATTGGCTACGGAGCTCTGGCTGATCGACCGCGGCCTTCTCCGTCGCTGGGAGGGCAACTGGAGCTCCTATCAGCGCGAGCGCGCCGCAGGCCGGGAGGCGAAGGTGGTCGAGTACGAGCAGGACGCAAAGGGACGCGACATCGAGGGAGGCGACACCGAAGAGGGACGGGAGCGCGGGGCTTACCGCACGGAGCGGGACTCACGCGCCGCCGGCCGCGTCGGACAGAGTGACGACGTTGCACGGCGCGGGAAGGGACCCGCGAGTACGGGAAGCCCCGCGTCCCCGGTCCCTAAAAGAGAAAAGCCTCGTGCGAACGCTCGCTCAGGACCGCTGCGCCGGGTCTCCGGCCTGCGCGCGTTCGAAGCACGGATCGAAGCGATGGAGTTGCAACTCAAGCAACTGACTGAGAAGGTCGCGCAGATCGCGCAGAGCGGGAACTACCTCGAGACCCGCCGCATCGGCGAAGAGCACGCCGCGCTCGAGCGTTCGCTGCGCGCGCTCTACGACGAGTGGGCGAAGGCGAGCGAGGACGCGGCGAAGACCGAGGAGTGAGCGCGACGGTCGTAGGGCTCACCGGACCGATCGGGGCGGGGAAGACGACGGTCGCGGGCCTGCTGCGCGAGCTCGGCGCGAAAGTGCTCGACGCCGACGCGATCGTCCACGACGAACAGTCGCGCGGCACGCTGGGCTACACCGCGATCGTCCAGACCTTCGGCACGAAGGTGCTGGGCGAGGACAAGGAGATCGATCGCAAGAAGCTCGCGGAGGAAGTGTTCGCCGATCCGAACAAGCTCGCGACGCTCGAGCGCATCCTTCACCCCCGCGTCATCGCGCGGATCCTCGAGGCGCGCAAGATGCTCCGCGAGCGCGACGTTCTTGTCGTCGAGGCGATCAAGCTGCTCGAGTCGGGACTCCGGAACGTCTGCGACGAGGTGTGGGTCGTGCTCGCGCCGCGCGAAGCGATGCTCGAACGCCTCGAGAAACGCGGGCTGCCGCGCGCCGAGGCGGAGCTGCGGCTACGCAACCAGTACAGCGAGGAGCAGTACCGGAAGGCGGCCGACGTCCTGATCGAGAACGGCCTCGACCGCGATCAGCTCAAGACACGCGTGGGCGCGGAGTGGTCTCGGCTAACTAGCGCGGCGCGGGGGCGAGGACCTTCTCCGGCACCTTGATCTTGTACTCGGCGATGACGCCGGGCCCGGTCTGGCCACCCGTGTTCGCCGCGCGCTCGTCCTTCGGTGCGCGCAGGAGCATCGAGAGTTTGACGCCGGCACCCTGCAAGTAGGCGAGCCGCTCGGCCGTGTCCGTGTTACCGCGGATCGTGTAGACGGCGCCCACTCGCGCGAGGATCACGACCTTCTCGAGGACGATCTTCGTGCTCGTGTCCGCGGTCTGCGTCGGCCGCGTGCGGTCGTAGAACTTCGTCGGGTCGAAGTTCAACGTGATCATGAGGTCGACGATGTCGCCAGGCACTACGTTGCCACCTACGGCATCGGCGTCGGGCACCGTGACCGAGAACGCGCGGAAGAAGGGCGCGTCGGCCTTCGGTGCGCCGTCCGGTCCGAGCGCGTCGAGTGGCATGACGACGAAGCCGGTCTTTCCGTCGTTGAGCTTGCTGAGGAGAACGGGCTCGCCGACGCTGATCGGTGTCGTCGTCACTTTGCCGATCGCGTCCTCTTGCTTGGCGAGGGCCGCGCCCGGCTTGCTGTCGAGGTTGAACTCGACGACCTTGAGGTCACCCTGCGTGATCGTGGTCTTGGCAGGGATCTCGCGCGCCGCGACGACGACGGGGGTGGTCGGGATGGCAGGTGCGGCTTGGACTCCGCCCGCGCCGGATGCGTAGACGAAGGTCCCGACGCCGGCGAACACCGCCAGCAGGACCCCGACGATAAGAACCAACCGAGCGCGTCGCTTTGAGCCGTCCTGCACCTTGTTCTTCCCTCTCCTCGCGTGCTGCCGCGGACTCTAGACGATGAGACGGCGAATTCCCGTCACAAGGCAGAGTGAAATGCTGCCCTCATCGCCACCAACGCACGTCCGGCGTCCTCGATATGCGACCATCGGTTGGCGACCGTTTAAGTGTCGGGCGTAAGAACATCCGTTCTAGAATGAGGCGCTATGCCCCGGGGAGAGACGCTCCAGGTTCCCGCTGAGCGGCCGGCGGGGCCGGCGAACTTCGAACTCGTGCTGCCGTGGCCGCTTGCGGGCGATCAGCCACAGGCGGCGACGCAGCTCAGCGACGGTCTGTTACATGGGCTAAAGGATCAGACGCTCCACGGCGTCACCGGTTCGGGCAAGACCGTGACGATGGCGCAGGTCATCGCCGACGCCGGCCGTCCCACGCTCGTGCTCGCGCACAACAAGACCCTGGCGGCACAGCTGTACGGCGAGTTCAAGGAGTTCTTCCCGAAGAACGCCGTCCAGTACTTCGTCTCGTACTACGACTATTACCAGCCCGAGGCGTACATCGCGCGAAGTGACACCTACATCGAGAAGGACTCCTCACGGAATGAGGAGATCGACCGCATGCGCCACGCCGCGACCCGTGCGCTCTTCGAGCGGCGCGATGTGCTCATCGTCGCCTCCGTCTCGTGCATCTACGGCCTTGGCGCGCCAGTCGACTACGGCGCCGTAACGGTCCGCCTGAACAAGGGCGAGCGCGTCCGTCGCGACACCGTCCTGCGGCACCTCGTCGATATCCAATACGAGCGAACGAACAGCGACCTGGTGCGCGGCAAGTTCCGCGTCCTCGGCGACACGCTCGAGGTGCACCCCTCGTATGAGGAGCTCGCCGTGCGCGTCGAGTTCTTCGGTGACGACGTGGAACGCATCACCGAGCTCGACCCGCTCACCGGAGAGGTGCTTGCCGAGCGCGATCGCATCGACATCTACCCGGCACGCCACTTCGTCACGCCGCGCGAGAAGCTCCTCGAGGCGCTCAAGGACATCGAGGCCGAGCTCGCCCTGCGCACTAAGGAGCTCGAGGAAAAGGGCCGTCTGCTCGAGGCGCAGCGGCTCTCACAGCGCACGCGCTTCGACCTCGAGATGATGCGCGAGACCGGCACGTGCGCTGGGATCGAGAACTACTCGCGGCATCTCGCACGCCGTCCTGCGGGGAGCCGCCCTTGGACGCTCCTCGATTACTTCCCGCCGGACTTCCTCATGTTCGTCGACGAGTCGCACATCTCGATCCCGCAGGTGCGCGGCATGTACGGCGGCGACCGCTCGCGCAAGGAGATCCTCGTCGAGTACGGCTTCCGCCTGCCAAGCGCGCTCGACAACCGTCCACTCACCTTCGACGAGTTCGAGACGCGTCTCGACCAGACGATCTTCGTCTCGGCGACGCCCGGTCCGTACGAGATCGAGCATGCGGCGCGGACCGTCGAACAGATCATCCGGCCGACGGGACTCGTCGATCCCGAGATCGAGGTCCGTCCGACGGACGGTCAGATCGACGACCTGCTCGCGGAGATCCGCGCCCGCGTCGAGCGCGGCCAGCGCGCGATCGTCACGACGCTCACGAAGAAGATGGCCGAGGACCTCGCGGACTACCTGCGCGAGATGGGGATCAAGGTCCAGTACCTCCACTCCGAGGTCGAGACCATCGAACGCGTCGAGATCCTCCGGGACCTGCGGCTCGGCGTGTTCGATGTCGTCGTCGGCGTGAACCTTCTCCGCGAGGGCATCGACCTCCCCGAGGTCACGCTCGTCGCGATCCTCGACGCCGACAAGGAGGGCTATCTCCGATCTGAGGGCTCGCTCATCCAGGTCATCGGCCGTGCCGCGCGACACGTCGAGGGCCGCGTGATCATGTACGCCGATCGCATGACGATCTCGATGAAGGCCGCGATCGACGAGACGGACAGGCGCCGTACGTTGCAGGTCGGGTACAACCGCGAGCACGGCATCGAGCCGACGACCGTCGTGAAGGCGATCCGCGACGTCGGCATGCGGCTGCAGCAGATCGCCGAGACGGAACAGGTCTATGAGAAGGGCGGGCGCCCGATCGCCGCCGGGCAGCTGCCGAAGGATGACCTTGTGCGGCTGATCAAGGACCTCGAAGGCCAGATGAAGCAGGCGGCCAAGCAGCTCGAGTTCGAGAAGGCGGCGGCGTTGCGCGACGAGGTCGTCGAGCTGCGCGGTCTGCTCGTGCTCCAGGCCGGACCTGAGAGCCTCGAGGCCGGCGCCGAGCCGGTCCGGACGACGACGCGCGTCGTCCGCGCTGGGTATCGGCCGCCCGGTCGTGGCGGGAGACGCAGGTAGAGATGGTCGTTGGGCTGCTGGCCACCCTCGGCATCCTTGGCGTGATCGCCCTGCTCGTCATGGCGTTCGTCCAACGCGGTCGAGAGACCCTCGACTTCTCGCTCCGGGGGTTGCTCCGCGTCTACCTCTACCTCGCCTCGCTCGTGGGCATCGTGGTCTTCACGCTTGGCATCGCAGGAATCGCGGCGTTCCTCCTTGCTGCGATCTTTGGACGGGACGTCATCTACGGCGGTCCGCCGCCGCAGCCTGTGCCGGCGATCGCGCCCGCGTGCCCGCCTAACACCACCTGTCCGCCGTTCGTGACCTTCGCGCCCCGACCTCCGGTCATCCCCGACGAGCGCGAGCGCCGGCAGCAGGAGGATCTCGTGCGCGGGGTGACCCAGCTCGTCTTCGGCGGCATCTTCTGGGGCGCCCACTGGGCCGCGCGGAAAGGGATCGTCGGCGGTGATGAGCGCGCGAGCGGCCTGTACCGCGCGTATCTCATCCTCGGCACCGCGGTCTTCGGCATCGCGACCATCGTCCTGCTGCCAACCGGCATCTATCAGGCGCTGAGCCAGGCGCTCATCACCGCGCAGCCCGGCACATTCCGGCAGGGAGCGGGCGAATCGCTTTCCGGTGGGATCGCGACGCTGCCGATCTGGCTCCTCTACCTGTGGCTCGTCCAGCGCGCGCTTCGGACGCCGGCGGCCACGACCGCGGTCGCATAGTGGCCGGCGCCGGATCTGTCACTACGCTGCATCGGCACCGCCGCGACATTTCCGGCGCGGTCCACTGATGCCGCTGAGCTCGATCCATGTAAAGGGCGCGCGGGAGCACAACCTCAAGAACATCGACATCCAGATCCCGCGAGACAAGCTCGTCGTCATCACGGGCCTCTCGGGATCGGGGAAGTCGTCGCTCGCGTTCGACACGATCTACGCGGAGGGTCAGCGACGGTACGTCGAGTCCCTCTCCGCCTACGCGCGGCAGTTCCTGGGTCAGATGGAGAAACCGGACGTCGACTTCATCGAAGGACTCTCGCCCGCCGTGTCGATCGACCAAAAGGGCTCCACGCGCAACCCGCGGTCGACGGTCGGCACGGTCACTGAGATCTACGACCACCTGCGTCTGCTGTTCGCGCGCGTCGGTGTGCCGCACTGCCCCAACCACGGCATCCCGATCGTCGCGCAGACGGTCCAGGAGATCGTCGATCAGATCTCGTCGTATCCCGAGGGGACGCGATTGCTCGTCCTCGCGCCGCTCGTGCGCGACCGCAAGGGCGAACACCAGCAGCTGCTCGTGACCGCGCGTCGCGGCGGATTCGCGCGCGTGCGCGTCGACGGTTTCGTCCGCGACCTCACCGAGGACATCACGCTCGACAAGATGAAGAAGCACTCGCTCGAGGTCGTCGTCGATCGGCTCGTCGTGCGTCATGGGAAGGACGCCGAGGCGGATCGTGCGCGTCTCACCGACTCCGTCGAGACGGCCTTGCGGCTCGGTGAGGGACTCGTCATCGCCGCTGACGCTGACGCCAAGGCACCTGAGCGCCTCTTCAGCCAGCGGCTCGCGTGCCCCGAAGGCGATTTCTCGATCGGCGAGATCGAGCCGCGGAGCTTCTCCTTCAACTCGCCGCACGGCGCGTGTCCCGCGTGCACCGGCCTCGGCACCAAGCTCGAGCCCGACCCCGAGCTCGTCCTCGCGAACCCCGACCTCTCGCTCCGGGACGGCGCGGTGCTGCCGTGGCAGAAGTCGGGTGGCACGGCGCAGTACCGCATGGCGATCCTCGAGGGACTCGCGAAGCGCTTCAAGTTCTCGCTCTCCGATCCGATCAAGAAGCTGCCGAAGAAGGCAGTCGACGCGATCCTGCACGGCACCGAGGACGCGCTGCGGCTCTCCTACGAGAACAAGAGCGGCCAGCGCCGCTCGTACGAGTACGAGTGGGAAGGTCTGTTGCCCTGGCTCGACCGGCAGTACCGCGAGACGACGTCCGATTACATCCGCGCGGACATCGAGAAGTACATGAGCGAGGTGCCGTGCCCGGTCTGTAAGGGGAAACGGCTCAAACCCGAGGCGCTCGCGGTGACGATCGGCGGCAGAAGCATCGTCGACGTCACGCGACTCACCGTCTCGGAGGCCCTCGAGTGGGTGACGCTTCTCGAGAAGGACAAGGGGAGCCCTCTCAGCGTCCGCACGAAGCAGATCGCTCGACAGGTCCTGAAAGAGATTCGGACGCGGCTGGGATTCCTCGTCGATGTCGGACTCGACTACCTCACCGTGGATCGATCCGCGACGACGCTCTCAGGCGGCGAGGCGCAGCGCATCCGGCTCGCCACGCAGATCGGCTCCGGCCTCATGGGCGTGCTGTACATCCTCGACGAGCCGTCGATCGGGCTGCACCAGCGCGACAACGCGAGGCTCATCCGCACGCTCCTGGGCATGCGCGACATCGGCAACACCATCCTCGTCGTCGAGCACGACGAGGAGACGATCCGCACGGCCGACTGGATCGTGGACATCGGGCCCGGCGCGGGCGAGCACGGTGGCGAGCTCGTGGCCGAGGGCACCATCGACGACATCATCCGAGAGCCGCGCTCGATCACCGGCGCGTACCTCTCGGGCCGGAGGCGCATCCCGCTGCCGACGCGCCGCCGTCCGACGAAGGGCGACGCGATCGTCGTGCGCGGCGCGCGAGAGCACAACCTCAAGGACGTCGACGTCCGCATCCCGCTCGGCGTGTTCGTCGCGATCACCGGCGTGTCGGGATCGGGCAAGAGCACGCTCGTGAACGAGATCCTCTACCGCCGCCTCGCGCAGATCCTCTCGAAAGCGAAAGAGCGGCCGGGGGCGCATGGCGGGATCGAGGGGATCGAGCACATCGACAAGGTGATCGACATCGACCAGTCGCCGATCGGTCGCACGCCCCGCTCGAACCCCGCGACGTACACGGGGCTCTTCACGCCGATCCGCGAGCTCTTCGCCGCGGTCCCCGACGCGCGGCTACGCGGCTACACCGCCGGTCGCTTCTCGTTCAACGTGAGAGGCGGACGCTGCGAGGCGTGTGCGGGCGACGGGATCATCAAGATCGAGATGCAGTTCCTCCCGGACGTGTACGTGCCGTGCGAGGTCTGCGGCGGCAAGCGCTACAACCGCGAGGCGCTGGAGATCCACTACAAGGGCAAGAGCATCGCCGACGTCCTCGAGATGACCGTCGAGGAGGCGCTGAAGTTCTTCGAGAACGTCCCGATCGCGGAGACCAAGCTGCGCACGCTCAACGACGTCGGCCTCGGATACATCCACCTCGGGCAGCCCGCGACGACGCTCTCCGGCGGCGAGGCGCAGCGCATCAAGCTCGCGACCGAGCTGTCGCGACGCGCGACCGGACGCACGCTGTATATCCTCGACGAGCCCACGACCGGTCTGCACTTCGCCGATGTCGAGAAGCTCCTCGAGGTGCTGCACCGCCTCGTCGACACGGGCAACACGGTCGTCGTCATCGAGCACAACCTCGATGTCGTGAAGACCGCCGACTGGATCATCGATCTCGGCCCCGAGGGCGGGAAAGCCGGCGGCGAGGTCATCGCCGAGGGGACGCCCGAGGCGGTCGCGCGACAGCGCCGCTCGTTCACCGGCCGCTACCTACGCGAGCTGCTCACGACGGGCGAGGTCCGCGTCATCGCGTGAACGACCGCGAGTACATCGCGGAGATCGAGGGGCGGCGCTCGGCGAGCCGCGCGAGTCTGCGCGGACCAACGTCCGTGCTCGCCGCCGTCGCGCGGCACGAGCTTCCGATCGGGACGCGAGCGCGCTTCGGTTCTGAAGAGCACGCGGACGTCCGTCTCGTCGGTGCGGCGCGATCGGTCGAGATCGAGTCGCTCGGCGACGGCTTCCTGGTGGACGGCCAGCACATCGACCCAGGTCAGATCGAGCTGGGTCGCTACCGCCTCCGTCTATCGCACCAGAACTACCCCGCGGTCGTCGTTCTCGACGCGCAGAGCCCGCATCTGGGGGACGATGTCGAGCTGCGGTGGTGGCCCGTCGATCCGCGTCTGCGGATCGGCGCTCGGCTCGAGCCCGATGGCACACGCATGCGCATCGGCTCGACCGCGTCCGCGGAGCGCGACACCGAGCGCGTCGGTTGGGTGCCGCTCGAGATCGATGGCGTCGCCATGCGCGTGCTCGTCACGCGACTGCTGGAGCCAGGCGCGGACGGTATGGACATCTATTTCCGCGACGCTACGACCGGGAAGGGCTCGTACGAGGTCGGCCGTTACGTGAGTGTCGAGCGGGACGGCGATGAGGTGATCGTCGACTTCAACCGCGCGTACAACCCGTCGTGCGCGCTCTCGCCGTACTACAACTGCCCGATCCCGCCCCGCGAGAACCACCTTTCGGTCGCGATCCGCGCGGGCGAGATGGCGCCGCTGGTGAGGTCGACCGCCGCGCACGGCTAGCATCGAGCGTGGTGAATCTGCCGTTCAGTCCCGTTGACGCGGCGATCATCGCGCTCATCGGCGTCGCGGTGTGGAACGGCTACCGAACCGGTTTCGTCGCGACGCTCTACGGCCTGGCGACCTGGATCGTCTCGTTCGCGGCAGCCGTCGTCTTCCAGGGGCAGGCCGCCCAGCTCGTGCAGTACCTCGGACTTTCGCCTGCCGCGTCACGCCCGGTGGCGTTCGTCGCCGTCCTCGTCATCGTCGAGAGCCTCTTCTCGCTCGCCGGCTACTTCGCACTCAACCCGATCGTCCGCGCTCTACATCGCGGGCAGTGGATGCGCGAAGGCGACAAGGTGCTCGGGGTCTTTCCATCGGTGGCGCGATCGCTCTTCGTGACGGCGATCGTCCTCTCGGCGCTCGTCGTCGCGCCCGTCGCAACGGAGCTCAAGGCCGCGGTCGAGAGTTCGCGCCTCGCGCGCGCGCTCATCGAGCGCATCGCCGTGGTCCAGCCGCAGCTCGCGTCGCTGTCGGGCCAGGTCAGCGGCGATCAGGTGCCGCTGTTCGTGACGAAGCTGGGCGAGGACGAGACGCAGCGGCTCGACCTTCCCGACAACCTCGAGCTGTCGGCGGATCCCGTCGCCGAGCGGCAGATGTTCGAATTGGTCAACGATGAGCGCGCGAGCGCGGGACTGGCGCTGCTCGCCTGGGACGATCGTCTCGTTCCAGTCGCCCGGGCACACTCCGAGGAGATGTTCAAGCTCAAGTACTTCTCGCACATGTCTCCGACGCAGGGGACGCCGTTCGATCGGCTCAAGGCGGCTGGGATCACCTATCAGAACGCGGGCGAGAATCTCGCGTACGCGCAGTCGGTGACCATTGCGCACCGAGGCCTCATGCAGAGCGCGGAACACCGCGCGAACATCCTTCGCCCCGAGTACACACGCATGGGCATCGGCGTCATCAATGCCGGCCCGTACGGCCGCATGTTCACGCAAATGTTCCTCACGCCGTAGCCTCTGCTCGTGCTCAGACGCTTCCAGGTCCATCGTGCGACCACGGTCGCCGAGGCGATCGAGTTGCGCATCCAGTTCGGCGATGACGCCGCGGTCTACGCGGGAGGCACCGAACTCCTGCTGGCGATGAAGCTCGGTGTCGCGCGATGGCCGCACCTCATCGACATCAAGCCGATCGCCGAGCTGCGTGGGATCGCGCTGAATGAGAGCGTGTTGCGCATCGGCGCCACGGTCACGCACTGGGATCTCGAGCGCGACGCGACGGTGGCGCGAGCGATCCCGGCGCTCAGCGCGCTCGAGCGCAACGTCGCGAACGTGCGCGTTCGCGCCGCGGGCACGCTCGCGGGGAACATCATCTTCGCGGAGCCGCACGCCGATCCGCCGACGCTTCTCATGGCGCTTGGCGCCCGTGTCATCCTGGCGGGTGCGAAGGGCCGACGCGCGATCCCGCTCGTCGAGTTCGTGACGGGCATGTACCAGACCGCGCTCGCCGCCGACGAGATCCTCGTGGCGGTCGAAGTGCCTGTCGCGACGGCGCGGCGCGCGGCATACGTGAAGTTCCAGATCCTCGAACGGCCGAGTATCGGCGTCGCGATCGCCGGCGATGTCCACGACGGAAAGTTCGCGGAGGCGCCGAACATCTATGTCGGCGCCGTGGATGAGATGCCGCGGCGTGTAGCGACGCAGACGCTCGCGGGCGCGTCACTGAGAGACGCAGGCACGGCAGACGCGCTCGCCGAGGCGGCGCGCGATGCCGTCGAGCCGATCGCCGATCTCGCCGGAACCGCGGAGTACAAACGGCATCTCGTCGGAGTCTTCGCGCGTCGCGCGCTCGCTGCGTTCGCCGAGGCGGCGTGATGGCGCGGTCCATCCGCGTGCGCCTCAACGGCACGGAGCGTGAGGTCCAGATCGAGGACCACGTCCTGATGCTGGAGATGCTGCGCGGTCTCGGATTCCTCGGCGCGAAGCTCTCCTGCGATGCCGAGGTCTGCGGCGCGTGCACGGTCCTGCTCGACGGCCGGCCGGTGAGCGCCTGCACGACGCTCGCGCTCGAAGCCGAGGGTAGGCGTCTCGAGACGATCGAGGGGCTCGCGCAAGAGAAGAAAGGGGGAGCCGCGCCGCCCAAGCTCCATCCGCTTCAGCAGGCGTTCATCGACAACTTCGCGTTCCAGTGCGGCTACTGCACGCCGGGCATGATCATCGCCGCGAAGTCGCTGCTCGACGAGAAGCCGCGGCCGACGCCCGCCGAGGTGCGGCACTGGATGGAAGGCAACATCTGCCGCTGCACCGGCTACCAGACGATCGTCGACGCCGTGCTCGACGCGGCAGGCGCGAGCGGCGAACCCCGATGAGGACCGAGCGTCGCGTCGCCGGCACCGAGGCGAAACGCGCGGACGGCATCGCGAAGGTTACCGGCGCCGCGCGGTTCGCGATCGATCTCTCCGTGCCCGCGATGGCGCACGCGATCCTCATCCGCTCAACGCGCGCGCACGCGCGCATCGTGTCGATCGATCGCGCTGCGGCTGACAGGCATCGGGGCGTGCTCAAAGTGATCACCGGCGACGATCTCCTCAAAGCAGGACTGACGCCGTACTACGGACATGTCGTCCTCGACCACCCGGTGCTCGCGATCGGGAAGGTGCGTTACCACGGGGAGCCGGTCGCCCTCGTGGTCGCCGAGACGAAGCTCGACGCCGCTGAGGGGGCCGATCTCGTGGAGATCACGTATGCGGACCTGCCGTACGTCACCGACGGCGACGAAGCGCTCGCCGATGGGTCGCCGATCCTCCACGAGAGGCGCGGCGAGCGCGTCGGCGATGAAGGCATGGATCAGGGCGAGGGCGATCTCGTGGGCAATGTCTGCGCGATCGCGAACGTCGAGTGGGGCGACGCGAAGGCGGCGTTCGCGAAGGCACATCTGGTCGTTGAAGGCGAGTATCGCTATCCGATGCTCTACGGATACGCGATGGAGCCGTACAACGCTCTCGCGTTCTTCGATCAGGGCGACCTCGTCGTGTACTCGACCGCGCAGCACGTGTACATGGTCCGCAGGGACCTCGCGCGCATGTTCGGGCTGCCGCTCGCGCGCGTGCGCGTCTCCGCGCCGTACGTCGGTGGCGGTTACGGCACGAAGTCGTATACGAAGATCGAAGGCGCGTGTTCGATGGGCGCGTACTTCACCGGCCGGCCCGTGAAGCTCGATCTTTCCGTCGAGGAGGCGATGCTCACGACGCGCTCCGACGCGTCGCACATCCACGCGCGCACGGCGTTCGACAAGAACGGGATGATCCTCGCGCGCGAGTTCGATATCGTCCTCAACTCCGGCGCGTACACCGACAACAGCCCGCTCGTGAACTCGAAGACGGCGAATCGCTGCTTCGGTCCGTACCGGATCCCCGCACTCAAGGTGCGGTCACGCTCGGCGTTCACGAACACGGTGCCGGCGTCGTCACTCCGCGGCTTTGGCGCGCCGCAGGGGAACATCGGCGGCGAGCTCCAGATGGACGAGGCTGCGAAGCAGCTCGGCATCGACCCGGTCGAGCTGCGTCTGCGCAATCTCGTCGGACCAGGTGAGGTGCTCATCCCCGGACGCCGGCCGCTCGACGCCGATCTCAAGGAGGACCTGCGCTGCCTGGTGCAGTCCCTCGGCTGGCCCGGCACGGGCGCGGCCACCGTCGGGTTCGGCGTGTCAGCGTCCGACGCCGGCGCGTACCCGACGTCGACCGCCGCGGTCCGCATCCACTCGGACAACTCCATCACGCTCTTCACCGGATCGACGGAGCTCGGTCAGGGCTCGCGCACGGTGTTGAGCCAGATCGTCGCGGAGGAGCTCGGCGTGCCGCTTGACCGCGTGGGCATCGTCGGTGGAGACACCGGCGTCGTCACCTATGAGCGCACGACCGGCGCGAGCCGAACGACCACTGTCACGGGTCGTGCGGTGCAGGAGGCGTGTCGCGACGCGCGCAGGCGCGTGCGCGATCTCGCCGCGCAGGTCTTCGACCGCGCGCGCATCGAGGACGCGCCCGCGGGCGTGTCGGTGAAGGGCAAGGAGTACTCGTACGGCGAGGTCATCGAGCGGTGGTTCGGCGCGGGCGGGGAAGTGCTGGGTCACGGAGCTGTGCGCAAAGCGGATGGCTTCGCGCAGATGCCGCCGTTCTGGGAGATCGGCTGCAGCGGCGTGACGCTGACGATTGATCGCGAGACCGGCGTGGTGAAGATCGACAAGCTCGCGACCGTGGGCGACGTCGGCTACGCGATCAACCCCGCGCTCGTGCACGGACAGGATCTCGGCGCGGCGACGATGGGCATGGGGGCAGCGCTGCGCGAGGAGCTCATTTACGAGGGCGCGCAGCTGGCGAACTCGAACGTCGTCGACTACCGCGTGCCGCGCTTTTCCGATCAGCCGCGCGAGATCGACCTCATGCTCGCCGAGCGCGAAGACGGCTCCGGACCGTTCGGCGCAAAGGGCGCGGGC
>VBJD01000062.1 GCA_005887995.1 Chloroflexota bacterium
GACCTGTCTGTCGTGCGGCACATCAGTGACCGGGTCGCGGTCATGTATCTCGGCAAGATCGTCGAGCTCGCCGACCGCATCGATCTTTACGAGCATCCGCTCCACCCGTACAGCCAGGCGCTGCTCTCGGCCGTCCCTATCCCGGACCCGGTCGTCGAGCAGAAGCGCAAGCGGATCATCCTCACCGGCGACGTTCCGTCACCGGTGAACCCGCCATCGGGATGCCGCTTCCACACCCGGTGCTGGAAGGCGCAGCAGATCTGCTCCGAGGTGGACCCCGAGTTCATCGAGCACGCCCCTCGTCACTGGGCGGCCTGCCACTTCCCTGGCGCGTAGCCGGCCGGTCGTCGCGCGCTCAGGCGCGGGCGAGCGGCACTCGATGCCAGGTCTCGAGATCGAGTTCGAGATCACCGGCGACGCCACCGGCGGCGCCTTTGCGATCCTCGAGTTCACGCTCGGCCCGCGTCGGCTCGTGCCGCCACACACTCACGTCGGGGAAGACGAGCTTTCGTACGTCGTCGAGGGCGAGGTCGGCTTCCGCGTAGGGGACGCGGTCACGATCGCGGCGCCCGGGACGTATGTGCAGAAGCCACGGGGCATAGCGCACACGTTCTGGAACGCGACCGACCAGCCCGCGCGCGTGATGGAGCTCCTGCTGCCCGGCAGCGCGGCGGAAGGATTCCGAGGCGTCGCCGTCCCCGATCGTATTCCCAACATCCATAGCGACGAGTGGGTCCAGGAGCTGGTGGACCGTTATGGCGTGAGGCTCATCGGCAGCTAGCGCATCAGTGACGGCGGATTGATGGCGATGCGTCCCCAGTGCACTCGCGCGACCGTCGGCTCGACGAGATACGCCCAGCTCGCGAAGTACACGTACACCGGCGACCTGAGCATCTCCTCGGGCAGCTGAGCGGACGGTGGGAGACCGCGATGCTCCATGTACGGAACGCCGTTCACGGAGATCTTGATCGTGTCGCGTGAGAGGTCGACGCGAAAGCGGTCGCGGCAGAGCGAATCGCTATCGGCCTCGCCACAGAGATGCCAGGCGCTGCGCTGCGGCTCGGTCGTTGGTGCACCACCGAACATGGTCTTCGCTCCGCCTGCGGACTGCGCGCTGAGCCACGCGGTGATCTTGTCCGCGTCATAGACGCGACATTCCGAAAGCCGATCGGCAGGGAAGGCGCAGCCGATCGCGGGATAGCCGCCGAACAGGCCCGCCGCGTACCAGCCGTTCGTCTCGCGCTCGCTCGGCGCTGGCGCGGTCGTCACGACGAGCTCCGGCCATACGTGATCCCTGTACGCGGTCATGCCGGCGGCCACCTCGAACTCCACGACGAGGTGTCCATCTTCGAATGTGAAGCTCGCGTCCGGCCGCATGAGCCCGCCACCGTTGTTCGGGCCGGTGAAGAAGTCCTTCGCCGATCCCTCGTAGATGCCGTTCGGCGCACCGCCTCCGCGGATGTCGACCATCCAGTGTCCGTTGTGGAAGAAGTGCTCGGTGCGGTCGACGGTCGTCGCTCGGAGGGCCTTCGACCGAGGACTGTCGAAGACGCGATACGACGTCGGAACCTTCCCGTGGACCGCGCCGCCCGCGAAGCTGTCATTCCAGCTGTTACCTACGTGCACCGCCGTGTCCGCGCTCGGGCCGTCGCTCTCGCACCACGCCGCGACCGCCGGCGGTAGAGCGCCGAGCGGCACTCCGATCGACGCGCAATATGCGAGGGCGCTCTGGCTGGCTGCCGGAGATGCACGCGAGCCATCCGCATAGGCGAGGGAGCCCACGACCAGCGCGATAGCGACTACGAAGATCCGAGTCCGCACCACTCGAAGACTACTGCCGCGAACGGCACCGCCGATTTCATCCTGCGCGTGTCAAAGATCGCGCAACGCGCAGCGCCACGATATCGAGCGCACCGAGCGTCACGCCGATGACCGCACCGATCGCGGCGGCGAACACCGTTCCAAAGCTGCCGTACAGAAGGACGACGAACAACGCGCTCGCGAGCTGGAACGTCGCGCGTGTGGCAGGCGCGGTCGCCGCGGTCACCAGCTGCACCGCGATGAGCGTCGCGAGGAACAGCATCCCATTCACCGCGCCCCAGCGCAGCGCGCGCCAGAAGAACGTTCCCATGGCGCGTGGGTCGTCCGAGAGCCAGTCGAGCCCAGCGAGCGCCTGGCGCGTGCAGAAGAGCGTTGTCGCCCAGAGCGCGCCGAAGAGCGCGATCCCGCTCACTGTGCTCAGACTCGAGAGAAGTGAGCCAAGCCCGCCGCCCGGGTAGGCGAGGAGCAGGAGCGCGAGACCAAGCGCGACCGTGTGAAAGGTCCCGAGCACCCACCACAGCGGAATGGTCGTCGTGCTGTCGCGCTCAACCATGGGCCAGAAGCGTGGCGAGTGCGACGATGACCGCGAGGATCGCGACCGTCGCACCGTAGAGGAAGGGCAGCGGCCGGCGGTCGCCGCCGGCCGCGGAGCGCACGACGAGGATAGAACGCGGCAGCGAGAGCGCGACGAGCGCCGCAACGAACAACAGCTTCGCCGTGAAGTTCGCTCCCCATGTCGTTGACGGCGCGGGCAGCCCGAGGCCGAACGCGCCGAGATTGCCGACGCCTGTCATGACCAGGATCCCGACGCCGGCCCAGAACACCTGCTCGTACCGCACGGCCAACGCCACCAGATGGTCGTCCCGGCGTAGTGCGAGCCACGTCACGAGGATCGCGCCGCCGAACGTCGCCGCCATCGCGGCGATGTGAAGCCAGCGGATGACAAGGGCAATGAGACGGTGGTCGAGGTCGATGCGGCAAGTGTGAACGCGGCGAGAGTTAGCGCAGGCGCGCGCTTTTCCGCCCCTCGTGCGTTGTCTATCACGGTGACACCGATCCGCTCGACGCGTCGCGGACAATCAAGTCCGTGAAACGCCTGATGGTCGCGGTGCTCGTGACGACCGTGATCACGGCGTGCCAGGGTTCGGCTGAGCCCGCGAAGCCGGCGCCGACGGACGCATACCAGCCGCCCGTCCGTGGCGGGCGGGTGATCGAGGGTGCGTTCGCCGACGCGAAGACCTTCGCACCGTTCCTCGCGAACGATCCGTCCTCGCTCATCGTGAGCGGCCTCGTCTACGACACGCTCTTCCGCGTCGACGCGAAGACCGGCGAGATCAAGCCCAACCTCGGGAGATGGACGGTCTCCGCTGATGGACGGACGTACAGCTGGAAGATCGAACCGGGCGCGGTCTGGTCTGACGGCCGGCCGATCACCGGCGAGGACTACCTCACCGGCGTGAAGGCGGTCGCGCGCAGCAAGAAGACCGTACGGGCGGCGTCGTTCCAGGATATCGACGGTTTCGACGAATACCGCAGCGGTGCGGCGCCGACGATCAAGGGCATCAGCGTCGATCCGAACGATCCGAAGAGCTTCACGGTCAAGTTCAAGCGCGTGTTCTGCCCAGCGCTGACGAACGCGTTCGGTAACGCCGCGGGTCCGCTGCCGACGCACGTCTACGGGAAGTACACCGGTCCGGAGGACACGGGAAAGATCGACGACGCCGCCGAGAACACGACGCCGACCGTCGTCAGCGGCCCCTTCGCGTTCAAGCAGTGGAAGCCGAACGACCAGATCGTCCTCGAGCGGAACGACTACTACTTCCGGGGCGCGCCGTACCTCGACCAGTACGTGCTCAAGGTCGTCGCCGACGTCGCGACCCTCGCGTCGCAGCTAAAGAGCGGTGAGATCAACTTCGGGACGATCGAGCCAAAGGACCTCGACGACGTCAAGAGACGCGACAACCTGCGCGTCTACTCGTTCAGTGATCTCTCGTACAACTACATCGGTTGGAACCTGCGGAGCGCGAGCACGCCCGCACTCGCCGACAAGCGCATCCGCCAGGCGCTCGCCTATGGCCTCGACATGAACTCGGTCGTGCAGCAGGTCCTGTACGGCCAGGGTTCGCGCGTGTTCCAGCATCACCCCGCGGCGTCGTGGGCCTCCGCCGATGCGACGACGCTCAATCGCTATCCCTACGACAAGGCCAAGGCCGAGAGCCTCATCAAGGAAGCCGGCTACACCAAAGGCACTGACGGCTTCTATCAGAAGGACGGGAAGCCGCTGCAGCTCACGATCATGACCAACTCCGGGAACAAGGTGCGCGAGACGCTCCTCCAGACCGCGATCGACCAGTACAAGCTCATCGGCGTGCGGATCGCGCCGCGCCTCATGCCGTTCGAGGCGATGGTCGACATCCTGAGCAATCGCTCCGAGGACGTGCCGGCGTGGATCATCGGGTGGAAGCTCAACGTCGAGCCCGATCCGTACGGCATCTGGCATTCGAACTCGATCCCCGATGCCTCAAAGAAGACGACGGGCTACAACTTCGGCGCGTTCTCGTCGCCTGAGGCGGACAAGGCGATCGATGCGGCGCGCACACCTGCATCGGGCGACTGCAGCCAGGCGACGCGCAAGAAGGGCTACGAGACGCTGAACCGTCTGCTCAACGACGAACAGCCGTACGACTTCGGCTTCTCACCAACGACTCTCCTCGTCGCGTCACGTGACCTCCGCGGTGTCGATCCGGGCACGTTCGCGACGTATGCGGACATCGAGAAATGGTGGGTCGCCCGTTAGCGACCTAGGTCACAGGACGACATGAACCGCGTCCGCGACCGCGCCGTAGAGGAAGTGACGGCCCGTAGGGGCCGCTAGACTCTGGCGCCTATTCAGGTATCGGGCGAAAGGAGCGGGGGGTGACCATGACCCACGCACGCACCAGACGTGCTCTGATGGCAGTTTTCGCGGCGAGCGTCATCGTCGCGACGGCCTGCGGTCAGGGCGGACCATCGGCCAGCCAGGAACCAGCCGCCAGCGCGAGCGCGGCGGCGAGCGAGAAACCGCAGGAGGGCGGTCGGGTCATCGAGGCGACGACCTCGGACATCGCCACGATGCAACCGATCCTCGTCAACGACACCGCTTCCGGTCGCGTCACGGGACTCCTGTACGACGTGCTCATCCAGGTAGACCCGAAGACAGGTGAACCGAAGCCGAACCTCGCGACATTCTCGGCGTCGTCAGATGGCCTGACCTACACGTTCGAGATCAACGCGAAGGCGAACTGGACGGACGGCAAGCCGATCATCGCCCAGGACTACATCACCGGTGTGCAGGCGATCGGCAAGTCGGCGAAGACAGTCCGCAAGTCGACCTTCCAGGACGTGCAGGGCTTCAACGACTACAAGGACGGCAAGGCCCCGTCGATCACGGGCATCAAGATCGACGCCTCGAACCCGAAGAAGTTCACGGTGACGATGGCGAAGGTCTCGTGCCCGGCGCTGCTGCAGATCGCGAACAACTACTACGTGCTTCCAACGCAGGTCTTCGGCAAGTACGTCAGCGCGACGTCCAAGCCGGAGGACATCGACAACGCGCCGGAGAACACGAACCCGCAGGTCGCGAGTGGCCCGTTCACGTTCAAGGAGTGGCGCAAGGGTGACCAGGTCATCCTTGGCAAGAACGCGAACTACTGGGCCGGTGCTCCGCACCTCGATGAGTTCGTGTACAAGGTCGTCGCGAACACCGCGGCCATCACCGCCGGCCTGAAGACCGGTGAGATCACGTTCGGCTCCATCGCCGCTCGTGACCTCGCCGACATGCAGACCGTCGACTCGGTAAAGATCACCAAGTACCCGAGCCTCGGATACACGTTCATCGGTTGGGACACGCAGTCGAACGCCGCGGGAGTGGCGCTCGCGGATAAGCGTGTCCGCCAGGCGCTCGCCTACGGTCTCGACATGGACGCCGTCATCAAGGCGGTGGTCTTCAACGAGGCCGTCGCGCATGTCGCGCACCACGTGGCGGTCCAGTGGGCCTACCCGCAGGACACGTCCGCGCTGAACGCGTACAAGTTCGACAAGGCGAAGGCGCAGTCGCTTCTCACGGAAGCCGGTTGGGTGAAGGGTGCCGACGGCATCCTCGCCAAGGACGGCAAGAAGTTCACCCTGACGATCTCGACGAACTCGGGCAACACCG
>VBJD01000063.1 GCA_005887995.1 Chloroflexota bacterium
CTCGGGAGCACCATCCCGATCAAACTCACCCTCTGCGGTGCCGACGGGACGAACCTCTCCGCGGCGGCGACCGTCGTTCACGCAGTGCGCCTCACCAAGGCGAACGACACCGTCAGCGGCACGCCGGAGGATTCGGGCAGTGCCAACCCGGATAACGACTTCCGCTTCGACCCGACGCTCGGCGTCAGCGGCGGCTACATCTACAACCTCAGCACGAAGAACCTCTCGAGCGGCACCTGGTCGCTGCACTTCACCGTCAACGGACAGGGGGATTACACCATCCAGTTCCAGGTGAAGTGATCCGCGATAGCAAAGAGCTTCGGCGACCCAGGTTGTGTCACCCAGCCGCGCACTCCGCGGCGCGTCGTTTCAGGAGGTCGCGCTCTCGCGCGTTGTCCGTCAGTGAGGCAGCGCGCTCGAACTCGGCGCGTGCTTCGGCCCTGCGGCCGAGCTTCCGCAGGAGATCGCCGCGCGCTGCCGGCAGCAAGTGGTACTCCCGGAGCGCAGGCTCGGCGACGAGCGCGTCTACGAATCTCAACCCTGCCGCCGGACCGAATGCCATGCCGACAGCGACCGCGCGATTCAGCTCGACGACCGGCGAGCGCGCGATCTCGGCGAACGCGTCATACAGCGCCACGATCCGTCGCCAATCCGTTTCGGCAACGGTCGATGCGCGCGCGTGACACGCGGCGATCGCGGCTTGCAGCGCGTACGGACCAAGTGGGCTCGCCAGCCTCTCGGCGCGCTCGAGCGCCGCTAGGCCGCGGCGAATGAGCAGCCGATCCCAGCGCGCTCTGTCCTGATCGATGAGGAGGACCGGCTCGCCCGACGGTCCGAGACGAGCGGGCAGCCGTGACGCCTGGATCTCGATCAGCGCGACGAGACCGAAGACCTCCGACTCCGTCGGGGTGAGCTCCGCGAGAATGCGGCCCAGCCGGAGCGCCTCTTCGCAGAGCGCCGGTCGGACCCAGTCCTCGCCGGCGGTCGCGGCATATCCCTCGTTGAAGATCAGGTAGATGACCTCGAGCACGGATTCGATGCGGGCCGTGCGCTCGGGTCCCGTCGGCATCTCGAAGCGGACGTGCTCCTCGGCGAGGGTGCGCTTGGCGCGCACGATGCGCTGCGCGATCGTCGACTCTGGTACGAGGAAGGCGCGAGCGATCTCCGCGGTCGTGAGGCCGCCGAGGACGCGCAGCGTGAGCGCGACTCGCGCGTCATTCGAAAGGACCGGGTGACACGCCATGAAGATGAGGCCGAGGAGGTCGTCGCCCATGTGCTCGTCGATCGACGCGTCGAGGTCGACCGTCGTTCCCATCCGTTCGACCTCGCGTGCGATCTCTTCGTGCTTCCGCGCGAGAGTCGCTCTGCGCCGGATGAGGTCGAGCGCGCGATGCTTCGCGGTCCCCATCAGCCATGCACCGGGCTTCGCCGGTACACCCGACGTCGGCCACTGCTCGAGCGCGGCCACTAGCGCGTCCTGCGCGAGCTCCTCAGCTGTCGCGATGTCGCCGACCATCCGAGCCAGCCCGGCGATGAGCCGGGCCGACTCGATGCGCCAGATCGCTTCGATCGCGCGACGCGCCTCCGTCGCTATAGCGATCGCTCCGTCACATGCCCTCGTGCTCGGCGACCTCGCGGACCTCGAACGTGCCACCGTCGAACGGCGCGCGCTTCAGCCACTCGAGCGCCTCGTCCATCGAGCGCACCTGCCATAGCCAGTACCCGCCCACGAACTCCTTGGTCTCTGTGAACGGTCCGTCGAGCACGGTGCGCGTCTTGCCTTCGAAACGCACGCGCTTGCCCTGCGCGCTCGGATGAAGTCGGCCCGCCGCGAGCACGACGCCCGACTTCACGAGCTCCGCGTTGAACTTCTGATATGCGGCCATCGCTTCCGCTGTCGGAGGTGTCGGCTGCTCGCTCCGCTCGCTTTCTTTCGCTAGCACCAGCACACGCATCTCGGTGATCTCCTCTTTCTCGGACTCTACTCGAGCCCCTCACCTGTACATCGAACGGCCGCCTGCCTTTTCGACACGAGGACCCGGAGCGACCGAACGAGCGCGGCACGTATCCTGCCGACCCAGCGTCGGGATGCGAGACACCGCGAAGCGCGCGCCCTCGCACAAAGCGCCGACGGTCGAGCCCGACCAGTTCCGGCTGCTCGTCGAGAGCGTCCGTGACTACGCCATCTTCCTGCTCGATCCGGACGGGAACATCATCTCGTGGAACGCCGGCGCGGAGCGCATCAACGGCTATCACGCCGACGAGATCATCGGCCGCCACTTCTCCATCTTCTATCCCGCGGCAGACGCGCGCCGCGGCAAGCCCGAATACGAGCTCCGCATCGCGACCGAGGAAGGCCGCTATGAGGAAGAAGGCTGGCGCGTCCGTAAAGATGGCTCGCTGTTCTGGGCGAGCGTCGACATCACGGCGCTGCGTGACGAGAAGCAAAGGCTCGTCGGATTCGCGAAGGTAACGCGCGACCTCACTGAGCGCCGGCAGGCCGAGGAGGCGCAGCTGGCGCTTCTCGCGAGCGAGCGCGGCGCGCGTACCGAGCTCGAAGCCACGCTTGCGCGAATGCGAACGATCCTGTCGATCACCGAGACGGCGCTCGGATCGCTCGACCTCGACCATCTGTTGCGCGCATCGCTAGACAAGATCGCGGACGAGCTCGTCGTCGACACCGCCGCGGTGCTGCTCCTCTCGGAGGACGGCTCGACGCTCGTCGCGCGTGCCGCGCACGGGCTCGAGGAGGAGGTGCAGGCCGGAGTGCGCATCCCCGTCGGCCAGGGGTTCGCCGGACGCATCGCCGCCGAGCGCAAGCCGGTGGTGCTCGACGATGTCGCCCACTCGGACGTGCTCAATCCCATCCTTCGCGAGAAGGGCATCCGGTCCCTCGTCGGGGTTCCGCTGCTCGCGGACGGCCGCGTCCTCGGCGTGCTGCACGTGGGCACACTCACCGCGACCGCGTTCAACGAAGCCGATGTGCAATTCCTCGAGCTCATCGCCGCGCGCATCGCGAGCGCGATCGAACACGCGCGACTCTACGAAGCGGCCCACGAGGCGCGCAGCGCCGCCGCGGAGGCGACCGAGGCGCTACATGTGCGCGACGAATTCCTCAGCGCGGCAGCGCACGAACTCAAGACGCCACTGACCGCGTCGAAGATTGCGGTCCAGCTGCTCGCACGGTCGCTGAAGACCGCGCTCACACCGTCGCAACAGCGATCGCTCGGGATGATCGAGGTGCAGATCGCGCGGCAGGCGCGGCTCGTCTCACATCTCCTCGAATCGGTGCGTCTCGGGAAAGGAGAGCTCGAACTCGAGCTGGAGGAGGCCGACGTCGCCGCGCTCGTGCGATCCGCTGTCGAGCTCTTTGAGATGATGAGTGACAAGCACCAGCTCACGCTGCGTGGCCCGCAGTCACTCATGGCGCACGTCGATGCGCTGCGCTTCGAGCAGGTGGTGATGAACCTCCTCGACAACGCGGTGAAGTACTCACCGAAAGGTGGGGCCGTGGAGGTGACGCTCGCGCGCACGCCGTCGACGTTCGTCCTCTCGGTACGCGATCACGGCGTCGGGGTGGCGCCTGAGCACCTTCCGCAGATCTTCGATCGCTTCTATCAGGCGCACCGGAACCGCTCGGGTCTCGGCCTCGGCCTCTACATCAGCCGGCAGATCGTCGAGCGGCACGGCGGGACGGTGTACGCGGAGGCGCCGCCCGACGGCGGCACGCGCTTCGTGGTGAGCATGTCCCTCGCCGCTACTCCGCGCTCTTCTTCCGAGCCGCCGGCTTCTTTGTCGTAGGCGCCTTTCGCGCGCGCGGCGCGCGCTTCTTCGGTGTCGCTTCTTCGGCTTCGTTTGGTGGCGCTTCGTCCGCGTCGCCTTCGTCCTCCGCGCCCTGCGTCGCGCCGAGTGCGATGGCGTCGGTCTCGACGGCCATCGGCTCGCTGGTGTTGCGCTCGTCCTGAGCGAGATCGGCCTGCAGCTCGGCCTCGTCCGCCTCGCTCTGCTCGGCGTACTCCATCTCCTCTTCCTGCGGCGTCACCGGCTCCGCGCGCGCGGGCGGCGGCGTGCGCGTGTCCGCGGGCGGGACGTTGCGACGGCGTTGGCGCAGCACTTCATAAAGGACGACCGTGCCCGCGGATGCTGCGTTGAGCGACGCGACCTGCCCCTCCATCGGGATTCGCACGACCTGGTCGCAGCCCTCGAGGACGAGGCGGCGAATGCCCTCGGCCTCGCCGCCGACGACGATCGCCGTCGTGCTCGCTCGCGCCGGCGCTCGTCTTCGCTACTGCGGGCGTGAGGCCGACGGCCCGATGCTTCGGAATGACGACGCCGTCGACGCCGGTGCCCTCGGCTGAGCGAAGCAACACGCCGAAGTTCTGCGGGTCCTGCAGCGAGTCGATGAGCAGGACGAGCGCGGGCTCGCTGAGCGCGTCGAGATGGAGGAGGAATTCCTCGAGCTCGACGCCCGCCTTGCCCTCCGCGATCGCGACGACACCCTGATGGCTCTCGATCGGCGAGAGTCGTGATATCTCCATCGCGTCGACGAAGCGGATGAAGATGCGACGCTGCTGTGCCTCTTGGATGAGCTCGGCGACCGGACCGGTCTGCGTGCCGCGCTCGTTCGAGACGAAGAGGCGCTTCACCACACGGCCTGCGCGGATCGCCTCGAGCACCGCGTGCGGGCCGGCGATCGGCTCACCCGCCTCGTGCGAAGGTGCGGCTTGCGCACGCGGACCCGCGGTCATGCGGCGAACTTGTTCGCTGTACCCCACAGCACGGCGCGGCCCGCGGCCAGCACCCATCGGCCGTCCGCCCGTCCGGAATCCAGCGCTGCTGCCCTGTCGGAAGCCGCCCGCGGCGGGGCGGAACGCGCCACCCGGTGCAGCAGGTCGCGCTCCCGCGACCCAACCCGGTCCGCGGAACGGCCCGCCAGGACGGCGCTGCTGCTGGCGTCGCTCGTACGCGGCGAGCTCGCGCGCCTGCGACGACTCCTCGTCATCGCCGACCGGTGTGCCCGGTGGCCGAGGGCCGCCCATCCCGGGTACACGCGGTGCGGGGCCGAACCGCTGCCCACCACCGCGACCACGCCGGCCGCGGCGGCGTCCGCCACGGAAGTCACCGCCGAACGGACGCGGCTGGTTCAGCTGATTCGGGCCCCGTGCTTCGAGGTCCCCCGGTGCTCGCGGCTCCTGACCCGCTGACGGTCCCGGCTGCTCGTCGGAGCGTGCACCGCCGTCGTCCGCGCGCTCATCGCGCTCCTGCTCGTCCATGGTCACGCTCCTTTGCGGCCGTCGCGCTCCCAGCGCTGGCCGTCCTTCGTGTCCTTCACGCGTATGCCAAATCGCTTCCAGAGATCGTCGCGCAGCTCGTCCGAGCGCTTGAAGTCCTGGTTCTTGCGGGCATCTTCGCGCTCGGCGAGCAGACGCTTCGCCTCCTCGGGCAGCGCCGCTGCCTTGCGCGCGCTCTCCTTGATCGAGAGCCCGAGCACGCGGTCCATGTCGAAGAGGAGACCGAGCGCGCGGCGCTTTGTCTCGTCGTCGCCGGTAGCCGCGTGGCCGATCGCGGCCTCGGCCTGCGCAAGCGCCGCCGCGGTGTTGAAGTCGTCCGCGATGGCGGCCGCGAACGCGACGCGGATCTCGTCCTCATCGCGCGGCGCGGTCGCGCGCCCGCCGGTCGCCTGATACGCGTCACCGATGACGCCGCGCCATTTGTTGAGCCGGTTCTGCGCCGCTTCGAGCGACTCCCAGGTGAAGTCGAGGCCCTTGCGATACGACGTCCCGAGGGAGAGGAGCCGGAACGCGAGCGGGTCGAAGCCCTTCGCTTCGATGTCCGAGAGGCGCATGAAGCCGCCCGTGGACTTCGACATCTTCGCGCTGTCGAGCTTGAGGAAGTGCGTGTGCATCCAGTAATGCGCGAACGGCTTGCCCGTCGCCGCCTCCGATTGGGCGATCTCGCACTCGTGGTGCGGAAAGAGGTGATCCTCGCCGCCCGAGTGCAAGTCAAAGGTCTCGCCGAGGTACTTCATCGACATCGCGGAGCACTCGATGTGCCATCCGGGATTACCGCGTCCCCACGGCGAGTCCCACTGCTGCAGGTCCTCGGGCTTCGCCTTGCGCCATAGCGCGAAGTCGAACGTATTGCGCTTGTTCGGGTTCACCTCGACGCGCGCGCCGGCCTGACGCGTATCGGGCGGCTCGGGATTGAGGCGCGTGCCGTACCCCGGGAAGGTGCTGGTATCGAAGTACACGCCGTCCGCCGCGACGTACGCATGACCCTTTGCGATCAGGCGCTCGATGAGCGCGATCATCGCGGGGATGTGCTCGGTCGCCTTTGGGACGATGTGCGGCTCGAGGATGTTGAGCTTCTTCCGGTCTTCGAAGAACTGCTGCGTGTAGCGCTCCGCGATGACGAGCGGGTCGACGTTCTCGCGGCGCGCGCTGAGCGCAATCTTGTCCTCGCCGCGCGCATCGGCGTTGCTGTCATCGACCAGATGACCCGCATCGGTGATGTTCATGACGTGCTTGGTGCTGAACCCGAAGTACTCGAACGTGCGACGGACGACGTCCGCCGCAAGGTACGAATACAGGTTCCCGATGTGCTGGTAGTCGTACACGGTCGGCCCGCAGTTGTACGTCCAGAGCTGGCCGGGCCTGATCGGCTCGAACTCGCGCAACGAGCGCTTGGCGCTGTCGTACACCTTGATGGCTGTGCTGGTCTGGGTCGCTATGAGCGGTGCTCCTTTTTATTCGAGGGTCGCGATGGCAAGCGCGGCGATCGCATCGCCGCTCCCGACGATCCCTAGACCGTCGTTCGTCGTGGCCTTCACGCTGACCCGGTCGACGCCGATCGCGAGGGCATTCGCGATCGTCACGCGCATCGCATCGATGTGCGGCGCGAGTCGCGGTGCCTGCGCGATGACCGTCGCGTCGAGCGAGCCGACGCCGAGACCACGCTCGCGGATCAGAGCGCCGACGCGGCGCAGCAGCTCCACGCTGCGTGCCCCCGCATATGCGGGATCGTCGCTCGGAAAGTGCCGACCGATGTCCCCGAGGTTCGCCGCACCGAGGAGCGCGTCCATCAACGCGTGAGCGAGGACGTCGCCGTCAGAGTGACCCACGAGACCCGTCGGGTGCTCGATCGCGACACCGCCGAGCACGAGCCGGCGATCGGCCGCGAGACGATGGATATCGTAGCCGATACCGCTTCTGCTCACGGTGCGGCCAGCACCGGGAAGCCGACGAGTCCTTTCGCGACGAGCTCACGCGCGTACGCGAGATCTTCGAGCGTGGTGATCTTCAGATTCCGCCGTTCGCCGAGCACCATCTTCGGTCGCATCCCTGCGGCGACGAGCGCGGCGGCGTCGTCCGAGAAAGACTTGTCCGCGGACGCCGTTCGCGCACGCTCCAGCAATTCGCGCTTGAAGACCTGGGGCGTCTGAGCGGACCACAGCCCGTCACGCAATACCTCTTCTAATGCGGCGCCGGCCTCATCGGCGCGCCGCACCGTGTCCGCGAGCGGCAGCCCCGCGACGGCTGAGCCCTCCGCGATGGCGATCTCGACGCAGCGCACGAAGAGGCTCGGCGGCGCGAACGGCCGCGCCGCATCGTGGATGGCGATGAGGTCGGCATCGCGCGCGGCGTCCAGCGCGATCCACGACGACGCGGTGCGCGTCTGACCGCCCGCGACGACGCGCGCGTTCGGCGCACGCGCGCGGGCGAGCGACGCGACCGCGCCCACCTTCTCGGGCGGCGCGATGACGACGATCTCGTCGAAGCAACCTGCCGCGAGGCCGGCCGCGAGCGACCACGCGAGGACCGGCTGCCCGCCGAGGTCGGCGGCGACCTTGTCGACGCCGGCACGGCTCGCGCTGCCGGCCGCGAGGATCGCGAGGACGCGGCGCATCAGACGAGTTTCGCGCTAATGGCTCGGCGGCCTCTGCCTGCGAATGTCGATGACCTCGCCTTTCGGCTGGGCGAAGATCATCCGTCCGCCGACGGTCTGAAGCACACGCATGACCGTGACCGTGATCTCCGTGCCCTGGTACCGGGCGCCGTTCTCGACGACGACCATCGTGCCATCCTCGAGATAGGCCACGCCCTGCCCGGGCTCCTTGCCCTCCTGGATGACACGGACGCTGAGCTCGTCGCTGGGGAGAACGACCGGACGCACGGCCTTCGCGAGGTCGTTGACGTTCAGCACGGTGATGCCCTGGAGCTCGGCGACGCGGTTGAGGCCGTAGTCGTTGGTCATGATCGGCACGCCCATCTGCCGCGCGAGCGTGACGAGCTGGCCGTCCGCGCCGGTGCCCGCGGGATCGACGTCGAGTAGCTCGATGCGGACCGTCGCCTCCTTCTGCATCTTCTGCAGGATCTCGAGCCCGCGCCGTCCGCGCTCGCGCTTGCTCGCGTCCGATGCGTCCGCGAAGTGCTGCAACTCGTCGAGGATGAAGCGCGGCACGACGAGCGTGCCACGGATGAAGCCGCTCTTCACGATGTCGGCGACGCGGCCGTCGATGATCACCGAGGTATCGAGGAGCGCGCGCTCCTCGCCGACGCGGTCGCGCTTGCCGTAGCGGATGTCGCGCGCGAGCGCGCCGAGCTCGGTGCGTTTGATCGTGCCCGCGGCCGCACCCCCCATCCCCAGCAGCGCCGCGCCGATGATCGGCGCGAAGCGACCTAGGTTGCCGGGAAGGAACGAGAGCGGGAACGCGAGGAAGAGCCCGAGGATGAGGCCGACGCCGGCGCCGAACGCGCCGCCGACGAGATTATCCGCGGACGTCTCGCGGATCCAGCCCGCGACGATGCGAGCCGGCACGACCGTGACGTACGGAGCGCCGAGCCAGCCGAGGATCGCGCACGCCGCAGCGAGAAGAAAGACGACGAGGACCTGATTGCTGACGGGCGTGACCTGCGAGACCTCGAGCAGCGAAGCGCCGAGGAAGAACCCGAAGAACCAGCCGATGAGTGCCGCGACAAGACGGATGAGGGCCACGCTGTCCACTCCTTTCTATTAGCGGTGGGCAGGCGGAGCGTCCGGCCGATGACGATGTGGCCGCCGACGCGCCCGAGCTGCCGGGATGGATGGATCAATAGGCCGCGAAGTGTACGCTCGCTCGCCTAGCTTTCGGCTATGCCCGAACGCACGAGAGCGTCGCGCAAAGAGGACGCGCCTATCACTTCGAGAGCAGTTCCGTCGAGATCGCCAAGGCTCGCCTGAGGGATGACCGCGCGGGCGAAGCCGAGGCGCTGCGCCTCCTTCAAACGCGGGATCAACCGCTGCACGCGACGCAGCTCGCCGCCGAGCCCGAGCTCTCCGACGAACACGGTGCGCGGGTCGGCCGCCTTGTCGCGGAGCGCCGACGCGAGCGCGACCGCGACGGCGAGGTCCGCTGCCGGTTCGCGAACGCGCAGGCCGCCGACGAGATTCACGTACACGTCGTGCTGACCGAGACCGATGCCCGCGCGCTTCGCGAGCACCGCGAGCAACACCGCGAGCCGCTGCGGATCCGTGCCGTTCACCGTGCGTCTGGGCAATCCGAACGTCGTGGGTGTGACCAGCGCCTGCACCTCGACGAGCAGTGGTCGTGTTCCCTCGACCGTCGGGACGACGACGCTCCCGGCGACTCCCTTGGTCCGCTCCTCGAGGAAGACCTCGGATGGATTTGTAACCTCGCGCAGCCCGTTCTCCCCCATCTCGAACACACCGACCTCATCGGTGGAGCCGAAGCGGTTCTTCGTCCCGCGAAGGATGCGGAACGCGTGGAAGCGCTCGCCCTCGAGGTAGAGGACGGCGTCGACGATGTGCTCTAGCACGCGCGGTCCCGCGACGGCGCCCTCTTTCGTGACGTGGCCGACGAGGAAGATCGGGACATCGTCGCCCTTCGCGACCTCGAGCAGGCGCGCCGTGCACTCGCGGAGCTGCGACACGCCGCCGGCGGCCGAGCCGATCGCGTCGCTCGACATCGTCTGGATGGAGTCGATCACGGTGAAGAGCGGCTTGGTGCGGCGGATCGCCTCGATGACCGTCGCGAGATCCGTCTCCGCGAGGACGAGGATGTTCGGGCCCTCGATACCGAAGCGGCGCGCGCGCAGCTTGATCTGCGCGGCCGACTCCTCGCCCGATACATAAAGGACTGTTCCGCGCGTGCCGATCGACGCCGAGGCCTGCATGAGCAGCGACGACTTG
>VBJD01000064.1 GCA_005887995.1 Chloroflexota bacterium
TCTCGGTAACGAGGAGCGACAGCATCATCGCGATGATGAGGACAGAGACCGAACTGCGCATGCATTCGGAACGCGTTTCCGATCGACGAAGTTATGCGAGTAGTACGGTCGTCCTAGTCCTGCGGCATTCACTGGAACGTCCGCTAGCCGCGCGGCGCCTATTCCGTCGCCAGCGCCGTCCGTAGCGCGCGCTCCGTCTCAGGCGATGGACGCGCGCCTACCTCGGCGAGTGCCTTCCTGCATTCGTCCATGACCGTCGCCGCCTGCGCGCGGTTGCCGCTCGCCGCGAGCGCGCGCATGAGCAGGCGGTATCCCGACTCGCGAAGGCCGTCCGCGACGATGAGACGGCGCGCGACGCGCTCCGCGTCGGATGCGCGGCCCTGCGCGAGCTCGGCGTCGCAGATCGCCTCAAGCGCCTGAAGTTCGACGTCGCGGAGCGTGCGCCGCTCGGCCTCGATCCACGACGCGTCCTCGCCAGGCAGGAATCCGCGCGCGACGATCTCATTCGCGATGATCGCTTCCGACCAGGCGTCGCGCACGCGCCCTTCGCGGCGGATCGCCTGGACATGATTGATCGCGGCCCACGCGCGCTCGCGGTCCACGAACACCTCCGTAGGCAGATGAAGTGAGTAGCTACCGCTCGTCGCGCGCAACTCCACATCGTCGCCGAGGCGAGCGAGCGCGCCGCGGACGCGACTGATGAGCGCATTCAGGCTGGTGTCAACGGCGTCGGGTGATTCGTCATCCCAAAGCGCGGTCATGAGCTCCGAACGGCCGACGGGGCGTCGTCGATGGAGCACGAGATAGGCCCACAGGCGCCGGCCCAGGCGTCCGGGCAGCGCGGATTCGGGTACGACCACGGCGTCGTGCTCGATCGAAAGGCGACCGCAGATCAGCACGCGCATGGCACAAGGAAATCACAAGGTCCGCGACTCACGATGCGGCCATCACACTGGGAGGTCGAAGAGTGAAATACACGGTCACCGTACGCGCACGGCTCCGCGAGGCGCCAGCCGCAGCGAAGAAGTATCACGACGAGGTCACCCGCGCGACGAAAGACGCGGCTAAGCAGGCCGGAGACCTGACGCACGTCGTCTATCTCGATCCGCAGGATCCGAAGGCCTTCCTCGGCGTCGACACCTGGTCCAGCATCGAGGGCATCCAGAAGTTCGCGGGCTCGCCGCAGATCCGTGAGTTCTTCGGGAAGCTCTTCGAGGGCGAGCCCGAGGTGCACGTCTGGGTGGACTCCGACTGGAACCAGTGGTAACACAGCGGGCCATGGCCGATCTCAAGAGCCTTCGCTGTCCATGCGGCTTCGAGGTGCGAAGCCGCGACGAGGACGAGATCGTGCGCATGGCCCAGCTGCACGCGCGCGAGATCCACGGGCAGGAGATCACCGTCGAGCAGGTTCGCGCGCTCATGGAGCGGGTCGCCTAGTCAGTCCATCACGCGCTGCAGCCACGACGCTCCCGTGCCGCGGTCGGTGTACACGTCGCAGACCATGCCGTTCGCAGTACGCACCGTGAGGTAGTCGCGCGCCGGCCCGGCCGTCCGCCACTCCGCCTCGCCCTCGGGTCGTCGGAACGCGGCGTCGATTGGACCGGCGCGTGTGTCGTCACGCTGAGGGCTTTAGAGGAGGAGAAGAACGGGGGCGCCGGAGCGGCCCCCGTTCATCCAGGGGGTTTCGGGGGACTTGTTAGTGGCCTGGCAGCACGGCGGCCTCTCTACTTCGGTGAACGGACGACCGCAGTCGCCGAGCTCGGCACACCGGGATCGAAGCCGTCGCTCGCGGGCGTCACGGTGACGGTCACGACATCGCCGGGCTGCAGTTCGCGTAGGTCGAAGCGCGAACTCGACGCCGACGTCGGACCCACGACGAGCTTCACCTTCTGGCCGACCTGCCATGTGTACGTGAATGGGACGACGTCGCCGTCCGCATCGAAAACGCTTCCATAGGCGACCAGGTCGTCCTTCTTCGTCGGGCTGTAGTTACTGAGCGCGACGCCGCCGACCGGTGGGCTATTGACGACCACCGCGGACACGACCGCGCGTGTCTCGAGCGTGCCGTCACCGGCGACCGCTTCGATCGTCACGGTGTCGCCGCGGTCACCCCAGCCAGGTCGGTTGAGGTCGAACGCCATCGTCGTACCGCCACTGACGTACCAGACCACGGCGCCATTGCGCTTCAGGTACCACCCGCAGCACCTCGCGTCCCCCTCGGCGTCCGTCATCGTCGCCGTCGCGAAGATCGTGTCATTCGTCTTCGGCGCGGTGGTGCTCGTCGTGAGCGTGACGACCGGGGCGCTGTCGGCGACCGTCGCGCGCTCGGTCCTCGTGCTGACGCCGCCGTGACCGTCATCTGCACTGACGTTCACGGCGATCACGTCGCCGCGATCGCCGTATTGCGTCAGATCCAGAGACGTTCCGGTCGCTCCGGCGATCAGCGTGCCATTGCGCGACCAGGAGTACGCGAGCGTGACAGCATCCCCGTCGGCGTCGGATGCGCTCGCGGTCGCTGTGAGGGTGTCGTTCGTCCGCGGCGTGACGCTGCTCAGCTTCAGCGAGATCGCGGGGAGCGCGTTCTCAATGACGGCCGAGGCCGACCGCGTGGTCGAGAACGTCCCGTCGCTGATCGTCAGGACCAGGCTGATCACGTCTCCCCTGTCCCCGTGGCCGGGAGCGCCGAGATCGAGGGTCGGACCGCTTACGTCGGTGATCACGGCGCCGTTCAGCGACCACCGGTAGGTCGCGGTGACCGCATCGCCATCGGGATCGCGGAACGACGTGTACGGACTGACGACAGTCGCGGTTGAGGGTGACCCGAGCGAGAGCGAGTCGATCACGGGCGCGCAATTGGTGAGACAGACCGCAGCCAGCTGGCTCGTGCTGAATGCCGCGACGTAAAGGTGTCCATCGGGATGCAGCGCGCTCTGGCCGGGCTGGAACGCGAGCGGAATGCGCTGGGTCACGGCGAACGTCGCGGTATCGACGACGACGATGGCGTCGCCGCGCGTTGAGGACGGATAACCATCGATCGTGGAGACGTAGAGGCTGTTCGTCGCGGGATCCAACGTCGTCGAGAACACGCCTCCGGCACCACCGCCAACGTCAATGCTTGCCGTCGTTTCTAGCGTGGCAGCGTCAATGGCATACAAACGGCCCGCGGGATCGATCGCAGTTGGGTAAATCGCCGCCAAACCACCGACATAGATCAGGTCGTGGGCGGTGTCCACACTGAGCGTGAACCTCGGGACCGCGCGCAGAGGAACGTCGCGAATCAGCGACAGGTCGGAATCATTCAGGACGACGAGGCTGGGATGGTAGTTGTCTGCGTTGGCGACGTACACGCGGTGACGCGTAGGGTCGTGGGAGATGCCCCACCAGAACCCATTTGTCGCAACGGTCCTCACGAGGACGGCGCCATTTGTTCCGTCGATCAGCGTGATGGCCCCCGGGGTCTGCGCATATACGCGGTGGCTCGCTGGATCAAGTGCGATACCGATCGAGCCCGCGTCCGGCACGGACGCGACCATCGTGTTCGTGGAAAGATCGACGATCGCGACGGCGTTGTTCGCGAGTGTCACGAACATTCGCCCGAGCGCGGGATCGATCACGCTCATCGTCTGCGAGGCAGGGAATGTGATCCACCGATCGGGCGTCGGGAACGGCTCCGGTGGCGGCGGCGGCACGGCCGGATCGACGATCGCCATCAAGGTCCCCAAACGGCTGCTCGCTACGTAAACCTTGCCCGTCGAGGCGTCGACCGTCACACCGAATGGCTCGGGGCCAATGCTCCACGTCTGCGCGACGCCCGCACCGCGCACGACCTGGGTCAGCAGGAGCGACAAGAGCATCGCGAGGACCGTTACCCACACCGAGCGGCGCATGCGCTGGCCCAACGGGCCGACCAGGCGACCGGTTATGCGGCTAGTACGGGAGTCCTAGTCCATTACGCGCTGCAGCCAGCTGGCACCCGAGCCTCGGTCTGTGTACACGTCGCAGACCATGCCGTCCGCGGTGCGCACCGTGAGGTAGTCGCGCGCCGGCCCGCCCTTCCACCACTCCGCCTCGACGCGCCAGCGGCGCATCACCTCGACGACGGAGAAGTTGCGACCGCCGACGTGCAGCAGCGTGAGCTCGCCCTCATCCCAGACAAGACGCGCGGGCAGCGGTTCGATGAAGAGTCTCGTCATCACAGTGCTCCCCTTTCACGAGATGACCTCTTTCCATTCGGCGGCACGCTCGGGTAGCCGCGCGTCGGCGTCGACGACGCGCACCTTGAGGACGCGACCGGGACCAAGGCGTTCGCGCAGGTAGCGCGCGCTCGCGATCGCCTCCTCCCAGCGCGCACCATCCGCGGCGAAGAGCCCGATCTGCCGGCCACGCGCGGGCTCGGCCTCGCGCACCTCGATCGCGCACGAGACGATGCGTCCGAGGTGCGCGCGCTCCTCGAGCGCCCAGCGCACCGAGCGAAGGAGCGCGGCGCTCTCGCGCGTCGGCGGGAGGATCGCGCGCTCCAGGCGCAGCGGATCGGCGTCCTCGCGCTCGAGGCGCACGGCGATGCGCAGCGCGGCGAGGCCATAGGTGGCGAGCGCCGCTGACAGCTCTTCGATCGCTGACTTGACCGCGAACACGAGCTGTTCGCGCGAGACGATCGCGTCCTCCCACACGCGTCGCGCGCGGATGTGCCTGGGCGGCGGATCGGCACGCACGCGCTCCTCGTCCTCGGCGCGCGCGAGGGCGTGCGCGCGGGCGGCGCCACGGCCGAAGCGGTCGAAGACCGCGCCGCGCGGGAGCGCGGCGAAGTCCCCGACGCTTCGCAGTCCCAACAGGCCGAGCTCGTCGACGAGCTTCGGGTCGATGGGCAGCACCTCGAGTGGAAGCGGCGCGAGGTATTCGCGCGGCTCCGTGACGAGGCGCACATCGCCGTCCGCCGTCCGTTCCGCCGCGACGCGTGCGGCGAATGGCGTGACGGCGACGGCCACGGCCGCTGGCGCGCCGGAGCGCGCGAGACGTTCGACGATGACGCGCGCGATGCGTGAAGGCGCGCCGAGCACGCGCTCGGTGCCCGCGAGATCGCACGCGTAGATGCCCGGCGCGACGATGCCGACGTGCGGCAGGAGTGCGCGCAGTGTCGCGAGCGCGCGCGTGTGCAGCTGATCGCTCGCGTTGCGCACGACGACCGCGGCGATCACGACGCCGCCTGACCGATCGCGTCAAAGGACGCGGGAATGAGCTCGGTTCGCATACCGAGATCGCGTGGTGTCGCGTCGATCGCGGTGACGCAGAAGAGCGCGCGCTCGGGCGAGATGCTCGTGCCCACCGCGAACGACCACCCGACGGTGCGACCGAAGCGCGACTGCCATGCGATCGGCTCGATCCGCACGCTCGGCACCGCGAGCCGCCGGCCGCGCGACTCCGCGACGACGATGAGCGCCGCGGGCGATCCGCGCACGACGGGGAGGAGCGGCGCGAGGTCGTCGATCACGCAGCGCGAGGCGAACGATGGTCCGAGGTCGACTACCGCGAGGCGATAGCCCTCGCTTCGCAGGACCGCAGACCCTGCGAGGCGCACCTCGTCGGCGTCGGCAGCGCGCACGACGACGAGACGGTCGAG
>VBJD01000065.1 GCA_005887995.1 Chloroflexota bacterium
CATCTGCGCGAACGCGAGCGTGAGCATGAGGAAGAAGATCCCCGCCGCACGCACGGCGAAGAGCCCGATCACGAGCGACAGGAGCGCGGACACCACGATCGCCGCGCCGAGACCGACGAGCAGCTCATCGCTCCCGAGGCGAGCCATCGTGACCGCGGCTGCGTACGCGCCGGCGCCGAAGAAGGCAGCGTGGCCGAGGGAGGGCAGCCCGGCTGAGCCCACAAGGAGATCGAGCGAGAGCGCGAGGATCGCGAGGACGAGCATGTCCCGCAGGACCGTCGTCGCGTAGCGCGACGACTCCCACTCGCTCGTCCAGACCGGGAACGTGATGAGCGCGAACGCGGCGACGGCAGCGCCCGCGATGAGCGCACCGCGCCTCATCGCGCGATGCGCACGCGGCCGAGGAGGCCGGTCGGCCGCAGCAACAGGACGAACGCGACGATCGCGAAGATGAGAGCGAGCGCGAATTGAGGGAAAAGGACCTTGCCGAACGTGTCCGCGGGGCCGACAAGCGCGCCGCCGGCCATGGCGCCCGAAAGCGTGCCGAGCCCGCCGACGACGACGACGATGAGCGAGTAGATGAGCGCATCGACGTCCATCCCCGGGAACACCCCGAACACCGGCGCGGCGATGACGCCGGCGATCGCGGCGAGCGCCGCGCCGGCGGCGAACGTCGTCGCGAAGACGCGGTCGATGTCGACGCCCAGCGCCGCGAGCATCGGGGCGTCGTCGACGCCGGCGCGGATGAGCGCGCCCAGCCGGCTCCGTCGGTGGATGAACGCGAAGAGCGCGGCGAGAAGGATGCCGAACGCGATGACGAAGAGGCGATAGACGGGATAGTCGCCGCCGATGATCGGCACCGAGCGATCGAGTCCTGCCGGGAAGGGAATGGAGCGGATCTCGCGGCCCGCGACGAGGCCGACGAGATCGACGATCACGAGCGAAATGCCGATCGTGAGGAGGACCTGATCGAGGTGACGTCCGCGCAGCCGCCGAAGCAGGAGTGGCTCGATGATAAGTCCGAGCGCGCCGACGAGCAGCGGCGCGAGCACGAGCGCGAGCCAGAAATTCCCCGTGCGCTGAACGGCAGCGAGCGCGATGTATGCGCCAAGCATGTAGAACGCGCCGTGCGCGAGGTTGATGACATCCATCATCCCGAAGATGAGCGAGAGCCCCGCGGCGAGGATGAAAAGCAAGGCGCCGAACGAGATGCCGTTCAGCGCCTGCTGGATCGCGACCTCGACGGTCATGTCCGCGAGAGGCTAGCCCGTCACGTCGTCGGCTTCCCCGGATCGGTCACGCGCGCGATCTTGTCGACGATCACGTTCACCGCCTGACCGCTCTGCACCTTCACCTCGCGGATGTACATGTCCTGAATGGGGTTGTGCGTGGTCTTGTCGAACTCGAAGTCGCCGCGCGGACTCTTGAACTTCGTGCCCTCGAGCGCGGCGATGAACGCATCTTTGTTGGCCGTGTCCCCCTTCGTCGCCTGCAACGCCAGGTCGACGGCCTTCAGACCGTCCCACTGCTGCACGGCAAAGACGTCGGGCAGGAGGTTGTACTCCTTCTGATAGGCGTCGACGAACGCCTTGTTCTCCGCGTTGTCGAGGGTGACGGCCCAGAAGAGCGAGGTGACCGCGCCGTTCGCCAGGTCCTTCACTTCCTTGAGCACATCCTGCTCGGTGAGGAAGCCCGCGCCGTTCATGCGGTACCCGGCCGCCGGCATGCCGAGCTGGTTCCACGCCTTGATGTAGTTGATCGCGTCGGTGCCGGAGAAGAAGGAGTAGATGTCTTTCGTCGGCTGGTTTTTCAGCTGCGTGACGAACGGGAGGAAGTCGGCGCTGCCGAGCGGCGCTTTCAGCGAACCAGTCACCTTGCCGCCGCCCTTGGTGAACGACTGCGTGAAGTCCGCGGCGGACTCGGTGCCGAAGCCGTAGTCCGCGACGAACGTGAACGCCTCCTTCACGCCCTTCTTCGTCGCGAAGTAGTCGCCGATCGGCGAGCTGATCTGCCATGACGAGAAGGAGCTACGGAAGATGTACTTGCTCTTGCACGACGGCGTGCAGTTCGCGATGTCGCGTGTGAGCGCGTTGCCGCCGGCGTTCGTCTCGATGAAGATCATCTTCGCTGAGTCGACCGCGCCGCGGACCGCGTACGCGATCGGCGTGGCGACGATGCCCATCATGAGATCGACGTTGTCCTGCTCGATGAACTTCTGGGTCTTCTGCAGTCCGACCGCCGGGTCGTTGGCCTCGTCCTCGTAGATCGCCGTCACGGGGCGATTCGCGAGCTTCCCTCCGGCCTGCTTCAGATACAGCTCCGTCGAGCGCTTCATCGAGTTGCCAAGCTCGGCGTAGACCTTGGTGAAGGGCAGCAGCACGCCGATCTTGAGCGCCTTGCCCGCGGTCGCCGCCGCCGATGCCGTCGCCGCGGCCGAGGCGCTCGCGCCTGGCGTCGCCGACGGACCGCACGCCGCCGCGAGCGCGGCCGCGCCGCTCGCGACGAGGAACTTGCGACGAGTGAGACGGTTGGATCGGTCGCTCATGAGCATCCTCCCCACGTGGACTCGCGCGCGAGAGGTTACTACTGCGGAGCCGAAGGCGAAGCAGCAGGACGGTCAGTCACGCGAAGCGTGACTGACCACCTACTGCCCGACCACCTACTCCGGCTCGCGCTCGAAGAGGGTCGCCAGGCCCTGCCCGACGCCGATGCACAGCGTCGCGATGGCGTACCGCCCACCGCGGCGTTGCAGCTCGCGCAATGCCGTCCCCGCGAGGCGCGCTCCCGACGCGCCGATCGGGTGGCCGATCGCGATCGCGCCGCCGTTGGGGTTCGTCCGGTCCTCCGGCAGCCCGAGGTCACGCATGCACGGGATCACCTGCGCTGCGAACGCCTCGTTCAGCTCGATGACGTCGCATTCGTCCGGCGACAGGTGCGTACGCGCCACGAGCTTGCGCACCGCGGGGATCGGCCCGAGCCCCATGTAGTCGGGATGCACACCGGCGCTCGCGCTCGCGACGATGCGACCGAGCGCGGGAAGCCCGAGCGCGTTCGCCTTCTCGCGCGACGCGATGAGCAGCGCGGCGGCGCCGTCGTTGATGCCTGAGGAGTTGCCCGCGGTGACCGTACCGCCATCTTTGAATGCCGGCTTCAGCTTCGCGAGCTTCTCGACCGTGCTGTCGGGACGCGGATGCTCGTCGTCCGACACAAGCTCCTTCCCGTTGTGCACCGGCTGGATCTCACCGGCGAAGAAACCATCGGCCTTCGCCTTCGCGTAGCGCTGCTGCGAGCGCGCGGCGTACGCGTCCTGCGCCTCGCGCGGCACCTTCTCCTTCACGCACACGTTCTCGGCGGTCTCGCCGAGCGAGATCGGGTGATAGCCGAGGTCGACCATCCGCGGATTCACCAGACGCCAGCCGAGCGTCGTGTCGGCGAGCACGCGCTCGCCACGCGGGAAGGCCTCGGACGGTTTGAGCGTGACGAGCGGCGCGCGGCTCATGCTCTCGACGCCGCCGGCGACGATCAGGTCGGCCTCGCCCGCGCGGATGCGGCGCGCGGCATCGTTCACCGCCTCGAGCCCGCTGCCGCAGAGGCGGTTCACGGTCACGCCCGGGACCGTCTCGGGCAGGCCGGCGAGGAGCGCGGCCATGCGTCCGACGTTGCGGTTGTCCTCGCCCGATTGGTTCGACGCGCCGAAGATCACCTCGTCGACCTCGCGGTCGCCGATGTCGGTGCGCTCGAGGACCGCGCGGATGACGTGCGACGCGAGGTCGTCCGGACGGACCTGCGCGAGTGCGCCGCCGTACCGGCCGAACGGCGTCCGCACGTAGCCGATGACGAGAGCGTCGCGGGGATCCTGACTCATCGTCCCTTGAACTGCGGCTTGCGTTTGTTGATGAACGCGTCGACGCCCTCGTTCTTGTCCTCGGTGGCGAAGAGCAGGTAGAACGCCTTGCGCTCGAACTCGAGGCCAGCGTCGAGCGGCGCGTTCCACGCGACGTCGACGGCCTCGGTCGCAAGGCGGGCGGCCACCGGCGCCTTCTCGGCGATCGTGCGCGCGAGCGCCTTCGCGTCGTCAAGCCACGTCGCCGCGGGGTACACGTGGACGACGAGCCCGATGTCCTTCGCCTCCTGCGCGCTGATGAAACGCCCGGTGAGGATGAGCTCGTTCGCGACCCACTTCCCCACCGCACGCGTCAGGCGCTGCGTCCCGCCGGCGCCGGGGATGATGCCGAGGTTTATCTCAGGTTGACCGAACTTCGCGGTCTCTGACGCGACGATGATGTCGCAGATCATCGCGAGCTCGCAGCCGCCGCCGAGCGCGAATCCGGAGACCGCAGCGATGATCGGCGTCTTGATGCGACGGATGACCTCCCACTTCGCGGTCAGATCTTGCTCGAGCATCGACACGGGCGTCACACCGACGAACGCCTCTTTGATGTCCGCGCCGGCAGCGAATGCCTTCTCGTTCCCGGTAAGCACGATGCAACGGCATGTCGCGTCGTCATCGAGGTCACGCATCGCGTCGCCGAGTTCAGTGAGCACTTCCGCGTTTAGTGCGTTGAGGACCGCGGGCCGATTCAACTGGATCGTTGCGATCGAACCTTCGCGCGTGACGATGATCGTGTTGGGCATCGCGACCTCCGCTGTGACCTTCTGTTGACATTTTCTGCGACTGCGGCGACACGCGCTGTTTTCGTAGACCACCGATAGTGGCCCCCGTCCAAAGTTCGCGCTGAAGTGGTGGGGTGAGCATGTTCCGAATCCGCGGCGCCTTCTCGATGCTCGCGTTCCTCGCGTCCACGCTCCTGCTGTCCTCCTCGGCCCTCGCGGGGCCGCAGTGGTGCGAAGAAGACCCGGAGTTCCTGGTCAACGGGGCGCTGGTCGACGTCACGACGTGGTTCTCGGGCCAGTACGCGGCGACGACCAGTGAAGTGCACTTCGACATGCAGGTCCCGTCGAACGCGATCGCCGTGGTCGTCAAGCTGCCGGGCACGGTGCCCGTGACCGCGTCGATCTCGCGGACGCTGCCCGCGTACTACGGCATCGGTAGGGTTCCGGTCGTCGTCACGGTGACCCTGAGGACGACGTCGAGCTTCTCGCACACGACGACCGTCATCGGCCTGGGCGGGACGCTGCTGTCGGCCTCCTACGGCTGGTCGACCTGGCCCGCCAAGTACAAGTTCTACATGTGGGGCGTCGGCCTCCTTTGATGCGATCGCTGCGACCCGCGATGCGTCGGTATATCGGAGCGGTGATGGCGGCAGCGGTCACTGCTACCGCCGCGGCCGCGCTCGCATGGACGCCGCCGTCGCAGGCATCGCTCGTCACCGGTCTGCTCCTCCTCGTCATGGCGAGCGCGGCGCAGATCTGGCCGCTGCACCTCTCGACGAAGATCAAGATCACCGTCGACGATCTGCCGACGTTCGCCGCCGCGCTCCTCTTCGATCCGTTCAGCGCGATGATCATCGCCGCGGCGAGCACGCTCATCGGCCTCCGCTACCGCAATCGCATGCGCTGGTACAACCGTGGCTTCAACGCCGCGTCGACCACGCTCGGCACCGGACTCGCGGCGCTCGTTTACCGCGGGCTGGCTGGCCCACTTCCGCCGGCGATGTCGGCGGCGGTCATCATGCTGGCGGCCGGCGTCGCCAAGTACGCGCTCCAGGCCGTGCTGGTCGACGTCGTCGTCGCGCTGCAGCTGCGCCGCCGTCCGTTCGAGCGCTGGTGGGAGGTGCACCGCCGCGACCTGCCCTATGAAAGCTCGCTCTATCTGCTCGGCGCGCTCGCCGCGGTGTCCGTCGGCGATGAGCCGATCGCGCTCGTGCTCTTCGCGATCCCGATGGTCGCCATGCTCGTCTCGATGCGGGAGACAGCGCGTGTTCGCGAACAGACGCGCAACACCATCCTCGAGCTCGCCGATCTCATCGACCTGCGCGATCCGTACACACACGGACACTCTCAGCGCGTGGCTCGGCTCGCCGAGCGCCTCGCGCGCCGCATGAAGCTCGAGTCCGCGCAGATCGCGCTCATCCGCGATGCGGCGCGCGTGCACGACATCGGCAAGATCGGCACGAACGACGTGGTCTTGCTGAAGAAGGGCCCGCTCGACGATGACGAGCGCAAGGAGATGCAGCGCCACGTTGGCATCGGACACAAACTGCTGAGCCACATCCCGGAGTTCTTCGAGGGCGCTGAGCTCGTGCTCGCGCACCACGAGCGCCACGACGGCAAGGGCTACCCGCGCGGTCTCGCGGGCGACGAGCTGCCGCTCGAGGTCTCGGTCATCTCGGTCGCCGACAGCTACGACGCGATGACCACCGACCGTCCGTATCGCCGCGGCCTTCCGTGGGCGGCGGTGCGCGCCGAGCTGCTTCGCGGACGCGACACGCAGTGGCGCGCGCGTGCGGTCGATCTCTTCGTCGAGATGATCGACGAGGACATGGCCGCCGCCGCGAAGCAGGACATCATCCTCGTCGCGGCGGGCTAGCGGATCTGACCCTTCGGCGGCGGCTGGCACCGCGGGCACAGATACATCTCGTCGAGCCCATGCCGGGTGCGAATGATCTTCGTCCCGCATCGCGGGCACGGCTCGCCGGCGCGGCCGCGAACATTCATGTGGGTGCGGACCTTCGTCCCGAGCGTTGCCGGCAGCTGGCTTTCGACGATCTCGGCGGCGCGCTCGAGCGTCGCGTGCAGCGCGCCGCGCAGCCGGTCCATCTCGCCCTCGTCGAGCGTCGCGACGCGTCGCTTGGGATGGAGTTTTGCGGTCCAGAGGATCTCATCGGCGTACGCGTTCCCGATGCCGGCGAGGAACTCATCGTCCATGAGGAGGTTGCGCAGCTCGCGGCGCGTGGCCTTCGCGCGCTTCGCGAACTCGTCCGCCGACCACCCCAGGGCGCCGGCCTCCTCTCCCTGCGAGGAGTACTGCGGCACGTCGGCGTCACTCTGGCCGGGACCGAGGAGGTAGACCTTCCCCATCCGCGTGTCATCGCGATAGCGGAGGTCCATGCCGTTGTCGAACGTGAGCGCGAACGCCGTCTTCGCGCGGATCTTCGTCTCCGGCGGGAGCAGGTCGAAGAGTCCGGACAGCATCGGATTGATGACGACGCGCGAGCCGTCGTCGAATCCGAACACCAGGAAACGGCCACGGTGCGCGACATCCGTGAGCGTCCGTCCTTGGAGCGCCTGATCGAACGGCTTCGTCGCGCGCAGCACTAGGGGGTCACCTAGGCGCACCTTTGTCACGCGCTGGCCACCGACGGCCTTCGCGATGCGCGAACGGAGGACGTGGAGATCTGGCCATTCCGGCATGGAGCTAGTCCCGTTCCATCCGACCTAGTCGGGCACGGCGGCGAGCCAGCGCGGCTCGGGCAGATCGAAGTGGCGCGCGGCCCAGGCGACCGAGGCGCGCAGCTGCTTCCGCTGGATAGAGCGCAGACGCGGAAGTCCCGCGAGCGGCGGTCGCCATGCGGCGAAGGTGAAGTAGCCGGCGATCCCCGCGATCGACCCGGCCAGCTCGCGCTCGCGCAGCGGAAGAATCTCCTCGTACCACGCGACGATGCGCTCGGGATCCGGTCCACGCTCGGCGTTCACCGCCTGCGCGAAGGCCGCGAGGTCGAACTCCGCAGGTCCCGCGCTTGCCCACGGCCAATCGAACATCACGAGGCGGTCGCCGACCAGACGGAAGTTGTCCGAGCGCGTGTCAAAGTGGAGCACGACGAACGGCGGCTTCGCTCTCACCAGGTCTCGCTCGGCCGCACGCAGCGTCGGCACGACCACCGACAGCCACTCCTCGGCCTCGTCCGCGCGGCGCCCGGCGACCCTTGCGGCATTCGAGAGCTCCCACGTCTTGCCGGCGTTCCCCCAGAACATCCCGAACCGTCGATGGCGCGTCCGGGAGAGACCGCGGGGCAGCGGCATGCCGAGCGTGCGCCGGTGGAACCGCGCGTACGAACGGCTCGCGCGCCGCGCCTTGTCGGGCGACCACGGCGGGATCGTCGCCGGACCGAGGTCCTCCATGAGCAGCACGTCCCAGCGCGCGCGCCGGAACGCGCCGAGCTGCTTCGGCATCCATCTGCCCACCATCGGCGCGAGCGCCGCGTAGCGTCGCGTCTCCTGCGCGATCGGCAGCACCACCGGACTGTCCGCGGGGAGCGGATAGCCCGCCTTGAAGAACGCGCGCCTGCCGTTCGCGAGCGCGAGACGGAACGTCGCCGATGCCGCGTAGCCGCCGTACGCGCGCGTCGCGCGCATCACGCGCGAGCCGAGCCGGCGCTCCGTCTCGGCGCGCACAGATGGCGGGACCTGCGACCACGCGGGCTTGTCTTCGCGGACCGGCATGGCGCGAGGTTACGGCTTGACCGGGTCGCCCACGCCCTTCGCGACGCCGCGCTGGAGATCGCGCCACGCCTCGCGCGCCTCGTCGACGCTGCCCTCGTCCTCGATGGTCGAGATGTCGCCGGGGTCCTTGTCGAGGATGACCGCCTTCAGCACGCGGCGCATGATCTTCCCGCTGCGCGTCTTCGGGAGCATGTCGACGAAGTTGAGCTCACCGATGACCGCGACCGGTCCCAGCTCGCGCCGCACCGTCGCGAGCAACTCCTTCTTCAGCAACTCCGACGGCGTCTGGCCCTGCTTCAGGACGACGAACGCGCTGATGACCTGGCCGCGCAGCTCGTCGGGCCGCCCAGTGACGCCGGCCTCGGC
>VBJD01000231.1 GCA_005887995.1 Chloroflexota bacterium
GCGATCGTCGCGCCTGTTGCGATGAGGAATTGCCGCCGCGAGAGCCGGTAGTCCGTAGCCACGCGACTCTCAGCAGTCCGCTTGCTCATAGGATCGCCTCCCCGCCAAACTCCGACGTGAGTGTATGCCCGACTGTCCACGCGGAACGACCGTTCCGCTGAGCATCTCGTGACGTGTTCGTGAAAGCCCGTTCTCGGACCGTCGGCCATCGGGGCGCAAGCGCGCTCGCGCCGGAGAACACGCTGCTGGCGTTCGGTCTCGCTGCCGAGCACGGCCTCCAGCTGGTCGAGCTGGACGTCTATCTGTCGCGCGACGGCGAGCTCGTCGTCATACACGATGAGGATTTGCGACGGGTCGGTGGACGACCCGAGCGAGTCGATTCGCTGACCGCGAACGAGCTCGCGCGCGTCGACCTCGGCCGCGGAGAGGGCGTTCCCCGCTTGGTTGACGTCCTCGAACTGGCGCGGCGACGCGGCATCGGCGTCTACGTCGAACTGAAGGGCGAGCGCACCGGCACCGCGCTGGGCGCGCTGGCCCGATCCGGAGGCGCGCGGGGCGTCGAGGTGATCGGAGGATCGTTCGATGTCCCGCTCGTCGTCGAGTTGCGCGTCGCGGCGCCCGAGATCCCACGAAGCGTCCTCTTCCGACACACGGACATCGCGACGATGCGGGAAGTCTGTGCGGCGGTCGGTGCGACGTATGCCCACCCCTGCTTCCGCCCTCTCGGCAGGGCACTCGTCGATGAGCTTCATGCCGCGGGACTGATCGTCATGGCGCCGCACACGAACGACATGGCCGAGGCGCGCGCCTTCGCGGAAGCGGGGATCGACGTGCTTGCGACCGACGACCCGGCGGTGCTGATGCCGCTCGTGGCCCGATAGGACCGTGGGCCGTGAGGAGACGGTGCGGTCGCTCGCCGACCACACCGTCGATCTCCTCGTCATCGGTGGCGGCATCATCGGAGCGGGCATCGCGAGGGATGCGGCATTGCGCGGCCTGTCGATCGCCCTCATCGAGCAGAACGATTTCTCATCGGGCACGACGTCGCGCCCGACGCGCCTCATCCACGGCGGCCTGCGCTACCTCGAGCTCTTCGACTTCGGCCTGGTGCGGGCCGACATGCGCGAGCGCGAGACCCTCCTCGGCATCGCGCCACACCTGGTGTTCCCGCTTCCGTTCGTCCTCCCGATGTACCGGCCGAGCCTCTGGTATCGCTTCAAGCTGCGTATCGGCATGTTGCTGTACGACCTCCTCTCTCTCGACAAGTCGCTACCGAAGCGCAAGTGGCTCGATCGCGCGGCGACGCTCGACGCCGAGCCGAACCTCGACCCCGACGGCCTCGTCGGAGCGTGGCGCTTCTACGACGCGCAGGTGCCGCTCGCGAGATCGCCGTGCGGGCGCGCATGACGGTGAACGCGACCGGCCCTTGGCTCGATCGCACGATCGCACCCGTGCGCAAGAGGAAGAAGCCCCTCCTGCGCCTCACCAAAGGCATCCATCTCGTCACGCCGCGCGCCAGCGAGCGCGCGCACGTGCTGTTCGCGAAGGACGACGGCCGCCTGTTCTTCGTCGTGCCGTTCCTCGACATGACGATCGTCGGTACTACCGATACGGACTACGACGGCGACCCTGCGGACGCCGCTGCGACGGAGGACGACGTGCGCTACCTGCATGACGCCGCGCGCCGCGCGTTCCCGAACGCGCCGTTCGACCACATCTACTTCACCTGGGCGGGCGTCCGCGCGCTCGTGCGCGAGGAGGGCGTCGAGGAGGGCGAGGTGTCGCGCAAACATGGGCTGTTCGACCACGAGAAGCGTGAGGGCGTGGCCGGTCTGCTCTCGGTCGTCGGCGGCAAGATCACCGGATATCGCGACATCGCCGGCGAGGCGACCGACGCCGTGATGAGCAAGCTCGAGCGTCGTGGCCGTGCCAGCACCGACGACGTCCCGCTCCCTGGCGCGCGCCAGGCCGATTCGGACGCGGCGCTCCCGCCGAACGTGACGGCGGGAACCGTCTCCTATCTCGCCAGCGTGTACGGCTCGCGCGCATCCCGTGTGCTCGAGCTCATCGGTGAGGATCCAGGGCTCGCCGCGCCGCTCTGCCCACACCATCACGGTGTCGTCGCCGAGGTCACTCACGCAGTGCATCGCGAGTGGGCACGCACCATCGGCGACGTGCTGTTGCGCCGCACGATGCTCGGCATCACCGCGTGCCAAGGGCTCGACTGCGTCGAGGCGATCGCCGGGCGTGTCGGGGCGCTCCTCGGTTGGGACGACACGCGGCAGCGCGAGGAGGTCGCGCGCTACCGCCACGAGATCGAGCCGATGCGCCGCTTCAGCACCGCGTGAGATACGTCCTCGCGCTGGATCAGGGCACGACCGGGTCGGCCGCG
>VBJD01000090.1 GCA_005887995.1 Chloroflexota bacterium
CGAAGTACACCTGATTCGTCGTCAGGACAAGAGACTGGTACGTCGTGGTGTCGATGTACGCCGCCTCGGTGCCGCCGAAGGCCAGACGGATCGCGTCGCGCTGCGCGAGCAGGAATGCCGCGAGCGCGCCGACCACGACGAGAGCGGCGACGACGACGAAGAGCCGACGGAGCGCACCCACCGGGATCGTGATCGCATCTTCACGGCGCGGTGGTCGCACTACGGTCGCCAGCCTAGCGCCTCACGACGAGGATGTTGAAGACCGTGCCGTTGGCCGGTGAGCCGGTGCAGCGGATGGAGTAGCTCGTGGCTGCTGTGACCGCGTTCACGCTGCACACGATGCCTGTGCCCGTAGGGATGTTCGTGCCGGTCATCACCACCGCGTCGGTGGCTGCAAGGTTCGCCCAGGCGATGGTCGTGGCCGCGCCGCCGCTGCCGCAGACCCAGTTCGTGACGAGGCCACCCGGGTGCGTGCACGTGCCGAGCTCGATGGTCTTGATGACCGTGCCGGTGCTACCCGTCTTCGCGCCGGCTTCGGTCACCGAGAAGATCGACGTGCCGTTCATCTGCAGGTTGAGGAGGTTGCCCGTGTAGGCGGCGCTCGTGTTCACGAAGATGCCGGTGCCGGCCGTGCCGAGCGTGACCGCGAGCGCCTTGCCGGGCGTCGTGTTCGTGAGACCGGTCGCGCTGATGCCGACGACGACACCCGAGGTCGAGCTGTTGGCGGTGATGCCGAGCGCACCACCCGCGGTCGAGGTGAACACGTTCGTGCCGGTGTCGATGGTCATCGCCTGACCCGTGGTCTGGCCTGTGCCGGTGACCGAGATCGCGACGCCCTTGCCGGTCGTGAGGCCGGAGCTGACCGTGACGGCCGTGCCGGTCGTGATGCCGGAGCCCGCCGTGACGGTCACGCCGCTCGCGGTCGAGGTGTTGCCGTTGAGGGTGACGGCGCCGGTGCCCGTCGAGAACGTCGCGTTCCCGCCGATCGTGACAGCCGCGGCGGACGCGCCCTGTGCGACGGTGAACACGCTCACCGCGTTGACGCGCGCATCGATCAGGTTGCCCTGGTAGCTCGAGCCGGCGTTGATGTAGAGGCCCGTGCCCGCGGTGCTGGTGTTACCAAGAGCCAGCGCGAGAGCCTTCGTGATGGTCGGGTCGGTGCCGGTGGGTGTGCCCGTCGCGATCTTCACGCCGGTGCCGTTGTTGCCGCCGAGGCTCGTGCCCGAGATGTTCACGAGCGTGCCCGACGAGGCCGAGTTGGCGGTCACGTTGATCGCGCCAGTGCCCGTGTAGACGCCCGTGCCGAGGTCGACGTCAATCGCCTTGCCCGTCGCGAGCGCGGTCGCCTGGATGCCAAGGACGGTGCCCGAGGTCGTCGAGTTCGCGGTGAGGCGCGCGAGGGTGCCGGTGAATGCGCCGGTGCTCGTGACCGAGACGCCGCCGCCGTTCGTCGAGAACGCGCCGGCGCCCGTGTCGATGTTCAGGACCTTGCCCGTCGTCTGCGTGCCCGCGTTCGTGAGGTTCACCGCCGTGCCCGTCGTGACGTTCTGCGCGGCCGTGATCGTCTTGCCCGAGGCGACCGTCACGTCGCCGTTGAGGCTGTTCGCGCCAGAACCCGTCGAGAACGTCCCCGTGCCGTTCTGCGCGAACGTCTTGTTCGCCGTGATCGAGACATTGCCGTTCAGCGTGTTCGTCCCGCTCGACGTCGAGAACGTGCCCGAGGAGTTGCTGAAGTCGATGTTGCCGGTGCTGCCCGCCGCGACGGAGAGGCTCTTGTTCTGCGCAAGGACGGTGTTGCCGTTCAGGTTGACCTGGCCGCTCGAGGTGTCGAACTGCGCCGTCGATGCGCTGAAGTTGAACGTCGAGGTCGTGCCACCGGCGGTGAGAGTCTTCGCGTCGGCGAGCACGGTGTTGCCGTTCAGCGACACCTGGCCGGTGCCGGTGGAGAAGGTCGTGCTGCCGCTCTGCGCGATGTTCAGCGATGTGCTGACGGTGTTCGCCGTCCCGCCACCGCTGCCGGAGATGGCGAAGACCGTCGTGCCGTTCTCCTGCAGCTCGACGAAGTTGCCGGCGTAACCCGACGCCGCGTTCGCGTAGTAGCCGTGTCCCTGCGTGCCGAGCACGACGCGCACGGCCTTGCTCGCCGCGTCCTGCGTGCCCGTGTCGGTGCCGGTCGCGAAGCTCGCCGCGACACCGTTGTTCGCACCGAGCGTCGTGCCCGACACCGCGAGCAGCGTGCCGGTCGAGGCCGAGTTCGCGGTGAGGCGGATCGCGCCGGTGCCGGTGTACACCGCGGAGCCGAGGTTCGCGTCGATGACGCGACCGGTCTGCAGCGTCGTCGCGCTGATGCCGAGGATCGTCCCAGCGGTCGTGTTGTTCGCCGACAGGTTCACGAGCGTGCCCGTGAAGTTGCCGGTGCTCTGGATGTTCACGGCATTGCCGCTGAACGCCGCCGTCCCGGTGTCGACGTTGAACAGCGTGCCGGTCGTCGTCGCGGCGTTCGTGTTCGCGACGTTCACGAGCGTGCCCGTCGTAAGACCCGAGGTCGCCACGTTCACGCCTGACGTCGCACCGCTTCCCGACGATGTACCTGCACCAGCGGTGAAGGTGTTGCCACTGGAGACCGTCGTGTTGCCAACGGTGGTGTTGCCGGTGAATGTCTTGTTGCCGCCGATCGACTGATCCGTCGTCGTACGCACGAAGCCGGAGCCGTCGATCGTTGCCGCGGTGCCCGCGCCACCCGGCTGCGAAACGGTGAAGCCGTTCGAGAAATTCAGCGACGACGGGCTCGTCGCGGTCGTCGTTCCGTCGGTCACATTACCGATCGAACCAGCTGGACCCGTCGCGCCAGTCGCACCCTGCGAACCCGTCGATCCGGTGGCACCAGTGGCACCCTGCGAACCCGTCGCGCCCTGCGCACCGGTCGCTCCCTGAGAGCCAGTGGCACCCTGAGAGCCAGTTGCACCCTGCGCACCGGTGTCGCCCTGCGCACCAGTCGCGCCCTGCGCACCGGTGGCGCCTTGTGGTCCGGTCGGGCCAGCGGGTCCTGTCGGACCAGCGGCACCAGTAGCGCCGTTAGCGCCAGTCGCACCCTGCGCTCCGGTGGCTCCGTTCGCTCCGGTCGCGCCCTGCGCACCGGTAGCTCCGTTCGCACCAGTTGCACCCTGCGCACCGGTGTCGCCCTGCGCACCAGTCGCGCCTTGTGATCCGGTCGGGCCAGCAGGTCCTGTCGGACCAGCGGCACCAGTCGCGCCGTTAGCGCCCGTCGCACCTTGCGCGCCGGTAGCGCCGTTCGCGCCGGTCGCACCCTGCGCACCGGTGGCGCCCTGTGCACCAGTAGCGCCATTCGCACCAGTCGCGCCTTGTGGTCCGGTCGGGCCAGCGGGTCCCGTGGGACCAGCGGCACCAGTCGCACCGTTCGCACCGGTCGCACCCTGCGCACCGGTGGCGCCATTCGCACCAGTCGCACCCTGCGCACCGGTATCGCCCTGCGCGCCGGTCGCGCCTTGTGATCCGGTCGGGCCAGCAGGTCCTGTGGGTCCGGCGGCACCAGTCGCGCCGTTAGCACCAGTCGCGCCGTTAGCGCCCGTCGCACCTTGCGCGCCGGTAGCGCCGTTCGCACCAGTGGCGCCTTGCGCACCTGTAGCGCCGTTAGCGCCGGTAGCGCCATTCGCACCAGTCGCGCCTTGTGGTCCGGTCGGCCCAGCGGGTCCCGTGGGTCCGGCGGCACCAGTAGCGCCGTTAGCGCCAGTCGCACCCTGCGCGCCGGTGGCTCCGTTCGCTCCGGTCGCGCCCTGCGCTCCGGTCGCGCCCTGAGCGCCAGTCGTACCTTGAGCACCCGTGTCGCCTTGATTGCCAGTCGCACCTTGGGCGCCCGTGGCACCTTGCGCTCCGGTCGGGCCGGCAGGTCCTGTCGGACCGGCGGCACCGGTAGCGCCGTTAGCGCCGGTCGCACCCTGCGCACCGGTCGCGCCTTGCGCACCGGTAGCGCCGTTCGCACCAGTCGCGCCGTTCGCACCGGTCGCACCCTGCGCACCAGTCGCGCCTTGTGGCCCGGTCGGGCCAGCAGGTCCTGTCGGACCAGCGGCACCAGTCGCACCGGTCGTACCCTGCGCGCCGGTAGCGCCGTTCGCGCCCGTCGCACCTTGCGAACCCGTCGCGCCCTGCGCACCAGTAGCTCCGTTCGCACCTGTGGCGCCCTGCGCGCCGGTGTCACCCTGAGCGCCGGTCGCACCCTGTGGTCCTGTCGGGCCAGCAGGTCCTGTGGGACCAGCGGCACCAGTCGCGCCGTTAGCGCCGGTCGCACCCTGCGCGCCAGTAGCGCCGTTAGCGCCGCTCGCGCCCTGGGGGCCGGTCGCGCCTTGCGGACCGGTGGCGCCTTGGGGTCCGGTGCCACCTTGAGCACCGGTCGAACCGTTCGCTCCGGTCGCGCCCTGAGCACCAGTGGATCCCTGCGCACCGGTCGCGCCCTGCGCACCAGTGTCGCCTTGTGGTCCGGTCGGGCCAGCTACACCAGTGGGACCCGCGGGCCCTGTGCCACCCTGCGCACCCGTCGCGCCAGCGGCACCAGTCGCGCCTTGTGCGCCCGTTGTCCCCTGCGGACCGGTGTCGCCTTGCGGACCCGTCGCTCCCTGCGAACCAGTCGGACCAATAGGACCCGTTGGGCCGGCGACGCCAGTCGAACCCGCAGGGCCCGTGTCACCTTGCGGTCCTGTCGCGCCTTGTGATCCAGTCGCACCGGACGCTCCCGTCGCACCTTGGGCGCCGGTCGTTCCTTGCGCACCAGTTGTGCCCTGCGGGCCAGTGACTCCGGTCGCACCCTGCGAGCCAGTCGGACCCTGCGCACCCGTGTCACCCTGCGGACCTGTAGATCCCTGCGCACCAGTCGGTCCGATAGGGCCCGTTGGACCAGCGACACCGGTCGGCCCCGCGGGACCCGAGTTGCCTTGTGCGCCCGTCGCGCCCTGCGATCCAGTCGTACCGGTTGCGCCGGTCGCACCCTGCGCTCCGGTGTCACCCTGCGCACCGGTCGCGCCCTGCGGACCAGTCGCTCCAACAAGGCCCGTCGGACCAACGGCGCCGGTCGGACCCGCGGCACCAGTGTCACCCTGCGACCCAGTCGCGCCCGTGGCACCAGTCGCGCCTTGAACGCCGGTGGGACCCTGTGCGCCGGTCGTGCCCTGCGCACCGGTCGCGCCCTGTGGACCCGTGTCGCCTTGAGCTCCCGTGACGCCTTGCGAGCCGGTCGCGCCTTGAGCTCCGGTGTCACCTTGCGCACCCGTCGCACCTTGAGGCCCGGTCGGCCCAACAGGACCCGTGGCACCAGCGGCGCCCGTCGGACCCGCGGCACCGGCGTCGCCCTGCGCGCCGGTCGTGCCTTGCGGGCCGGTTCCACCCTGCGCACCCGTCGCGCCCTGTGGACCCGTATCGCCCTGAGGACCGGTCGCGCCCTGCGAACCGGTTGGGCCGAACGGTCCGGTCGCACCCTGCGCACCGGTCGCACCCTGCGAGCCGGCCGCACCCTGCGGTCCCGTGTCGCCCGTCGCACCCTGAGCGCCAGTGGCGCCTACATTTCCGGTTGCACCTGTTGGACCTTGCGTACCCGTCGCACCGGTCGCGCCGATCGAGCCGGTGGCGCCCTGCGCACCGGTGTCACCAGTCACGCCCTGTGCGCCCGTCGTGCCCTGCGGACCCGTGTCGCCCTGGGCACCGGTCGGACCCTGGGGACCCGTCGGACCAAGTGGACCCGTCGCACCCTGCGGTCCGGTCGCGCCCAGAGCGCCGGTCGCTCCCTGCGGTCCGCTGTCGCCCGTCACGCCCTGTGCGCCAGTCGTGCCCTGCGGTCCGGTGGCGCCCTGGGGACCAGTCACGCCCTGCACGCCCGTCGCGCCCTGCGGACCCGTGTCGCCAGTCGCACCCTGAGTACCGGTCGCGCCTACATTTCCGGTTGCACCCGTCGGACCCTGAGCACCCGTCCCACCAGTCGCGCCGATCGAGCCGGTCGCACCCTGCGAGCCGGTGTTGCCTGTCGCACCCTGCGAACCCGTGACGCCTTGCGCGCCTGTTGGACCCTGAGCGCCGGTCGGCCCTACCGGACCGAGGGGACCCGTCGGACCCGCGACACCCGTCGCGCCGAGGGCGCCGGTCGCGCCGATAGGACCGGCCGGGCCCGTGTCGCCCGTCGGTCCCGCTGCGCCGGTGGCACCAGTATTGGTAGCAGTGCCCGGGATGCCCTGCAGGCCTTGCGGACCCGGTGCACCGGCCGCGCCGGCCGCGCCGGCGGGCCCGGTCGGGCCAGCCGCACCCGTCGCGCCGGCGGCACCGCTGGCGCCACTCGGACCGGCCGAGCCGGTGTCGCCCTGCGCACCCGCAGGCCCCGTCGCGCCCTGATTCGCGGCCGTGCCGGCGACGCCCTGCGGACCCTGCGCGCCCGTCGCTCCGTTCGCGCCCGCGGGCCCGGTAACCCCGGGCGCGCCAGGCGATCCAGCCGAACCCGCGGGACCTGGAGGTCCGGCGGGACCGGGCGAGCCGGCTGCACCTGCCGGGCCGGGCTGGCCCACGGGCTGGCTTGTCGAACGCGCGAACGCGAATGGATCGAACGTCGCCGGCGGCGGCGCTTGGACCGCGACCGGCTGCGGGAACTGCTCGACGACGGTCGTCGATAGCGTGACAAGACCTTGCGGCGCGATGCCCACACCGGTCTTCGCGACGCCCGCCGCGACCTGCGGCTGATCGCTGACCTGCGCCGCGACCGAACCACTCGCGGTGCGCAGCTGCGCGTGCACGACCACCTCGCGCGCGCCGGGATCCGAGGGCTGCACGATCGTCGCGAAGCGATCGAAGTCCGCGGGAACACTGACCATCACCTGCGACGCGGTTTTCGTGACGCTCGAGCCGGGGATGTACCGCACGATCTCGCCTGAGCGAACGCCCGACGCCTCACCGTTCGGTGCGACGACCACCGCATCGCGCGCGTCGTCCATCGCGAAGGTCACCGTCTGCGTGCGCATCGCGACCGGATCGGACGGCGTGCTACCGCGCGCGCTCACCGTCGTGCCCATGCCCTGTGTGAGCTGCACCGTCGTGCGCGCGCCCTCGCCGAGGCCCGACGTCCGCACGACGCCATCGGTCGCCGTCACCGTCGATGCACCGGTCTGCGCATCGACGCGCACCTGGAACGCCGTGCCGACCACGCTCGTCTGCGTCATCGGTGTGAGTACGACGTAATGGCCATCAGGCGTGAGCTGGTGCGTCACGACATGCCACGTCTTGCCCGCGCCCTGGCGCAGCGTCACGTCGATGTCTCCGCCGTTCAGCGCACGAAGCGCGACGACGTCGACCTCAGTGCTGGGCTCGAAGACGACGACGGACTGATCGAAGAAGGTGATCGCGGCGTGCCCGCTCAGACCCGTGCGAACGCTATCGCCCTGGCGCACGATCTGACCGGTCGTCGCTGCGGCGTACTGGCCACCCGCGCGGCGGTACTCGACGTTGCCCTGGAAGATCGTGAGCTGACCGCGCGCCGAGAGGCCACCCGCGGCCGGCGCGAGGAGCACACCGATGCCCGTCGCGAGGAAGAGGAACGCCGCGGCGACCGCAGCGACGAGGAACACGGGACGGCGACGCTGCTTGCGGCCGGCGCTCGCGGCGGCGCTGAACGGAACGATCTTCGCGGTCGGCGCGCCGAACGCACGCACGATGGCCGCATCGATGTCAGCGACGGTCGCGACCACGATCGACGTGTGGATCCCCGCGAGCATGTCCTGCACTTCGCGGCGCGTCTGCTCATCGAACGGGTCCGCAAGCGCAAGCGTCGCCTCGCTGCGACCGAACGTGACGAGGACCGCGTGACGCTGCTCACTGAAGCGATGCGGCAGCTGCCGCGCGACGGTCGGGTCGATCGGGTCGACCACCCGTCGCGCGGAGCGGCCAATCCGAGCTCCGCTGGGATCGGACGACTCGGAGCGTGGCGCGAGCGTCATCAACGGACGTCCGCTCACGCGGGACAGGATCTGCGCAAGTTGAACGTCGGGGACGAGACGCGAGCGGACGACCACCGACGAGAGCAGCTCGCGCGGCTGTCGCTGCGCAACGATCTGATCCAGCTGCTGCTCGGTGATGAGCTTCGCGGCGAGAAGCGCATCCGCGAGGGCGCGCTCCTTCTCGGTGAGCGTCGTCGATCCGACCTTGCGGCGCTCGTGCTGCTGCGCGGCGCCGCGCAGGACCTTGAGCATCTGCTGCGGCGACGCGTCCTTGCTGATGTGCGCAACGGCGCCGACCGCGAGCGCGAGGTCGCGGATGCCCGGGTCGAGCGTGAGGAAGACGATCGATGTGCTCGGAAGGAGCGGTTTGAGTTCGCGCGCCACCTCGAGACCGGTCTTCCCCGGCATCGAGTTGTCGAGAAGGATCAGGTCCGGCTTGAGCTCGAGAGCTTTCTCGACACCGTCAGCTCCATCGACGGCCTCGCCGACGACGACGAAGTCACCCTCAGGCGCGAGGAGAGAGCGGATCCCCTCTCGGATCGCCAGGTGGTCGTCGACGATGAGTACGCGGGTCGCCAATTTCTTCCCTGTCCTTCGTCCGCGCCCACTTCCGTGGGGTGCCGGTCAGGTCCCAGTCCGTCCGGGCACGGGGCAAGCGTGCGTTTTCGGGGTATGGCGAACATCAGACCGAGGGCGGACAAAGGTCGTAGGGCCGTGTCGCGATTCTCTACACACTGTCCGAGACTGCGACAGCTAACTCGGCTGCCGGCTACACCTTATTCAATAGGCACGTGGCCGCGCCAAAGGTCCTCCTCATCGTCGCCCATCCGGTGATCGCCTCGGGCATCGAAACGCTCCTAAAGCTCGAAGGCGACTACGAGGTCAAGCGCGTCCCGAGCATCGCGGATGCATCGAAGACCGGCGAGTGGCGCGCCGATGTCGCGCTCGTGGATGGGGCGCTGCTCTCCAGCTATACCGAAGCGACGCTCGGCGTGCCTGCGTACGTGCTGAGCGGGAACGAGCGCGATGGTCGGCAGCTTGCGCGAAAGCTCGATGACGCGCGCGGCTGGCTGCGCAAGGACGCGACCGGACCCGAGCTGCGCGCTGCGATCACTTCGCTGAAGCGCAGCGTGGCTAAACCTGATGCTGCAGGCATCGGAACGCTGGGCATCGCGATCGTCGTGGTGCTCTCGCTCATCGTGCTCGCACTCGTCGCGTATCTCATCTGGCTCGCGGTGTACTAACGATGACGCACGCGGTGCGGCCCTAGAATCCGGGCGGAATGGCAACACGGGTCCTCCTCGTCGACGACCACGAGCTCGTGCGCCAAGGGATCGGCGCGATGCTGCAGGGTTCCGGCGACATCGAGGTCGTCGGCCAAGCACGGACGGGACGCGAGGCGATCGAGGTCGCGCGCCGCGAGCTGCCGGACATCGTTCTCATGGACGTGCGCATGCCGGACATGGATGGGCTCGAGGCGACGCGCAAGATCAAGGAAGAGCGATCGCGCACCGCGGTCGTCATGCTCACGATGCACGACAACCCCACGTACCTGCGTGACGCGGTGCGCGCCGGCGCAGCGGGCTACCTCTTGAAGGATGTGTCGAAGGAAGAGCTCGTCGACGCGATCCGCCAGGTCGCGACAGGCGGCGCGTTCATCGAGTCGCAGATGCTCAAGGGCATGCTGAGCGAGATGAAGCCGGCGCCGACCGCCGGCTCCGGCTCAGTGGGCAAGAACCTGACGAAGCGCGAGCGCGAGATCCTCGCGCTCGTGGCCGAGGGTCTCAGTAACCGCGAGATCGCCGATCGTCTCGTGCTCTCACCTGAGACTGTGAAGAGCCACGTCGCCGCGATCCTCGAGAAGCTCAATGTCTCAGATCGCACGCAGGCGGCGATCTACGCCGTGCGCAACGGCCTCGTGGAGACGCCGACCAGCTAACTCATGACCGGCATCGCGCAGCAATCACCGATCGATGCCGCCAAAGCCGCGTTCGCGCGCCGTGCGTGGCGCGATGCGTTCGATCTCTACGCACAGGCCGATCGCGCGGGCGGGCTGACCGCCGACGATCTCGCCGCGCACGCCGAGGTCGCGTGGTGGTGCGGACAACCCGACGACGCGACGCGCATCGGCGAGCGCGCCTACGCCGCGTACGTCGGGGCCGGTGATCGCCAGCGCGCCGCGCTGAGGGCCATCCAGCTAAGCGATGAAAACGCGAACCGCGGTGCCTACACGGTCGCGACCGCGTGGCTCACGCGTGCGGAACGCCTCACCGATGACGCGCGCGACTCAGGCGCGTATGGCCACGTCGTGCTCCGACGGTCGCTCATCGCCGGCGGCGAAGGCCATCTCGAGCAGGCTCTTGCGTACGCGCGCGAAGCGATCGCGATCGGCGAGCGCGCCGGCGACAAGGACGTGCAGGCGCTCGCGCTCGTGCAGACCGGGCAAGTGCTCGTGGCGATGGGACAGGTTCGCGAGGGCATGGCGCTCGTCGACGAGGCGACGATGGCCGCGGTGAGCGGCGACCTCGGCCTGATGGTCACCGGCCGCGTGTACTGCTGCACGATCAGCGCGTGCCGCGACGTCGCCGACATCCGTCGCGCGAGCGACTGGACCGAGGCCGCGCATCGTTGGTGCGACCGACAGTCCGTCAGCGGCTTCCCCGGCGTCTGCCGCGTGCATCGCGCCGAGATCACGGCGCTGCGCGGCGGGCTCGCGAAGGCCGAGCAGGAAGCACGGCTCGCGTGCGATGAGCTGCTCAAGTGGCAGATCGCGCCGGTCGCGGCAGAGGGCTACTACGAGATCGGCTCGATCCGCCTCCGCATGGGCGATCTCGCAGCCGCGGAGGAAGCACTCCGCCAAGCGCATCAGATGGGCCGGTCGCCGGAGCCAGGACTCTCGCTGGTCCGATTCGCCGAAGGGAAGACCGCTGTCGCGCACGCCGCGCTCAAACGCGCGCTCGCGGAAGAGCCGACGCGGCCGGGTCGCGCGCGCCTGCTCCCTGCGCACGTTGAGATCGCGCTCGCTGCGGGCGATCTCGCGGCGGCACGCGCCGGCGCGGACGAGCTCGCTGAGATCGCGGAGGCGTTCGGCACCGAGGCGTCGCACGCGCGCAAACACGTCGCGCTCGGCGCGGTCCTCCTCGCGGACGGTGACGCCGTTGCAGCCGAGAAGGAGCTGCGCCGCGGCCTGGAGGCGTGGCAGAAGATCGAAGCGCCATACGAGATCGCGCGCATCCGCATGCTCATCGCCGTGGCGGCGCGTGCGCAGGGCGACGAGGAAACGGCGAAGCTGGAGCTCGCGTCGGCAAAGTCCACGCTCGAGCGCATTGGCGCGCGCCGCGACGCTCGTATCGCCGCGGAGGCGCTCGGCGACGCGCCCGCGGTCGCGGCAGGCGATGCCCGTGCGACGCGCACGTTCCTCTTCACCGACATCGTGAACTCGACGAAGCTCATCGGCGTCATCGGTGACGACGCGTGGGCCGATCTCATCCGCTGGCACGACGACACGCTGCGCAGCGTGATCGCCGAGCACGGCGGCGAGGAGATCCGCCATCAGGGCGACGGCCTCGTCGTGTCCTTCGACGACCCTGGACGCGCGCTCGACTGCGCGATCGCGATCCAGCAACGCCTCGCGGATCATCGGCGCGCGCACGGCTTCGCACCGGCGGTGCGCGTCGGCGTGCACGAAGCGCAGGCGACGCGCCGCGGTCTCGACTACGCCGGTGCGGGTATCCACGAGGCGGCCCGCGTCGGCGCGCTCGCCGGCGAAGGCGAGATCCTCGTCACGCGCGCCACACTCGACGCGAGTGGACGGTCAGTCGCGATGGGCGAGGCACGCACGGCGTCGCTCAAAGGCATCGCCGAGCCCGTCGAAGTCGTCCCGGTCGTCTGGCGCTAGGTGAGGTCAGCTAGGTCGCGGCCGAGCGAGCTTTTCGCCGCCGGTAGCGCGCCCGAGTGCCGGGCGAGACGGCGAGGCACGGGTTCTGCGATGCATGCGGCGTGACCGTTCTCTTCGGCGCGTTCATCGGATGGTTCTTCGGGATGCTCATCGCGGTGACCGCCGCCGCGAACGAGCGTCGCCGGGGCTTTGTCGACGCGGAGCGTCAGCTCTTGCAAATGCAACGCGAGGTCGAGCGAGACGAACGCCGCGCGGGGTGGCAGCGCACTTAACGGCGGACGCGCAGGAACGCGAATGTCGCGATCGCCGCGGACTGCGTGACCAGCGCCACGATGAGGACGATCCGCGCCATCGACACGGCGTCGCTGACGGTCGTCACTAGTAGCGCGAGCTCGATGAGTACCGCGAGCGCGAGCAGAAGGCCGATCCGCATCTCACCGCGACCGATGAAGTAGGCGATCCAGAGGTTGAGCAGCGCGTTCGAGAGCGCGGCGACGCCGTAGATGCCGATGATCTTCGCGGTCTCTGGATATTGCGACCCGACGACGATCGGCACGAGCAGCTCCGGCGCGACGATGTACGCGATCGCGACCAGCCCGCTCGTCGCGAGGACGAACCCGAGGGCGAGGAAGAGCATGCGGTCCGTGTCCTCGCCCTTCGCGTGTGCGCGGGCGGTGCGCTCGAGGAGCAGGAACCCGACGGCGATCGGCGCGAAGAGCACGATCTTCCCCATGGTGATCGCGCCCGCGTACGCACCGGCCTGATCCGGACCGAGCAGCGAGCGCGCGAGGACCGCGTCGATGTTCGTGAGCGCGGCGTACGCAAGGAGCACGACGGCCGCGAGCCCGAAGAAGCGCGTCTCCGCCGCACCGAGCTCGACCGCCGTGGCACCGCGGGCCGCGCGGTAGAGCGCCATGAGCGGGATCGCGGCGACGCCCAGACTGACCGCGATCGCCGCGGTCGCGCCGGTGAACGCGCCATCGACCCCGAGCCCCAGGAGGACGAGGCCGACGCCGATCACAAGGCGGCTTCCCGCCTGGACGATGAGCGCGGAGCCCATCCACACGAAATGCGCGAGACCCTGCAGCAGGCCGATCGCGAACGTGAAGGACAGCGCGAGGAACAGCGCGAGCCCGAGGAGCGCGACCGAGATCGCGGGCAGCGACAGCGCGCCGGCGAGCAGCGGCGATGCGAGGAACACGACGAACCCCAGAACGGCCGCGCCGCCGCCGATACGCGTCGACCACCGGCGCACGAACGCGTGCAGCGCCGCGTCGTTCTCGTGCGCGCGATAGCGTGCCGCGAGCGTCGCCGTCGCCGACTGAATTACCTGGCTCGAGACCGATTCGAGGATGAGGATGCCGAAGAGCGCAGTGAGCGCGGCGTACTGCTCAGGCTTCAGCAGTCGCGCCTGCACCACCTGGTATCCATACGCAAGGACATTCGCCACGGTCGTTGCGACGAGGAGGAAGAGCGCGCCGGAATGCTCGCGCATGCGTTCGAGCACCGCGCGGAGTATGAGCGCCGCCGCGCTAGTTCTGCTTCGGCGGCTCCTTCATTGGCGCCCGCTTGAGGAAGTTGTCGACGAGGTCGTCGAACTCGCTCGAGGTGTAGCTCTCGATGTCACCGTTGTCGGCATCGTGCGCGATCTCGGGATCGATCGGGATCTTCGCCATGAGCGGCGCGTTCGCCGCGATGACGAGCTTGAGTCCCTGCGACGGCCCGAACACCTCGAGCTCCTTGCCGTCGGGCGTGCGCACGTAGGCCATGTTCTCGACGACGCCGATGATGTCGCCGCCGAGCTGCTTCACGAGCTTCACCGCTTTCGTCACGACCATCGTCGCGAGTGCCTGGGGCGTGGTGACGAGCACGACGCCGTCGACGGGCAGCGCCTGCATCACCGTGAGCGGCGCATCGCTCGTCCCCGGCGGCAGATCCACGATGAGGTAGTCGAGCTCACCCCACAGCACGTCGGTGAAGAACTGGCGGATCGCGCCGGACACCATCGGGCCGCGCCAGATGACGGCTTCCTCTTCGCTCGGGAGGATGAGGTTCATCGACATGATCGGGATCCCGCCGCGCGACTTCGGCGGCAGCAGGTTCTTCTGGTCCGGCGACATCGGCTTCTCTTTCACGCCAAACATGCGTGGGATCGACGGGCCGGTGATGTCGCCGTCGAGGACGCCGACGCGGAAGCCCCGGCGCTTCAGGCCCACCGCGAGCAGTCCCGCGACGAGCGACTTCCCCACCCCGCCTTTCCCGGACATGACCGCGATGACGTGCTTGATGCCCTTCTGCTCGGCCATGCCGCGCGGCACGCCCTTCGCGCCGAGGCTCGGCGCGGCGTTCGCGGGCGGGAGCCCCTCCGGCAGCTTGCCTGACTCGGCGAAGCGGTTGAGATCCGAGATGAGCTCGTCGAGCTTCACGCGTCCGGCGCCGTGACCGGCCGCCGCTTGGCCGATCGTCTCGGTCTTCCCGATCGCGCAGGACGCGCACGACAGGCCGTACCGCGCGAACAGGCGCGCGGTGTCCGGCCAGCGATCGACGACCGATGCGACGGTCATCTCAGGGGTGATCTGTGTCGCCATGAGGTCCATCTAACGTAACCTGTCGGACCAAGTGAATATGCCGACGGCGGATCGGCGCACCGAACCGCGGCGGGGTCTCGCGGCTCGCGTCGGATTCATCGTCGCAGCGACCGGCATCGTGAGCGCGGCCATCGACCGCCAGGCCATCGCCGGCGTCACCCCCGACGTCCCGATGGCCGTCGCTTTCGGCCTCTTCCTCGCGATCATCCTCATGGCCACGTTCCGGCGGCCCATGCCGGGCTCGACGTGGATCGTCTTCCTTGCCTTTGCGCTCATGTACGTCGTGCAGGCCGTCGACATCCACGCGAACGTCGAGGGCATCCTCAGCTACGTCCTCTTCGCGCTCGGTGCCGTGCTCATCACGGCGCCACATCTGCGTCCGCTCATGGTCGGCGCGTTCGCGCTGTGGACCGCCGCGCTCTGGGTCTACGGACCGACAGGCCTTATCGACGAGCTCCCGATCCCCATCCGCATCGCCGCGATCGTCGCGCTCGCGTGGACCGTGGTGGTCATCGCCGATCCGCGCCGCATGCATCCGTCCGATCGTCTGCGCCGGGCGGGATACGGCGTGCTTGCGATCGCGTGCGTCACCGGCAGCATCGCGCGTCACCTCGTCGTCCATTCGGTCGGCATCGCGCCGGGCGAGGCGATCGCGCTCGTCGTGTCGGTGGCGCTGCCCGCGCTCACCTACATCCGAATGCCAGCGCCGCGGCGCGAGGTCATCGCGACGGGCCTCGCGCTCGCCGCGTTCGCGTTCACCTGCGTCGCGTTCATCGTCGGCAAGAGCTATCACGTCGATGCCGTCGCGGCGGAGCATCGCGCGGCGGAGCTGTTCGTCTCGGGCAAGGACGTCTACGGGACGTTCGATCTGCCCGAAGCGCTCGCGCGCTTCAACCTCGATCCGGAGCTCGCGACGCATCTGCTGAACGGCGACGTCGTGCACACGTACAACTACCCGGCGGTGTCGTTCCTCGTCATCGCGCCGTTCGTCGCGCTCGGCCTGGGTGACATTCGCTGGGTCTACGCCGGTGAGGTGATGCTCCTCGCGGTGCTCGCGATCAGCCGCATCCGGGTGCCATGGCGGCCGTTCGCGCTAGCGACCGTCATCGGCAACGGGATCATCGCGCGTCAGTGGATCCTCGCCGGCATCGATCCGTCGTGGGCGCTCTTCATCTTCATCGCGTGGACGCTGCGCGCCAGACGGTGGTGGCCCGCGCTCTTCATGGGACTCGCGATCGCCGACCGTCAGCCCGCGTGGTTCGTCGCGCCGTTCTTCTATCTCGCGATCGCGCGCGAGGTCGGCTGGCGCGAGGCGGCGCGACGCGCAGCCGCGGCGCTCGCGATCGCGATCGCCATCAACCTGCCCTTTGCGCTCGGCAATCCGAGCCGCGCGATCGGCGGGATCCTCGCGCCGATCTTCGCGCCGTTCGTCTCGAACGGCGTCGGACTCATGCGCTACGGCGAGGCGGGTGTGCTGCCCCAGCTGCCGCGCGAGGTCTACACCGCGATCTCGCTCCTGGTCCTCGTCGGTCTGCTCGTCCTGCTCTGGCGACGGCCGCGATCGCTGGCCGGTGCGCCGCTCGCCTGGCCGTTCCTGCCGCTCTACTTCGCCTGGCGCAGCCTGCAGAACTACTTCGCGGCCGCACCGCTCTTCGCGCTCGTCGCTGACGAGGAGCTGGAGATCGAGCCATCGCCCGCGCCGCCGCCGTCCGCGCCTCGCGCCTGACCGTCGTAGTCGCGCCGCGACATCTCGGGTGCCTCGCGTGCTCGCGGGGCCCCTCGGGCCGCCACCATCATGCAATTCGATCGTCGTGCGCCGGCCCGCGGTCCCCCGTCCCCCGCTCCGCGCGCGAGGCACCCTCGTGTCGCGCGCGCGAGACACCCTTGCGTCGCGGCGCGCGGGACGCGCACTCGTGTCGCGCCGCGCCCTACTCCTGTGCGCGCGGCGGTGGCGAGCCCGCGAACATGACAGCGATCGCGGTCGTGATGGGCACGCAGAGGACGAGGCCGAGGCTTGCGGCCATGATCGCGATGAGCGACTCGACGATCTGCTCGCTGTTGAGCGAGAGCGCTACGGGCTGGTAACCCAGGGACACGAGCAGGATGAGTGGCAGCGCGCCGCCAAAGTAGGCGAGCGCGAGTGTGTTCACGAGCGAGCCGACGTGGTCGCGCCCGACGTTGAGCGCCGCCGCGTAAAGGCGGCGTCCGCGCATCGTGTCGTCGACCGCCGCGAGCTCGGCCGTCGCGGATGCCTGACCGACGGCCATGTCGACGATCGCACCGAGCGAGCCGACCATGACCGCCGCGAGCGCAAGGCGCGCCATATCGATGCGCCCGTCTGTACCGACCGCGAGGAAGATCTGCTCCTCGCTGCCGAGACCGGTCATCCGCGCGGTCGCGAGCGCGAACGCGCCCATCGCGGTGACGACGCCGAGCCCGGCCATCGTGCCGCAGAGCGCGGCTAGGCTCTTGCGATTGAGGCCGTGCACGACGAAGACCGAGACCGCGATGACGCCGAGGCACCCGAAGATCGTCGCCACGAGTGGATCGCTGCCGCCACGCAGCGCCGGCACCACCGCGAGGAGGAACACCGCGACGCTCGACGCGAGCCCCGCGAGCGCCGCGAGGCCCTTGAGGCGCGCGACGACGAGCAGCGCGAGCACGAGGATCGCCGCGACCGGGATCAGCGCCGGCAGACGGACGATCTCGAGGATCGCGTACGTGCGCGCGTTGTCATCGCGCGTGACCGAAAGCAGCACCCGGTCGCCGACGCGAAGGAACCCATTCGGATCGAGCGCGCGCCGCCCGCCCCACTGCAGCTCGACGACCTCGCCGCGGTACAGACTCTCCTCGAGCTGCACCCGTACGACCTGGAACGGCTGCGGCATCCCGCTGCCGACCGGCTCGCGGCTGCCCACTTCGACGATTTCGGTGACGTGCCCGCTCACGACATCTGCGCTGCCGCCCTGCGTGATCGACGCGCAAGCCGAGACGAGCAGCACGACGAGGACGAGCAGGACGCGCACGCTCAACGGACCTCGATCGTCGTGCCGAGCCGCTCGTTCGCGCCGCCGACGATGAAGTCGAGCGCGAGGCTGAACGTCGCGGCTGGTATCGCGAAGCCGTCGTCGCGTTTGCCGTCCCATGTCACCGTCGTGTGCGCCCGGGCGCCGGGTGCGACCTCGAGCGTCTGGAGATCCCCCGGCCCGAGATGCCGCACGGTCTGTTCACCGACGAGATCGGACTCGAGCACGATGCCTGAGAGCGGCCCGATGACTTGCTCCGAGCCCGCGCTGATATCGAGATCGAACATCACCGGCCCACCGACGGTGTACCGAGGCTTGACCGTGAAACGTATCTCCCCGCCGCCGGCGACCTTGTATGGCACAACAACGGACGCGTTCGGGTCGGCGGAGGGCGCGGCGGGACCCCGCGGCGGCGCGCAGGCAAGGACGAGGATCGCGAGCAGCAGGACACTTCGCAGCGACGCCGCAGTCACGCGCGGCGAAACTGCGTGGCGAGCCATACGACGATGAATTCCGCCGTCGCAACGAGCACGATCGTGCCTCCCGAGGAGGCGTTCGCGTAGTACGAGAGCCAGAGGCCGACGACGCTGGCGCCGACCGACAGCGCGATCGCGAACGCGACGAAGGAGCGCATGTCGCGCGCGAAGAGACGAGCCGTGGCCGCGGGCGTCACGAGCATCGCGACGACGAGGACAATGCCGACGAGCTGCACGGCGACCGCGACCGTGAGGCCGATGAGCGCGAGCAGCAACGCGTCGTAGCGGAAGACATGCAGTCCGGCCGCGGCCGCGCCGACCGAGTCGAACGAGACGAAGATGAGCTCGCGCCACCAGAGGCGCAGCACTCCGACGATGAAGAGCGCGGTGATCGCACCGACGACGAGCTGGTCGTTGGTGATCGCGAGCACGTTGCCGAGAAGGACGCCCAGCAAATCGCCGGTGAACTGCCGGATCCGGCTGAACAGCACGATCCCCAGCGCGAACATCCCGGCGAAGACGACGCCGATCGCCGTGTCCTCGCGGATCGTGCCGCGCCGCGAGAGCACTCCCATGGAAACGGACGCGAGGACGGCCGCGACCATGCCGCCGATGATCAGGTTCGTCTTCAGCAGGAACGCGATGACGATGCCTGGGAACGCCGCGTGCGCGACGGCATCGCCCAGGAACGCGAGACCGCGCAGCACGACGAGCACGCCGACGACCGCGCACACGAGGGCAACGATCAATGAGCCCAGGAGCGCGCGCTGCATGAACGCGAAGCCGAGCGGCTCGATGAGGTCAGGCGTGGTGCTCATCCGCCACGAGCTCTGGCGACGCCGCGCGGTGGCCGCCGTACGTGCGGCGCAGGATCTCGGCGTCGCTGAGGATGCTCGGCGGGCCATCTGCGACGATGCCGCCGTTCATCGCGACGACGCGAGGGAAGTGCGCGATGACCGAAGCGAGATCGTGCGTCGAGACGATCACGGTGCGCCCACCTTCGGTAATCCCCGTGAGGATGCCCATGAGCTCTTCCTCGGTCGTCGGGTCGACGCCGGTCGCGGGCTCGTCAAGGAGGAATAGCTCGGCCTCGGTCGCGAGCGCGCGGGCGAGGAGCACGCGCTGCTTCTGGCCTCCGGACAGCGCGCCGATCGGCCGCCGCGCGAGGTCTGCGGCATCGACGCGCGAGAGCGCGTCGCGCGCGACGGCACGTTCATCGGCGCCGGCATCGCGGCCGCGTCGCAGGCGATGCAGGCGCGCCATGAGGACGACGTCCTCGACGACGAGCGGATAGTCCCAGTGAAGCTCCTCGGCCTGCGGGAGATACGCGACGCGATGGCTAGCGCCGGGCGGCACGCCGAACACCGTCGCGGTCCCGCGCATCGGACGAAGGATGCCGACGATGACTTTGAGGAGCGTCGACTTGCCAGCGCCGTTCGCGCCGACAAGCGCGACACGCTCGCCCTGCTGCACCGTGAGATCGACACCCGAGATGACCGGATGCCCCGGCTCGTAGCCCGCGGCGACGCCGCGCAGCTCGATCACGCCCACGCGGTCACGATAGGCGCGGCATCAACGCAGCGCTTCGCTGATCTTCTTCGCCACAGTGCGCATGACGCCGATGTACGAGTCCGCCGGTGGCGCGCCGATACTGTCTGTCGGCATGTCTGTGACGATCTTCTTCACACCAGCCTCGGAGGCGAGCGTTCGCGAGATCGCGTCGGAGAACCCCGCCTCGACGAAGATCGCCGGCACGCCCGCGGCCCTGACCCTCCTCACCAGCTCGCCCAGTTCGGCCGGAGTCGGATCCTTGCCTGGCTCGATCTGCGCGAAGCCGACGACTTCCATGCCGTACGCCTTCGCGAAGTACGGGAATTGATCGTGTGACGTCACGAGCTTGCGGTTCGCGGCAGGGATCGTCGCGATCTGCGCTCGCACTTCCTCGTCGAGCTTGACGAGTTCGCCGTCGTACGCGCTTGCTCGATCGGTGAAGTACACCTTGAGGTCGAGCCCGTTCTCGATGAACAGTGACGCCTCGGCGACCTTGCGGCTGTCTTCCGGCCGCGGCTCGTACTCCTCCACGTGCGCGCCCGCCGGGACGATCGACTCGACGCGCATGCGATTCCCGCCCACGTTCGCGGCCATGTCGGCGAACAGCGTCGTCGTCGCGAGGACCAGTGGCGCACCCGGGATCGCCGTCCCTGCGGCGGATGACGCGGTATTCGGGCTCGCGCAGCCCGCCATCAACGCGAGCAACAGGACGAAAGACCCGTGTCGCATCGTGTGCTCCCTAGTGTGTATTGAGAATGGGACTCAGAATGGTAGTGAGAATCATACTCGATTAGCGCGTCGAGCCGTCGTATCCTGTGTCCATGGCGACCAGACGGGCCCAGCATCTCGCCAAGCGCATCACCGCGCGCGGACGCCGTCTCACCGACCAGCGCCTGATCGTGGCCGAGGCGCTCGCGGCGGGACGCGAGGCCGTGTCCGCGCAGGAGCTATACGCGCGGCTGCGTGGGCGCCATCCCCGCTTGGCGCTCGCGACCGTTTACCGCGCGCTTGAGGCGCAGGTTGAGAGCGGAATGGCGCGGCGGCTCGAACGGGCCGGCCACGTCTCGAGCTATATCGCGTGCGATCCCGAGCATCACCACCACCTGGTGTGCGTTCGTTGCCAGAGGGTCGAGGATCTCGACGAGACGATCCTGAAGCCGGTGCTCCGCGGCATCAGCGAACGCCACGGCTTCGCCGTCGAGCACGAGCGTCTGGACTTCTACGGACTCTGTGCGTCCTGCCGGAAATTGGCAGTCTGAACGCAGCGCGATGACGGTCGCCTCCTAGTCGTTAACTCTTGCCGAAAATGAGCTCCTGCAGATCGGGTAGCTCGGTGCCGAATCCGCTGATGAAGATGACGCCGATGAGCAGGGACGCGAGCCCGGCGACCGCGCCGACGATCACGTAGACCGTGCGCAGGCGCTGCGCGCCGATGAAGCCCGACGCGCTCACGACGGCGACGAGCGTGTTCGAGATAAGCAGCCCGACGACGAACGCCAGGAGAATGACGACGCCCGTCACGCCGGTCACGCCGGCGACGCCCGCGAGAAGCAACGCTTGCGATCCGGTCTCCGCGCCGACGCCGTGGATCATGCCGACCCCGAACGCTGTCCTCGGCCCGTACTGCGTCGAGTGCGCTGACGGCGTGTGCTCGTGGCCGTGGATGCGCGCCTGCACGCGGTCCCATGCGTCGCGCGCGACATCGAAGACCAGCATCCAGCGGCTGCGCATGCGGAACTCGCCCCTGCCGCGCGCGTACTGCACGACCGAGTAGAGGACCCACGCGCCGAGGAGCACGAGCGTCGCACCGACGACCTTCTCGAGGATCGGGTCGATCCACTTCGGGAGGATCGCGCCGACGAGCAGCGCGAGCCCGCCGAGCGCGACGACGACCGAGGCATGCCCGAGCGCGTACAGCGACGCCAGGCCGATGGCGTGCCGCTGCTCGTGCGCGAAGCGCGATTCGCCGAAGGAGTGCATCGCGCTCGGCTCGACCTGGTGCTGGTGCACGTGACCGCGCATCTCGGCGGGTTCGTGACCGTGCGGCGTGACCGGCGCGCCGGCGGGGACGTCGACCTCGGTGTGCCCGGCGGTCGTCGTGCTGGTGATGTCGGTGATCGCCGCGATGTGGTCCCAGTCGAAGCCATGGCGGAAGCCGAGCGCGACCATGCCGAGGAGCACGCCGAAAAGGCCGAGATCCATCAGACACGCAGGCTAGCGAGCGTCCGCGGTTATCGCAACCAGCCGCAATAGCGGGCTATTGCAATGCGCAGGTTGTCGCGAGACAGTTGCGGTAGTGCGCGCGCGAGCGATCACTCACGCCACACCCGCCGAGAGCATTGGCGAGCGCGTGCGCGCGACGGGCAAGCGCATGACCGTTCAGCGCCGCCTCGTCCTCGAAGCTCTGCAGCAGGCGAAGCATCACACGACGGCCGAAGAGATCGCCTCGCGGATCCGCCGTCAGTACCCGCAGATCGATCCATCAACCGTCTACCGCAACCTCGAGGCGCTCGAGGAGCTCGGCCTCGTCACGCATACGCACTTCGAGGACCGCGTGACGCGATGGCATCTCGCCGACGCGCACCGCCACGGCCACCTCATCTGCCGCTCCTGCGGTGCCGAGCTCGAGGTGCCGATGAGCCTCCTCGAACCACTGGCCGCGAAGCTACGGGCGAAGCATGGCTTCGTGGCCGATCTCGCGCACTCCGCGGTCGTGGGCGTCTGCAGTGCATGCGCATCCGTATCCTCTAGGTAGGGAAATGCGCCGCATCCTCGCCATCGTCGTCTTCGCCATCGCTGCCGGCGCCGCCGCAGCCGCGGGCTCCGGCGTCTATGTCGCGCCGCACGTCGACCCGCCGGGCACACCGCTCTTCCACACGCACGTCCTGGCCGCCTACCGGCTGCCGATCTTCCTCGACTCCTTGCGCGTGCGTTGGGACCCGCGGCAGGGCCTCCTCTCCGAGCCGGACCTCTTCTCGCTCGCGCTGTCGGGCCTGGTCATCGCGTTCATGGCCCTTCTGTGGCCGCGGCTTCCCCGCCCCGACCTCATGCCGGTCGCTGAGCTGCCTCGCGCGCGCATCGCGCGCGCGCTCTGGCGAGCACCGCTCATCCTCGGACCACCCAAGCCCGTCCTCCTCTAGCTGGTGCGGCGCACGCGCCGCAGACATCTAATAGGAGGAATGAAAGTGTTCCGCGCTCTCAAGGTCGTGATGACGGCCTTGATCGTCCTCGCGAGCCTCGGCATCTACTCCGGCCGCGCGTATGCGCACGAGCGACGCATGGTCGGCGCCTATCAGTTCGTCGTTGGCTGGCTCACCGAGCCCGCGTACCTCGGGCAGCTGAACAGCCTCGATCTGCGCATCACCGACACTCGCCAGAACCCCGCGGCACCGGTGAGCGGTCTCGAAAAGACTCTCACGGCTGACGTCGCCGCCGGCGGACTCACGCCGTTCCCGCTCGCCGTCACGGCACGTTTCGGCACGGCCGGCGCGTACAACGGCGTGGTCATGCCGACGGTGAAGGGGACGTACACGTTCCACATCACGGGCAAGATCGACACGACGAACATCGACGAGAAATTCACTTCCGGTCCGAACACGTTCGGTGACATCGAGGACACCGCCGCGGTGCAGTACCCGCAGAAGGTGCCCGTGGCCGACGAGCTCGGCAAGAGGCTCGACGCGATCCAGTCCGGCGTGGACCAGACACGGATCCTGGCGATCGTCGCGGTCGCGCTCGCGGTCGTTGGTCTGGGCGGAGCGGCGCTCGCACGCAGGCGCACGAGATAAAGCGCCGCATCCTCGCGCTCGTTTTCGCCGCCGCGATCCTGCCAACGCTCGGCGGGGTCGCACTGGCGCACGCCAACTACGTCAAATCGAATCCCGCATCGGATGCGCGACTCGCGCGATCGCCGAGCGAGGTCCGCGTCACGTTCAGCGAGACGCCCGATCCCACAGGTTCCGACATCGCCGTCCTGCTGCAGCCGTCGGGCGAGCGAAAGAACACGGCGAAGGTCGAGTCCGCAGGTGACGAATCGAACACGCTCCGCACCGCCGTCCCCGATCTTCCCGAAGGCGGCTACCTCGTCTCATGGACCGCGCGCTCGGCGGTCGATGGCCACGAGACGAAGGGCGCGTTCGCCTTCGTCGTCGGCAACGCGCCCCTCCCGACGATCCCGGACATCGGTCCATCCGCGCCGCCGCCCAATGCGCTCGAGCTCGCGGGTCGCGCGCTCACATTCGCGGGCATCGCCATCATCCTGGGCGCGGGATTTTTCCTGCTGTTCATCCATCCACCAACGACCGACGGCGAGCGCCGCCGCGAACGACGGCTCGTCATCGTCGGCGGCGCGCTGCTCGTCGTCGGGAGCGCGGTCCTCATCGCCGCGTACGGCCTCGGCTTGCCCGCGCGCCTCGCCACCTTCATCGGCCTGCGCGCAGTGGCCGGGCTCGTCGCCATGGGCGTGCTGTTCGTGCCCGCCCGCGTCCTCTCTGAGGCATCACGCCGCGAGGTCATTGCCTTCGCGGGTCTCGCCGCGGGGCTATGGGCGACGCTCGTTTCGCATGCCGCGGCGAGCGGCGACATCAAGATCATGGCGCTGGACTTCGTGCACGTCGTTGCGATCTCAGTCTGGAGCGGCGGCCTCCTCGCGTTCCTCGTCGTTGCCTTCCCGGCCGTACGCGAGGAGCGCGCGCTCGGTGCGATGGCCTGGCGCTTCTCGCTCACCGCGCTCACGTGCGTCGCGGTGCTCGTGACGACCGGCACGCTGCAGTCCCTCGACCGGCTGGTGATCCTCGAGGACCTCTACGAGACGCCGTATGGCATCGCGCTCCTCGCGAAGATCGTCATGCTCATCGGCCTCGTCGGGCTCGGCGCGCTCAACCTCCTCGTCTGGGGTCCGCGCCTGCGCCGCGGTGTTGCCGCGCGCACGGGGTTGCTGCGCGGGACCATGACCGAGACCGCGCTCTTCGCCGGCGTCTTCGTCGCGACGTCGTTCCTCACCGCGCTGGCCCCGCCACGCTACGCGAGCGCGGCCGCGTTCGATGAGACGCAGCGCGTCGACGGCGTCCGCGTCGAGCTCCTGATGCCCACGACGAACCCCGGCCGCAACCGCTACGTCGTACGCGTGTATCAGGGTCTCGTGCCGGTGACGAACGCGGAGAAGGTCTCGCTCCGCTACACGATGGTCGAGCACGACATGGGCGAGCAGGAGCTCGTCGCGCAGCAGCGCGCGCCCGGCGAGTACGTGGCCGAGGGCAGCCCGACCGCGATGTTCGGAACGTGGAAGGTCCTCGCGATCGTGCGTATCCCTGCACGCCTCGACGTTCGCGCCCTCTTCACCGTTCCGATCACGAACACCGCGGGGCAGACGGCGCAGGTGATCCCGATCGCGACGTACAACGTCATCGTCTTCGCCGAGCCCGGGCAGCCGCTGGCCGGCGCGCCGATCGGGCTCAACATCGTGGTCATCGATCAGAAGGGCGACCCGGTGAAGGGCAAGGCGGTGCGCGCCACATTCAGCGGCCCGAGCACCCAGGGGCCGATCGACGCGAAGGAGGACCCGAACACGCTCGGCCCCGGGCGGTATCGCATAGACATCCCGGCGCTCGATGCGGGCCAGTGGAAGATCACGCTGGCCATTGCGAACGAAGGCACGGGCACGTATACGCTCGACGTCAGTAAGTGACGTTCGTCATGGTCGTCGCGCACGGCGCGGGCGGCTGGCTCGACGAGATCATCGAGCTCGGCATCCCGCTCGTCGTGCTCGTGTTCCTCTATCTCTGGTCGAACCGCAAGGCCAAGAAACCTGAGAAGAAGTAATGCCGACGTTCACGCAGTTCCCCATCAGCCGCCAGGGCCTCCAGGACATCGCGCTCTTCTTCATCGCGGGGATGGCGATCTTCGGCGCGCTCGCGGCCTGGCGACGTTACCGCGGCGGCGACGTGCGCCGTCCGCTCATCAGCGTCGGCGTCCTCGGCGCGCTCGTCGTCGTCGCGTACGCGCTCGCGTTCACCGTCGCCCCGAACATCCCGACGCCGCCGGTGCCGTTCACCGCGCGCTTCCAGAGCAATCCCGTGTCCGACACGCCGGAGAACATCGACCGCGGACGTCAAGTCTTCCAGGCGCACTGCGCGATCTGCCACGGCTCGCGCGCGCTCGGTGACGGGGCGCAGGCGTTCCTCCTGAATCCCCGCCCCTTCAACCTGCAGCTGCACGTGCCGCAGCATGCGACCGGCGAGATCTTCTACTGGATCCGCAACGGCGTCGTCGGGACAGCGATGCCCTCGTGGAAGGACGCGAAGAACGCCGACGGCACACCCGCGCTCACCGAAGACGACACCTGGAAGATCGTCCGTTTCCTAGACGCGCTCGCAGCCAAGCGCATCGAGCAATAGTTTCCTGCGCGGGCGAACCACGCCCCGCGTGTTCGTGTGGCACAGCATTTGCGTTTCAGATCCCCGCATGCGCGACTGCATCTTGATCGTCGAGGACGACCGCGCGACTCGCGAGGCGCTTCGTGGCTTGCTCCGCGACGCGGGCTATGAGGTGATGGCCGCCGAGGATGGCGCAACGGCACTCGGCGCGATGGATAGCGCGATGCGCACGCCAGACCTCGTCCTGCTCGATCTGAACATGCCGCATCTCGACGGGAAGGGGTTCCTCGACTGCCTGCGCGCGCGTCCCGAGTCGACGCGAACGCCCGTGATCATCGTGACCGGAGTGTCGCGGCCAAACGTCCCCGAGCGGGGCAACACCGTGCGCGTCGTCCACAAGCCGTTCGACGCGAACGCGCTGCTCGACGTCATCCGGCTGCTCATCGCGCAGCAGCACGCGAGGTCGCGCTACAACTAGAACAGTCCGAGCGACGAGCAGTCAGGGGGAGGGGCCCCTGTTCAGTGAGCGAAGCGAGCGTGCTGCGAGGAGCGAGTCCTACTCGTCGAGTGACAACGAGACGGAGGACTAGAGCGGGCTCGAGCCGGTGATCGTCGCGCGCGCGACCTTCACCGCCGGGCAGAGGCACACGATCGAGCCCATGCCGTTCGATGACCACCAGTCCCGCACGAGCCGCTGCGGGCCCATGAGATCGATGCCGCGGAAGAGATCGAGCGCGGACATCCGGTAGCGCACGTTCGCGAGCGCACGGGTGATCTCGCCGTTCTCGATGAGGAACGTCCCGTCGCGCGTCGTGCCGGTCATCGTCGCCTGCTTCGGATCCGGCGTGTTCGTGTAGTGGAAGCGCGTGATGAGGACACCGCGCTTGGTCGCGCCGATGAGCTGCTCGCGGGTCGCCCCGCCGCCGGCCATCGTGAGATTCCCCGCGTGTCCACCCGGCGCGTAGCGGCGGGGATCGGCCGCGTGGCCGGTGCTCTCGGTCGCGAACCACTTTGCGGACTGCCGGTCGTGGACGACCGCGCGCGCCACGCCGTTGTCGACGAGCGTCACCCGCTTCTTCGGCGTGCCTTCGGGATCGAACGGCAGCGCGAAGGTGCGCGGGTCGAGCGCGTCCTCCCAGAGGGAGAAGAGCGGACCGGTGACCTGTTCGCCGAAGTGCGTTTTGCCGTCGGCGCCGGCCATGAACGAGCGCCCGTCCTTGAGCGTCTGGCCGGTGAGCCCGGTGAGGCTCACGAAACGCAGCACCTCGGCCATCGCGAGCTCCTCGAAGACGGCCTCGTAGTCGCCTGGCTCGAGCTGCGTCCGGTCGTGATCGCGCGACGCCTTCTCGATCGCGCGGTCCGCGATCGTGACGAAG
>VBJD01000164.1 GCA_005887995.1 Chloroflexota bacterium
TCAACACCTCCTTTTCCATATAGATCGCTCGCGCGAAGCCGACCGCAGAGATTAGTGTTCCCAGACGGGCGTTCGGGGCAGGCTAATCCTCGACCACCGGTCCCTCGCGCGCCGTCGTCCGTCAAACCATTCGATCGGCGTCGACTGGCGCTGAGTGCGGGCGTGATCGGTTACCCCATGTCGAGCCATCCTGGTGACGCCGTGTTGGCGCTCGCGAAGGATTACGCCCTTAGGGGCCAACTTGACAGCGGCGCTCGATTGCACTATTCAACTACGGGAGTAGTGAAATAGCCGCGATCGCCTTCTACCTCGATCCGACGTCCGGCGTCCCGACCTACCGACAGCTCATCAACCAGGTCAGGCACGCGGTGCGGTACGGGATGCTGCGCGCCGGTGACCGTCTCCCGACGGCGCGCGAGGTCGTCGCGGAGTTGGCGATCAATCCGAACACGGTGCTCAAGGCCTACCGTGAGCTCGAGCACGAAGGCTTCGTGAACAGCCGTCCCGGGGCGGGCACCTTCGTCGCGACGGACGCGCCGCCCGCGCTCGAGCGCTCCGTGGGCGGTCCCCTGCGACGCTCCGTCGACCGATGGGTCGAGAACGCGATCGCTGCCGGGCTCGATCGCGACAGCGTCGTCGCGCTCTTCACCCTGGCCCTCCAGGCCGCTTTCGACAAGGAGCTCGCCGATGTACGCCGTTGAGGCGCAGGGTCTGGGCAAGCAATTCGGATCGTTCAGCGCGCTGCGGGACTGCGACCTCGCGCTGCCGGCGAACAAGGTCATCGGTCTGGTCGGGCCGAACGGAGCGGGGAAGACGACATTGCTGCAGCTCGCGGCCGGCCTCCGCTACCCCACGAGCGGAACGATCGCGGTGCTCGGGGAATCGCCGAGCGCGAACGATCCCGCCCTCCTGGCGCGAATGAGCTTCGTCGGGCAGGAGCGACCGCTGTATGGAGACTTCAGCGTCGCCGACAACCTCGAGGTCGCACGCCGACTCAATCTCCACTGGGATCACGCGTACGCGATCGCGCGCGTGCGGCGCTTTGGCATTCCGCTCGATGCGAAAGTGCGTGGGCTCTCGACGGGCCAGCGCGCGCAGGTTGCGCTCGCGATCGCGATCGGCAAGCGGCCGGAGCTGCTGCTGCTCGACGAGCCGGTGGCGAATCTCGATCCGCTTGCGCGCGTGGACATGCTCGAGGAGCTCATGACGACGGTCGCCGCGTCCGGTCCGACCTTGATCATGTCGGCCAACGCGCTCGCTGACGTCGATCGTGTCTGCGAGTACATCGTGATCCTGACGAGCGGGCGCGTACGACTTGCCGGCGAGATCGACGAGATCACGGCCGGCCACGCGTTCATCTCCGGACCGCGCGCGGAGGGCATCCCCGCGGGCTGGTCCGTCGTCGACGGTCGCGAGGCGGACCGTCACGGCGCGTGGGTCCTGCGGGCCGATGGCGCCCGAGCTCCGATCGAGCCGCGCGACAACGGGACGATCGCGCGGAGCGCGACGCTCGAGGAGATCGTCCTCGCGTACTTGCGGTCTGCCGCGACGGAGGCGGGCTCATGACCTGGCTGGTGTGGCGCCAGCATCGCTACGAGCTGCTCGGGCTCGCACTGGGCGGGATCCTCATCGCGCTCGCGCTCGTGTTCGGCGTCGCCTTCGCCACAGCGACCCGCGAGCAGCTGGGGGTCGACAGGTGTCAGCCGGAGATGGTCCCGGTCCAGACGTTCTTCGTCGTCGTCGATGGACGCTGGGTTCTCGTGTCGGACCCCGAGCGACGGCTCGAGGCTCCGAGGTTCCCATCGAACGCGAACTGCGTGGCGCTGGCGGTGGAGGCCGGCAACCGTGTGCAGCCGTTCCGCTGGCTCCTCGTCGCGCTCTTCTTCGTGCCGGCGTTCACCGGAGCCTTCGTGGGCGGACCACTCTTCAGCCGGGAATTCGAGCGCGGCACATTGCGATTCGCGTGGGCTCAGGGCGTGACGCGAATGCGATGGAGTGCGGCGAAGCTCGGCGCGCTCCTCCTCGCGGGACTTCTCGGTGCGTTGGCGGTGCTGCTCGTCGGGAGCCCGGCCCGCGCGATCAATGGGAGCGGACCCAACGCGTACGCCAACTTTGATATCGAGGGACCGGCGTTCGTCTCCTATGTGCTCTTCGCGATCGCGTTGTGCGCGTTCGTGGGCACGATGTCGCGGCGGATCATCACGGGGGTGTTCGTCGGCCTGCTGCTGTTCGGCGCCGCACGCCTAGGAGTGATGTACGAGCTGCGCCCCATCTTTCAACCTCCGGTCACGGTGGTGTACGCCGCGAATGAGGTCGATCGGTGGACCCGGTTCACGATGCCCGAGGGTGCGTGGGATTTCGGGATCGATTTCGTCGACCACGAGGGCCAACAGGTCTCATCTGCGCGCGTGAATCAGGTGTTGCGGTCGGAGCCTCAGAGCCCGCCCGGGGAGATGGCGAGAGATGATCGCAAGGTACTTGCCGCAAACGACGTCTTCCAGCGCGTTCGCTATCAGCCGGCCGACCGGTACGACCTGTTCCAGTGGATCGAGGCAACGATCTTTGTCGTGCTGTCCGGGGTGCTCGTCGCTGGGACGCTACTGCTGTTGCGGAAGCGGGATGCATGAGCCAGACCACCGTGGGTTTTCGTGGCAGCGCGAGTCACCTACATCGACCTGTAGAGCCTGAAGAGCTGAGGGACGTCGCCAGTCATCTTCGCTGGCAGCTCCGGTGCGGTCGTCAGGCCGGCAACGCCTGCGCGGCGCGAGAGAACGAGCCAGACTTCGCGCATGCGTGCGGCGGCGCAGCCTGCAGGATCGATCGACCTCTGGGCGCGTGTCGGGACCGACGGCTTGCCTCAGGAGCTCCTTGAGGCGTTCGCCGCGAACGAATGGCTCCGCGTGCGCGAGCTCATCCCGCTCGCGAGCCGCGGCGTGTACGGTCGGCAGACCTCGCAATTCCGGGAGCGCCTGCCACTCGGCGTGGATCCGGTGCTCACGCAGCACCGTGGTTGGTCAGCGGTCCTCGGCGGCGACTGGGACGATCTCGAACGTTGTCTGGCGTCCAGTCCGGTCGACCCCGTGGAGCTCGCGGGCCTGCGGGACACGCTCCTCGCGCCGCTCGACCGCGAGCCCACGATCACCATGCGCACGGCAGCGCAGGAGTATTTCTTCGGCGCATGGGGCTACTCGCAGTCCGGAATGACCGGACGTTATCGAAGACTTCTCCGCAAGATGCTTGGCTGGCGCTCGGACCCTCTGGCGGTCGAGCATGGGACTTCCGCGAGCCATCACGTGCGCCACCGGCATTTGCAGGACAGCTTCCTGCTCGCGCTCCAAGAGAGCATCGGTGGTCGCCTCGACGTCGCGGGCGCGATCGCCCACGAGGCGCGCGAGCTGGGCGCGGAGGGCGAAGCGTTGCGCGTGCTGGCCGCCGAGCTGGAGTCCGCGGTGGCCGCGGCGCGCGGTGGGCCCGTCGACTGGCCGATGTTGTTCCTGGAACATCTCCGCTCGCCTCGGGGGCAGACGCCCGTCAACGCCTCGGATTATCTCCTCACGGTCATGCCCTTCTTCGCGATCCGTGGCGACGATTCCCTCGACCAGTACACGCAGCTCGTTCACAACGTCGCCGTGCGCCTGAGCGCGCCGCGCATGCTGCTCCGCGCCGAGACCTGGCGTCTCGCCGCAGAGCTGCGCCTGTCGCACGACAGACACGGCGCGCATGCTGACCTCGCGGCGCACACTGCCGCCCTGCTGATCAAGTCGCGGCGCGCGAGCGAGGGCATGCGGGCGTTGCCCCTGCTTCTCGACGCGATCGTCTCGCAGCGTCTTCCTCGCTTCGCCGAGGCCGAACGCTCGGCACGTCACGCGGGAGCACTGTGGATACAGGTGAGTGCGCTCACCTGGCAGACAGCGCTCAATCCCGACGCACTGATCGCCCGACGACTGCATCGCACCCTCGCGCTCTCGGGATGGCGCCGGCCGTCACTCGTGCCGCACGAGGTCGCAAGCGGCGCAGCGCTCGGGCTTACGGCGGCCGGCATCCGCGACCACATCCCCATCGAGCTTGCCACCGCAGCCGGCCGTCCGAGTGTCGCCTATGAGGTCGCGCGCGCACATCTCGAGGATCAGCGCACTCCGCCCGTCGTCGCGATCGCGGCGATCGAGACGCTGGCGCGGCTAGGCACGACGCATGCCCGCGAGCTCCTACATCGCACGGCGCGGCGAAGTGATGCCCTGGGTCGTGCGGCCGCCGAGCACATCGCACGTTCGCGTCCGACGCGGCTGAGTGAGCGCGAGGTCGAGGTCCTCGATCTGACGGCCCGCGGCCTCACGAACAAGGAGATCGGCGTCCGGCTCTCGCTGAGCCCGCATACCGTCGCGCGCCACCTCGCGAACGCCCGATCGAAGCTGGGCGCGGCGAACCGCGCCGAAGCCGCGGCGAAGCTCAGCCAGCTCGACCGTTAGTCCATGGTCAGCGCGGGAGTGGTCAAGTTCGCGCGATGGCAGCGGCGGACTGACGTGCGAAGCGGTGACAACAGGGATGGAGCGACGGCCCGGCTTGGGTGATCTGAAAAGTCTCCATGCATTGCGCACTCTCAGGTCGCTCGCGTGCGCCAGCTCTGTGGCGCATGCGGATGACCATCATTCTCCAGGGCTAATCCCTGAGGGACACGATTCAGCGCGGCCTGCCCGCCGCACTCTCAAGACTATTGACCGCTTACACCATGGTGTTCTGGGTCGAAATTCGGGTATCAGTCACGAGTTTCCGAGCGATTTGGCGAATCGCGGTCCTCGTGATTCTTCAGACCATTGCTCTACCGACTGAGCTACCTCGGCGGGAACCTCATTCTATTGGAGATGCGCGGCGGGGAGCCGCGCCGAACAGTGCAGTGGTGTCGCGCTGTAGCGTCGGCACGCTGCGTGACGGCGTACGCGCGGCACACGACCCGTCGAGACGATTGCAACTCAGGAAAGTAGGAACATGAGAGCTCTCCTCACATCGGCCGGGATCAAGAACAGCAGCATCCACGACGCGCTAGTCGACCTGCTGGACAAACCGATCGCCGAGTCCAACGCCCTCTTTATCCCCACCGCCGTCTACCCCTTCCCCGGCGGGCCCGGCATGGCGTGGCGGGCGATCTGCGGCAAGGCTTCATCGCCGTTGTGTGAATTGGGTTGGAAATCGCTGGGGGTCCTGGAGCTGACGGCGTTGCCGAGCATCGAGGAAGCTACCTGGGTGCCAACTGTCCGGGACGCCGACGCACTGTTGGTATGGGGCGGCGACCCTCTGTTTCTCGCCAACTGGATGCGGCGCTCCGGCTTGACCGGTCTCCTGCCGACGCTGCGCTCCGAAGCGGTCTACGTCGGCGTGAGCGCCGGGAGCATCGCTGCTGCCTCCACCTTCGTCGAGACCTACAACCAACCGCCACGCCGCAACGATGGACCGCTGAAGTCGGAGGACATCGTGTTCGCTACGTCCCAGGGTGACGTTCACAGAATCCTGGTCACGGGACATGGAGCGGGACTCGTTGACTTCGCGGTGATCCCGCACTTGGAGCACGCGGACCACCCCGACGCTTCCTTTG
>VBJD01000091.1 GCA_005887995.1 Chloroflexota bacterium
GATTTAGCGCGAAGTGATGCGTCACGAGACCATTCAGGAACAGCAGTCCCGTTGCGTCATTCCGGGACCTGAACTGCTCTTCGTTTCGCTTCGCGAGTAGTGCAAGTGCACGGCCTGACACGCCCTTTGGATTCGCCAAAGACCCGAGCACGTCGATGTTCCCACGAACGATCGTCGAAAGATCGAGACCGTTCAGCTCGGTGCCTCGGCCCGTGGCTCCGCCCAAGACGACACGGCCTCCGCGCCGCGCAGTCACGATCGCCTGACGGGCTGCATCGGCCGTCCCTGCGAATTCGACGACGAGATCGGCCGCGCCCGCAAAGTTCTGAATGAGCGAGTCATCGACGGGCTCGGCAACGTCGCACGAATCATCGAGCCGCCTCCCGTGGCCGACGAGGTAGACCTCTCCGGCTCCGAGCGCCCATGCGAGCTTTGCGGCGCATTGTCCGATCGCCCCAGGGCCGAACACGAAGACCCGCTCGCCTGCCTTGAGCCGACCACGCTCGAGCGCCCATAGCGCGACACCAAGGTTGTCTGTCCATGCGCCAAGGTCGTATGAGATGCCGTCTGGTAATGGATGTAGCGCGGTTGATGGGACTGCGACGTACTCAGCGAGGCCACCGGGCACCGTGAACCCGATGTGGGCGTGGCCTGTTTCGCGCTTGCCGTAATTGAGGCAGAGCGTGTACATCCCTTCGCGGCAGCGGTCGCAGGTACCGCAGCCGACGTGGGCCTCGACCCCGACGCGCGTGCCGGGCGCGAGCGCGACGCCTTCGCCCGCGGCGATGATCTCGCCGCTGAACTCGTGGCCGGGCACGTGTGGGAACGTCGTCGCGGGGAACTTGCCGGCGAGGATCTTCTGATCCGTCGCGCAGACCATCGACGCGTGGACGCGCACGAGCGCTTCGCCGCGCGCCGTCCGCGGCGTCGGGACGTCGGTCACGGTGAACGCGCCGGGACGCTCGAAGACGACGGCGCGCATGCGCGGCGGTAGGCTCATCCGCCCCTGCCACCCCGGGTACGTTGCACTGCGCACCGGATCATCTGGCCCTCGCAACACCTGGAAATCGATCGACGAACACGACCTCATCGAACGGCAGCCGCGTCTGTTCCTTCTGCTCGGCCGCGTGACCGAAGGTGAACGTGCCGAGGAATCGCCACAGGCGCGGGATGTTCAGGATTCGCTTCGCGTGATCGGGCAGCCAGTGCTGCACGAAGACGCCGCCGTAGCCGAGCGAATGCGCGCGCAGCCACATCGCGTAGATCGACATCGCCGCAGCCCACTCGAAGCCGTTCTCGTCGTTCACGTTCGTGAGGCTCTTCGCCGGATCGGAGCAGACCGCGATGACCTCCGGCGTGCGCAGGTCGTTCACGAGCGCGCTCGATCCGCCGGGTCCGAATGACGGATCCCAGTACGCCGACATCGCCTTCGACTCCGCCGCGAGCGCCTGCAGCTCCTCTTTGATCTTCGGATCCCGCACCCAGATGAAGCGCGCCGGTTGGAGATTCGCGGGCGAGGGCGCCCAGCGCGCGGCCTCGAGCACCTCGCGCATGTCGCGCTCGGGGACCGCGCCGTCGCGAAACTTGCGGATCGCACGGCGCGAGCGGATAAGGGCGCCCAGGTCACTCACGGCTCGATGATCACCTTGAGCGCGCCGTCGACGCGCTCGTTGAACGTGCGCAGCGCCTCCGCGAAGTCCTTGAGCGGGAAGTGGTGCGTGATGAGGCGCGCCGCCGGGATACGGCCGTCGGCGATGAGCGGGATGACCTCCTCCATGGTGTTGCGGTTCGCGCGCACGCCGTAGAGGTCGATCTCCTCGAGCACGATCTTCTGGAAGTCGATCGACGAGGCTTCCTTCGGGATGCCGGTGAACGCCGCGCGCCCGCCCTTTCGCAGCACGCGGATCGTCTGCGCGACGGAGTCCTTCGTCCCCGCGGAGTCGATCGCGACGTCCGCGCCGATGCCTCCGGTCATCTCGCGCACTCTCGCCGTCGGATCGCCGTCGTGATAGTCGACCGTCTCGAACCCGAGGTCCTTCGCCCGTTCGAGGCGCTTGCCGCCACCGACCACGATGCACCGCGCTGCGCCGAGCGCTCGCGCGCACATCGCCGTGAGGAGTCCCATGCCGCCTGATCCGACCGCAACGAACACGTCGCCGGGGTTGATGCCCGGGCGCTTCACGGAGTGGAGCGCAATGGATGCCGTATCGCAGAGCGCGGCGACGTCGAACGGCATCGCGTCGGGGATCTTGAAGACCGCCTTGATCGTGTGCACCACGTACGTCGCGTACGCGCCCTGCGTGTAGTGGCCGTACTGCCGGTGTCCGAGATCCTCGCGCCCATAGTTGAAGCACAGGTTGTAGCGGCCGGTGCGGCACATCCGGCAGTACCCGCAACCCGAGTGCGACGTGCCCGCGATTCGCGTCCCCGGTACGAAGCCGTAGCCCTTCGCGACCTCGCCGGCGCCGACGATCTCGCCGGACCACTCGTGACCGGGGATGAACGGGTACGCGCGCGGCCAGCGGCCTTTGAACGTGCCTTCGACGATCTCGGCGTCGGTGCCGCAGATCGCGATCGCGCGCACGCGCGCGAGCACCTCGTTCTCGCGGGGCCGCGGGATCGGCTGGTCGTCGCGGATCTCGAACTCGTGCGGCGCAGTGAGCACGAGCGCCTGCATCGGCTTCGTCGTCGGCGGCGCGGTGATGGTCATGGGAGGAACGCCGCCACGCGGCAGATGCAGCCCTCGCCGTTGACCCAGCGCCACGGGAACGCGCCGATGTCGACGCGGCGGCCCGCGACGTCGGCGAGCTCTCCGCCGAGGTTCTCGAGCATGGGGATGTTCGCCTTCGCCATGTGGTAGTGCACGTGCTCGAAGTCCTTCATCGGCAGTGTCTCGTCGATCGGCTTGCCCGTCTGCGCCTCGTACTCCTTCACCAGGTCGGGCCGGAAGTAGCGCACGCGCACGTACAGCGAGTGGTCCATCGACGCGAGGTCGCCGCCGAACATCTTGATCTTTCGCTCGATGAGGTAATCGCACACCTCGGGCATCGGTCCGGGATGGCGATCGAAGTACATGACGTCGTCGCGAGTCGACTTCGTCCAGTTGTAGCGATCCCAGCCCGTGTACAGGACGACGACATCGCCCTCGCGGATCTGCTCGCCTTTCGGAATGCAGCCGAGCACGTCCTTCAGTGAGTAGGTGGCCCACGGCTTGGTGATCGGCCGAACGTCGATCACCAAGCCGGTGCCGTACAGGTCGGAGATGGGGATCTCGCCTAGATGCTTGCCCGTCGGCCAGTAGTGGATGGGAGCGTCGATGTGCGTGCCGGTGTGCATGTTCGTGCGCACGAGCACGGTGCTCTTCCCGTCGCGATGGTGCGTCGTGATGTCCGTCACCTGGATCGCCTCGAACTGCGGCCAGGTGGGCATCCGGTCGCCCCAGGGCTGCGTCAGGTCGACGAGTTTCGTCATCGCTAGTAGGGGAAGTCCTTCACGCGGCCGAGCTGGTCGACGACCTTCTTCGCGATCGTGAGATCGGTCACGTCCTCGAACTTCAGATCCTTCGTGATCTTTCCGAAGTCCTTCTCGCTCTTGATCGTCCCTTCGATGTTCGCCTTGAGGAGACCTTCGTTCTGCGGCCAGGCCTTCGCTTTCACGAGGATGTCGAACGTGTCGGCGGCGATGGTCGCGTCGATCTTGCCCTCTTTCACCGCGATGTCGACGACCTTCTGCTTGTTCGCGCTGTCGTACATCGCGCGGTTCGCGCGCATGAGCGCGCGCACGATGCACTCCGTCGTGCTGGGATCGTCCTTGAGCGTCTGCGTCGGGACGATGTACACGGAGTACTGGTAGTCGCTGAGAAGCTCCCACATGTTCGCGAGCACGGAGATCGTCGGGGTCTGCTTCTGGACCGTCTTCACCTGGTCGATGTGCAGCACGGCCGTGTCCGTCTGACCCGTTGCCAGCGCCTGCACACGCCCGGCGGTCGTGGTCGTCACGAAGGTCACGTCCTTGGGGTCGATGCCCGCCTTCTTGAGCACGATGCGCGTCATGACGTCGGCGAACCCGCCAGCCTCCTGGACGCCCATCTTCTTGCCCTTGAGATCCGCCATGGTCTTGATGCTCGATGAGACGGCGAAGGACACGTCGACGTTCGGCGCGTAGGTGTAGACGATCTTCACGTCGGCGCCGTTCGCGATCGCGTCGAGGACCGGTTCCGCCGACGTGCCCGCGAGGTCGATCGCGCCGGACGCGGACGCGCGCAGCGATCCGACGCCGCCGTCGAAGCGGACGAGCTCGACGGTGAGGTTCTCGTCCTTGAAGTAACCGAATGCATCCGCGACGTACGGCGTGAGGTGGACGACGTTCGGCGGTGTGACCGGCACCGCGATCGTCACCTTCTTCGCCTGACAGGTTGCCTTCGGCGCGGCGGTCGCGCTTGCCGCCGCCGGCGCGGCCGACGATGTCGCGACGCCTCCGCCCGCACCTCCAGTCGGCGCCGCGCACGCGGTGAGCAGCAACGCGAGAGTCAGTCCGATCGATCCGAAAACACGCGCACCATCCATACCGTTCTTCACCTCTAGTCTTTCTTCAGCCACGGTGCGACACGACCTTCGATCCACTGCACGAAGCCCATGAGGAAGATGCCCATCGCCGCGACGACGATGACCGGGACGAACATACGGTCCACGCGGAAGACGTTCTCGTACGAGATGATCAGGTAGCCGAGGCCGACGAGACCGACGAAGAACTCCGCGACGACCATGCCGATGAGCCCGCGGCCGATGCCCAAACGGACGCCCGCGAGCACGTACGGGACGGCAGCGGGCACGATGACGTCGGTCCAGAGCCGGCGCTCGCTCGTGTTGAACGCGCGCGCGACCTCGAGCAGCTGGCGGTCGACGTTTCGCACGCCCTGCTGCGTGTTGATGAGGATCGGGAAGATCGCGAAGAGCGCCACCGTGGCGATGCGCGGCGCGTCGCCGATCGAGCGGAACGCGACCGCGATGAGCGGCACCAGCGCGACGGACGGCACCGAGTAGAGCGCGGACACGAGTGGGTCGAGCGCGTTGTAGACAAAGCGCCAGCGTCCGGACGCGATGCCGAGGACGATGCCCAGCACGAGCGCGATGGCCAAGCCGCCGACCAGCTCGCGCAGGCTCTGTCCGAGGGCCGCTTGCAGCTCCCCGTTCTCGACGAGCTCGAAGAACGCGGCGAAGATCGCGGAGGGCGGCCGCAGGATGAGCTTGTTGAGGGACGGCCCGAAGAGCTCCCACACCCCGAGGACGAGGACGATGCTGCCGACACGCACGGCCCAGTCGCCCGGACGCAGGCGGCGCCACCGCGAGCGGGCCGGCGCGGCCGCCGCGGGCTCGAGCTCGACCGCGCGGTCGTAGGTCATGCCATGACCTGCTGCTCGCGCAAGAGGCGCCAGCAGTGGTCGCGGAGCGCGAGGAACCGCGGGTGCGCGATGACGCTCGCGACCGTGCGCGGACGAGGGATGTCGACCGAGATGAGCTCGCGCACGCGGCCGGGACGCCGCGTCATCACGAGGACACGATCGCCGAGCGCGATGGCCTCCTCGATCGCGTGCGTGATGAAGA
>VBJD01000092.1 GCA_005887995.1 Chloroflexota bacterium
TCCCGCAACCCGATGGACCGAGGACGCAGAGCGTCTCGCCCTCACGGACCGCGAGCTCGAGCCGCTCGAACACCGTGATCGCCGCGTACCGTTTCGTCGCACGCTCGACGACGATCCGATCGATGCTCACGCGATCCTCCGCGCGGTGACCGGAGCGGCGGTCGACCCGCGCACGATGAGCGTCGTGTCGAGGCGCACGCGCGCCGCCGGGACGGGGCGACCCTCGAGCAGCGCGATGAGCATCCCAACGGCGAGCTCGCCCATCTCGCGCTGCGGCACGCGCACGGTCGTGAGGGGTGGGTCGATGAGCGCCGCGAGCGGGATGTCGTTGACGCCGACGAGCGAGAGATCCGTTGGGACGGTGAGTCCCGCCTCGCGCGCTGCCCGCAGCGCGCCGAGCAGGAGGAGATCGTTCGCGGCGAAGATCGCGGTCGGACGGGCGGCGAGCACGCGCTTCGCGGCCGCATACCCCGCAGGTTCGGCGTACGCCTCCGCCTCGACCACGAACTCGGTGGACGCGGCGAGCCGATGAGCGCGCAGGGCGTCGCGGAACCCGGCGGCGCGTTCCGCGCCGGTGGTCGTCGAGAGCGGACCTGCGATGTGGCCGATGCGTCGATGTCCGAGACCGACGAGATGGTCGACGACCGACGCGGCGGCGCGCTCGTTGTCCACCTCTACCGAGAGGTCGGCGGCGACGCGCGAGCCGCGGTTGACCAGGACGAACGGGAAGCGCTCCCGGCGCACGGCGTCGAGCGTCGCGTCGGCCATGCGGCTGGTCGCGATGAGCAGCCCATCGGCCTGCCGCTCCCGAAGCAGCCGGAGCGACGCGTCCTCGCGCTGGGGAGAGTCGTCGGTGTTGCAGAGCACGATCTCGTAGCCGCGCGCGCGCGCCGCCTCCTCCGCCCCGCGGATGATCGGCGGGAAGAACGGGTTGGTGATGTCGGGCACGAGCATGCCAAGCGTGCTCGTGCGCCGAAGCCGCAGCCCGCGCGCGAGCACCGACGGGCGGTACCCGAGCCGCTCGACCGCCGCCTGCACCTTGCGCCGCGTCTCCGGCCGAAGCGGGAGATCCGTGCGCGTGAGCGCGCGCGACACGGTCGAGGGATGGACGCCCGCCAGTCGCGCGACGTCGTGAATCGTGCGA
>VBJD01000036.1 GCA_005887995.1 Chloroflexota bacterium
GGTGCCGACGTGTCCTCGGGCGGGGGCCCGCGCCTCTCCTCGGGGATCAGCCCGCGAGATGCGGAGTCCGGCAGCCAAGGCGTCGACCGCGGGGCCCATCCCCTCGTCGATACGCAGGCCCCCTTCCTCGACCTCGGCACCCGCGCCGGGCGCGCGCCTGACGGCGCGTTGCACAAGATCGGAATCGAGCTGCTCGAGGTGCTGTCGTCGCCGGCGGTCGCGTCACGACGTGTGCTCTTTCGTACATACGATCAGATGGTCGGCACCGACACAGTCGTCACGCCTGGCCTTGGCGACGCAGGCGTGCTCCGTATCAAAGGACGTCGCGACGGTCTGGCCGTCGCCATCGATGCTCAGCCGCGACTCGCCGCGATCGACCCGTATGTCGGAGCCGCCGCAGCCGTTGCCGAGGCGACGCGCAACGTCGTCTGCATGGGAGCGACGCCGCTCGCGATCACGGACTGTCTCAATCTGGGCAACCCCGAGCGTCCGACCGGCGCGTGGCAGCTCGAGCGCAGCGTCGCGGGCATCACGGCCGCGTGCGAGGCGCTCGGCGTTCCCGTCGTCTCCGGCAATGTGTCGCTGTACAACGCGACGCGGGGCGTGGACATCTGGCCGACGGCGGTCATCGGCGTGGTCGGTCATCTCGACGACGTGGCGAAGCACATCCCGGTCACGAGCGGCGTGCCCGGTGACGTCGTGCTCCTCGCGGGGAACGCCAGCGTCGCGATCGGAACGTCGGCCTATGGCGCGAGCATCGGCGTGCACGAGGGCCCGGTGTCGATCGACCTCGCGCTCGAGGCGCGGCTCCAGCGGTTCGTGCTCGATGCGCAGGCGCGCGGATCGATCCATGCCGCGCACGACCGCGCCGAGGGCGGCCTCGCTATCGCGCTTGCGGAGCTCGCGCTCCGCGACGGCATCGGCATGAAGGTGGCGCTCCCCGCGGTGCGCGGCATCGACAAGCGCGTCGCGCTCTTCGGTGAGGCGCCGTCGGGGATCGTTCTCGTCGTGGCCGCGAAGGACGCCGACGCGGTGCGCGCACTCGCGGGCGAGCGCGACGTCCCCGTCTGGACGCTCGGCACGATCGGCGGCGATCTGCTCGAGATCGCGCCCGTGCTCGGCATGCCGATCGCGTCGCTGCGCGAGGCGCACGGTCACGGGCTCGCGCGCGCGCTCGGGCGGGAGGCCTAAGGCGATGTGCGGGATCTGTGGCATCTGGAGCCCCGAGTCGCAGGCGCGGAACGATCCGGCCGAGGCCGCGCGCCTCATGTTCTTCTCGCTCTACGCGCTGCAGCACCGTGGTCAGGAATCCGCTGGCCTCGCCGCGACCGATGGCCGCGACCTGCGCGTCGTCCGCCGCATGGGTCTCGTCGGCCAGGTGTTCAGCGAGCCGGACCTCGCGGTCCTCGGCGGCCGTGCGGCGATGGGCCACACGCGCTACTCAACGACGGGGTCGTCGAAGATCCAGAACGCGCAGCCGATGGTCGTCCGCGACGAGGAGCTCGGCGAGCTCGCGATCGCCCACAACGGCAACTGCATCAACGCGCGCGAGGTGCGCGACGAGCTCGCCGCGCGCGGCGCGTCGTTCGTCACCTCGTCGGACACCGAGGTCGTCGCGCAGGCGATCGCGCATGCGCCCGGCGACAGCTGGGATGCGCGCATCGTGCAGGCGCTGCCGAGATTGCAGGGCGCGTGGTCGCTCGTGCTGCTCACGCCGACTGCGCTGTACGCGATACGTGACCCGCTCGGCGTTCGTCCGCTGTGCCTCGGCCGCAAGGGGAATTCATGGCTCGTCGCGAGCGAGACCTGCGCGCTCGACACGATCGGCGCGGAGTTCATCCGCGAGGTCGCGCCGGGCGAAGTGCTGCGCGTCGACGACCGTGGCCCCGTGCCGATCGCCGATCTCTCATCGCGCACCCGTCGCGGCCTCTGCATCTTCGAGCACGTATACCTCGCGTCGGCATCGAGCCGGCTCGGCGGCGTGTCGGTGTACGCGACGCGTGAGCGGATGGGCGAGATCCTCGCTGACGAGCATCCCGCGAACGCCGACGCCGTGATCCCGGTTCCCGACAGCGCGATCCCCGCGGCGGTGGGATACGCGCGGCGCACCGGCATCCCGTTCCACGAGGGCCTCATCAAGAACCGCTACATCGGGCGCACGTTCATCCAGCCGTCCGACGAGCTGCGGCGGCACAACGTCGCGCTCAAGTACAACGCGCTCGGCGATGTGCTCGAGGGCAAGCGCGTGGTGGTCGTCGACGACTCGATCGTGCGCGGCAACACGAGCGGCCCGATCGTCGAGCTACTCCGCCGCCACGGCGCGCGCGAGGTGCACATGCGCATCTGCTCGCCACCGCTGCGCCACGCGTGCTACTTCGGCGTCGACATGGCGCGGCGCAGCGAGCTGGTCGCGTCGCGCCTGGGAATCGAGGAGATCCGCCAGCACATCGGCGCGGACTCGCTCGGTTACCTCTCGGTGGAGGGCATGGTCCGCGCGACCGGCGGCACCGCTGACGAGTACTGCGCGGCGTGCTTCACCGGCGATTACCTGGTGCCGGTGCAGCTGGAGCTCGACAAGTCCTCGCTCGAGACGCCGGTGCGCGCTCGCGTGCCGATCGCGGAGCCGCGATGAGAACGCGAGCGACGAGCGCGAAGAAATGACCGGACTGACGTACCGCGCGGTCGGTGTTGATCCGACACGCGCAGGCGACGCGCTCGCGCAGGTCCGCGAGCGGATCGCGAGGACGAAGCGCCCCGAGGTGATCGGCGACATCGGCGCGTTCGGCGGGCTGTTCGCGTCGCCGGGCTCGGACATGGTGCTCGTGGCGACGACCGACGGCGTCGGGACAAAGCTCGACCTCGCGCGACTCTTCGACCGCCACGAGGTCGTCGGCACCGACCTCGTTCACCACTGCGTGAACGACGCGATGGCGATGGGCGCCGAGCCGCTCTTCTTCCTCGACTACTTTTCGGCATCGCGCATCGATCGCGACATCTTCACGCGCGTCGTCGGCGCGATGGCCGACGCGTGCGCGACGCACGGCTGCGCGCTGCTCGGTGGCGAGACCGCGGAGATGCCCGGAACGTATGGCGTCGGTGCATACGACCTCGCGGGTTTCCTCGTCGGTGCGGTGCGACGCGACGCGATCCTCGATCCGCGGAACGCCGAGGTCGGCGACGTGTGCATCGGCCTCCCGTCAAGCGGTCTGCACACGAACGGCTACGCGCTCGCGCGCGCGATCGTCGCGCGCGCGGCAGCGGCGCAGGGGAAGGACATGCTCGCCCTGCTTCGCGCTCGTCGAGCGGATCTCGACGGCGACTCTCTCGGCGAGGCGCTGCTGCGGACGCACACCAGCTATCTCGCGCAGTTCCGCGCGATGCGCGCGGCCGCGCGCATCCGCTCGATCGCGCACATCACCGGTGGCGGCTGGGAGGGCAATCTGCCACGCGCGCTACCCGATGGGATGGGCGCGGTCATCGATCGCAGTGCCTGGACGGTCGCGCCGCTCTTCCGCGTGCTGGCTGAGCTCGGACGTGTGGAAGAGCAGGAGCAGTGGGACACGTGGAACATGGGCATTGGGCTCGTGACGGTCGTCGCGGCGGAGGACGCCGACGCCGCGGTGCGCACCGTGCCCGACGCGCGCGTCATCGGCCACATCGAGCGCGCGCGCGACGGCGAGCGGCGGATCCGTTTCGCATGACCTACCCGATCGCGGTCCTCGTGTCCGGCCGCGGCACGAACCTGCAGGCCATCCTCGACGCGTGCGCTTCGGGTGCGATCGATGCGAGCGTCGTGTTCGTCGCGTCGAACCGCGCCGGCGTGCCCGCGCTCGTGCGCGCGGACCGTGCGGGCGTCCCCCATGGCGCGTTCACCACCGACGAGTACAAGACGCGCGCGGCCACGCACGGCGCGATGGCCGACGCGCTCGTTGCGGCGGGCGCACGGCTCGTCGTGTGCGCGGGTTTCGACCACATCCTTGCGCCGGTGTTCTTCGTGAAGCTCGCCGGCGTGCCGGTGATCAACATCCATCCTGCGCTCCTGCCGTTCTTCGGCGGCAAGGGCATGCACGGCGACAAGGTTCACGCCGCGGTGCTCGCCGCGAAGGCGAAGGAGTCCGGCGTCACGGTGCACCGCGTGCATCCCGACACCGTCGACCTCGGCGAGGTCGTCGTGCAGCGCCGCGTGCCGGTGAACGAGGGCGACGACGTCGCGACGCTCTCCGCGCGCGTGCTGGCAGTGGAACACGAGGCGATCGTCGAGGCGGTGCGACGCTGCATCGCGAAAGAGGCCGTCAGCTAGTCGAGCGCTGTGGTACAAACCGGACGTTTGTACCATTTATGGTATAGTCGCGACGATTCTCCCACGACGAGGGAACGTGAAGTACAGCTTGAAGAGGCGCGCGCTGCAGGACGGCATCGATCAGCTGGAGCAACGGCGCCAGATCTTCCAGAACCTGCCGCTCGATCCGCAGCACGCGGAGTGGTTCCGGCATCGCGCCTGGGTTCGAACGATCCACGGAACAACGCGGATCGAAGGGAACAGCTTGAACGCGCTCGAGGTCGAGGACGTTCTCACGGGTGCCGGATCGGCGTTCACGCGAAAAGACGCGCTCGAGGTGCTGGCGACGCGGGAGGCGCTCGGCTTCGTCGACGAGATCGCACCAAAGCGCAACGTGGCGATCGATGAGCGGCTCATCAGGCACGTGCATGCTCTCGTCCTTGATGACATCGATCCGTTGCTCACGCCGGGTGCCTATCGACGGGGCCCGAATGCGGTGGGCGACGCCCAAGGGAACGTCATCTTCCGCACGCCATCGTCAGGCGATGTTCCTCCGCTGATGCGAGAGTTCGGGTCATGGCTTCGGCGCGGCCACGACAAACAGCCGGCCCCCGTCGCCGCGGCTCTCGCGCACCTCGAGCTCGTAGCGATCCACCCGTTCTATGACGGCAATGGGCGTACGGCGCGTGCTCTTGCGCGTCTGCTCCTGCTCCGTGGTGGGTACGCGTTCGACGGCCTCGTGTCGCTCGATGCGTACCTCGACAACGATCGGCGCGCGTACTTCGACGCGATCCGAGATTCCGCTGGGATCGAGTACCGGCCGCCGTACGACGCGACGGCTTTCGTCGAGTACTTCGTCCGATCGATCGTCGGCGCGGCTGACTTTGTCCTCTCTCGCGTAAAGGGATTGACGTTGGTCCTCGCCGCGCTGCGCCGCGATGTGATCGCAGGCCGATTGCCCGCGCGCGTCCAGGACGGCTTGGTGTACGCGTGGGTGAATGGCTCCCTGCGCCCGGCAGACTACGTGCGCATCACGTCTCGTACGAAGCAGAGCGCGTCCCGCGACCTTGCCGCGGCCGTCGGCGCGGGCTACCTCGTCGCGACAGGCTCGACGAAGAGCCGACGGTACCGACTCGGCCCACGGCTCGCCGAGATCGGTCCTGTCCCCATCGCCTGACCGTGACGTCCCTGCCTTAGTCTGCCGACGGCCGGATGACCGTCGCCCTTATCTACATCGTCCTTTCGCTCGCGCTGAGCGGGCAGTGGATCGCCGCGAAGCTCGGCGTGACCGCCGTGCCCGCGCTCGAGCTGTCGACGATGCGCTACGCCATCGCGAGCGTCGTCCTTCTTGCCGCGTGCGCGGTGACCCGGACGCCACTCCCGATACGACGTTGGCCGATCGTCGCTCTCGGCGCAGCGTGCGGCGTTCTCGGCTTCAACACGCTCGCGTTTCTCGGGCTCACGATGACGCCCGCGTCCGACGTCGCGCTGATCATCCCGACCACCATCCCGGCTGCGGCGGCTCTGTTCGCCAGCGCCATCGGCGACAAGCTCACCTCGCGAAGGCTCGTGGGCCTCGGCGTCGCGACGCTCGGCACGGTCGTAGTGATCGCCGGTGGCCAACAGTCGGACGTGGGACCGTCCGGGTCGCGCATCGTCGGCGATGTCCTCGAGCTTCTTGCGGCGGCGGCGTGGGCCGCCGGGCTCACCGTCGGCGCTGTCGCCTTCCGCCGAGGTGCGGGCGTCTTCGGCTACGTGACGTTGATGGTGACGATCGGGGCGGTGCTCATCGCGCCACTAGGATTTCTGCAAGAGGGATATCGCGATCTGCCACGCTGGAACGCGCAGACCTGGCTCGCGGCGGCGTTCCTCGGTGTCATCTCGACCGCACTCGCATTCGTGCTTTTCTTCTGGGCCGTTCGCCGGTTCGGCGCGAGCCTTGCCGCGATGGTGAGCTACCTCACGCCGGTCACGACGCTCGGGCTCGCGTTCGCGATCCTGAATGAGCGACCGCTCCCGCTCCAGCTCGCCGGGGGCGCGGTCATCGTCGTCGGCGTGCGTATCGCCGCGCGGCGGCGGTCCGCCGCGGTCGCCCCGCCCGTTGCGACGACGCAACGCACCTGACGCCGCACTTCACGGTCATCTTGCGATGCTCTCGCGAAGTCGCAGGATCGGCGTCTCGAGATAACGCCACGATAGAAAGGCGATCACGTACGTCACCACGGCGCCGACGGCGGTCTGCGTCACGTCGCCCTCGACGTAACCGCTATCTGACAGAGCCAGCAGCAGCGAGGCCACGAACAATGCAAGCGGGTTGTAGATGTAGATCCCGTAGCTGATGCGCCCAACATGCGCGAGCGGGCGCCACTCGAGCGCGCGGATGACACGGCCGCGCCCCGATGCCGCAAGCGCGACGACGCCGACGAACAGCGTGGCGAAAGCGGACAGCAGCAGCACATTGAGTGGTCGACGCGCCCACTCCTCGGTGTGTGCGAACATCGAGAGGCCTCCGCTCAATACGAGGACGACAATGATGATCGCGCCGGCGATGGCCGCTAGCGCACCCCAGCGCCGGAATATCGTGGCGGGGGTGCCCGCCCGCTCCGCGACGGCGAGGATCGCGCCGGCCGCGAGCGCGTCGACCTGGGCCGGGAGTGACGCGACGGTCGCGAAGGGATTGCCCGTCCACAACAAAAGCGCAAGACGCGCGAGGGGCGCGGCGATCATGCAGCCCACCAGCACGTACCGTAGCGATGCGCCGCGCACGACGAGGATCACGAGCGGCCACAGCCAGTAGAACTGCTCCTCGACCGCGAGCGTCCAGGTGTGCGACGTGAGAGGAATGCCCTGACTCATCGAGGATGAGATCTGCGGGACGTAGTTCTGGACATAGATCAGATAGAACGGCACCTGCAACGAGCCGATCGATCGCCCAAGCGAGAGTGCCATCGCCACGCTGATGATCAGCACGAAGTAGTACAGGGGCAGAATCCGTAGCGCGCGGCGCGCGTAGAAGATCTGTAGGTAGCGCGCGTGCTCGCGCAGATCGAGCAGGATGCGCGTGATCAGAAATCCTGAGATGACGAAGAACAACTCCACGCCGGCCCAGCCGAGCTCTGTTCCCGGCAGGTGCGAGTGAAAGAGGATCACGGCGATCACGGCGATCGCTCGAAGACCGTCCAAACCCGCGATGCGCGAGAGCGACCGGCTCGGCGTCACGCCGGTCATGCGCGCAGGATCGTGAGCGCTTTCGGCGCGGCTTTCGCGTAGCTGACGCTGATCCCGTCTCCGTAGCTCAGTGACGGACCGTCGACAGGCATTCGCAGCAGCTGCATGAGTAGCACCGCAGGCAGGTCGATGATGCCGCCATGCGACACCGCCAGTACGCGATCCTTCTCGCCCGCGCGCGCGACGATGCGTGCCCATACAGGCAGCTGCTCGTCGGCGAACGTTCGTGCGGTCGCGTCGCGCACGATGAGTCGCTCCCAGTCCGCGAGCGTGCGCATTTCGCCGAACAGCTGCGCGGCCTCGCCGCCGAGATCGGGCAGCAATCCGGGCTCGACGGCGTCGAGCCGCCCGGCGATGCGCTGCGCGGTCTCCTTCGCGCGCGGCAGCGGGCTGGAGACCACGAGGGCGTACTTCGGCGCGGACTTCGCGAGCTTTTCGCACATCGCGATGCCGGCTGTCGAAAGTGCGGAGCGCTGATCGTCGATGTTCTGACGCTGCGCGTGACGGCGGATATCGAGGACCGGCACTTCGCTAGTCTCGCAGCGACACGCGAGGAGGGGACCACATGGCGACCATCAAGCAGACCGCGCTCATCCGCGGCGCGACACCGCACGACGTGTACGAGACGCTCATGGACGGCGAGCAGCACGGCGCGCTGTCGGGGCAGCCGACGACCGTAAGCCGGCGCGTGGGCGGCGCCTTCAAGGTCGGGCACGACCTCGAGGGCAAGCAGCTCACGCTCACCGCCGACAAGCGCATCGTGCAGACGTGGCGCGCCAACAATTGGCCGAAGGGCGTGTACTCGAAGGCGACGTTCGCGCTGGCGAAGGCGCCGGGCGGCACGCGCATCACGTTCACCCAGACCGGCGTTCCCAGCGAGTTCTTAAAGGAGATCACGAGCGGCTGGAAGGTCTACTACTGGAGGCCACTCCGAAGGAAGTGGGCCTCCAGACCGAGCAGCCGTTAGGCAGGGACACGCCGGGGACGGTCGACCGCCCAGCGACCGACATGGGCATGGTGATTGCTATCGTGGTCGCCGCATGCGCGTCCTGATCACCGGCATCACCGGCTTCGCCGGGAGTCACCTCGCCGAGTACATCCTCGCCAACCACCCCGACGTCTCGATCTACGGGACGTACCGGTGGCGATCGCGGATGGAGAACCTCGAGGACGTCTTCGCGCAGCGCAAGCTCGATCTCATCGAGGGCCGCTACCCCACAGGCGCGACGGTGCGCGACGACTCGCACACGGGACGCGTCACGCTGCTCCACTGCGAGCTCACGGACGCCGGCGCGGTCGAGAAGCTCGTCGCGTCGGTTCAGCCGCAGCGCATCTTCCACCTCGCGGCGCAGTCGTTCGTGCAGTCGTCGTTCGACGAGCCCGCGGCGACGCTCCGGATCAACATCGAATCGCAGCTCAACCTGCTCGAGGCGATCCGCCGCCACGACGAGCAGATCCGCATGCACGTCGCGGGGTCATCCGAGGAGTACGGCCTGGTCCAGCCGGACGAGGTGCCGATGAAGGAGACGAACCCGCTGCGCCCGCTCTCGCCCTACGCGGTGAGCAAGGTGGCGCAGGACAAGCTCGCGTACCAGTACTTCAAGTCCTACGGGCTGCACCTCGTGGTGACGCGCGGGTTCAACCACACCGGCCCGCGACGCGGTCTCATCTTCGTCACGAGCACCATGGCGCGCCAGATCGCGTTGATCGAGGCAGGGAAGCATGAGCCGGTGATCTACCACGGGGATCTCACGACCAAGCGCGACTGGACCGACGTGCGCGACATGGCGCGTGCGTACTGGCTCGCGTTGGAGAAGGGCGAGCCCGGCGAGTCGTACAACGTCGGGCGCGGAAAGTGCTGGTCGATCCGCGAGATGCTCGACATCCTGCTCACGCACGCGAGGACGAAGATCCGCACCCAGGAGGATCCGGCGCGGCTGCGCCCGTCGGACGTACCGATCCTCTGGGCCGACACGGCGAAGTTCCATCGTGCGACCGGCTGGGAGCCGGTGATCCCATTCGAGCAGACGCTGGCGGACCTGCTCGAGTATTGGCGCGAGCGCGTCCGCCGCGAGCAGCGTCTACGAGCGGAGGTCTAAAGGAGAGAGATGCCGGATCTTGGTGGCCTGTGGACCGCATTCGTCAACAACCCCGTCGTGCAGCTCGCGTGGCGCGGCGCTGCGCTCTACGTGCTTGCGCTGTACCTCGCGATGGTGTTCTGGACCGTGCGCGACGCGCAGCTACGCACCGAGAACCGCATCCTCCCGTACCTCGCGGGCCTCACGGTCGTCGTGCTCAACATCCTGGGCCTCTTCCTCTACCTCATCGTGCGTCCGAAGGAGACGCTCGGTGAGGCGTACGAGCGACAGCTCGCGGAGGAGAGCCTGCTCGCCGAGGCGGAGCAGCGACTCGTCTGTCCGACCTGTCGTGAACGCGTGCAGGAGGACTACATCCTCTGCCCGACGTGCCGCACCCGCCTGAAGCGCGTGTGCCCGTCGTGCGGGAAGCTCATCCGCCCCGAGTGGAACATCTGCCCCTACTGCGCGAAGGACTTCGACGAGCGCGACTGGACCGTGCACCCCGGCGGTCGGTCCGCCGCGACCGCGAGTGGCGCGCGCGACGCGACGGAGAAGATCAGCTCTCCTTGATCCGCTTCGCGGGACTTCTCCCCCGACGTTCACGTCGTATCCGATAGATATGCGAAGTGCCTATTCGCGAGTGGCCGGAGTCCATGCGACCTCGCGAGAGGCTCGTGGCTCGAGGAGCGTCATCGCTTTCTGACGACGAACTCGTGGCGCTCGTCATCGGCAGCGGCACCAAGAAATCGTCGGCGCTCGTAAGGGCGAACGAGCTGCTCCGACGCGTCGGTGGTATGCGCGCGCTCGGCCAGGCCGACGCGATCCGGCTGCGTGCGATCGGCGTGAGCGACGTCGCGTCCATCCGCCTCGTCGCGGCGTGCGAGGTCGGACGACGCGTTGCGATCGCAGGTACGGCGGGCGAACGCTGCGACACACCCGAGCTCGCGGCAGCCGCACTCGCGCCGCAGTTCGTGCATCTCGAGCGCGAGCAGCTGATCGTCGCGCTCCTGAACCGTAAGCAGCGGCTCCTCGAGTGCGTCACACCTCTCTACATGGGCAGCGTTTCGGGCACGCCGGTGCGCATCGCCGAGCTCTTCGCTGAGGCCATCAAGCGGCAAGCACCGGCGATCCTCATGGCGCACAACCATCCGAGTGGCGACCCCACGCCGTCCGCCGACGACATCCGCACCACGCGCGAGGCGGCGCACGCCGGACGCATCCTCGGCATCGACCTCGTGGACCATCTCGTCTTCGGCGCCGGGCGGTGGGTGAGTCTTCGCCGTATCGGTGCGTTTTCGTAGGTAGGGTCTCGAGCGGAGCTCGATAGACGACGAGCCCCGAGCGGAGCTCGGGGCGTATCAAAGCCGCAGCAGCCTGAAACGGACCCCATGGGCCTCTCGTTCTCGGCTCCGGTGGGAGCAGTCGCAGGTACCGTGGCGCAGCGCACCCTCATGGCCGTCACGGCCGTGCTTCTCGTCGCCGCGCCGCTCCCGAGCGTGCGCGCCGCGGCGGCTTCGCTACCGGACGACACGGCGGCCCCGGCTGCCGACGTGCGTCTGCTCCCGAGTGAGGTCGCGAGCCTCGATCTGCCACGCGGCGACCGTTTCACCGACACGGACCTCGCGCTCGCGATCACGCCGCCGGGGGGCTGGATGCAGAGCCCGGTCACCGCGCTCAACCCGCTGTCCGATCCGCCCGAACCGGTGCAGGAGTCGGCGCGCTTCCAGCTGCGGATCCAGGACACGCAGCTGTACGCGACGCCCATCCCGATCACGAGCGGTCTCGTCGCGGACGCGGGCGCGCTCATCTCGATCGGCGTCGCGCGCGTCGGGTCGGACATCCTCGATCTCGATCGGCGCGGTCGCGGAACGCGCGAGCTCGGCAGCGTCCCAGGCTTCACCGTCCTCGAGGACGAGGCGACATACGACGGTCTGCACGTCCTCACGCGCTACCTCTTCTCGCGCGAGACGGACCGCGTCCTCGTGCTTCGCGCCGCGGCACCTGAGACGTCGTGGACCGTGCTCGAGTCGATCCTTCGTGTGTCGATCGCGACGTTCACCGGCGATCCGCGCGGCGCGAACGCGCCCGCGCCGCCACCGCCCCCTCCGCCGCCCGCACCCGCGCCAGCCGAGCCCGCGCCAGATCCGACGACCTTCATCCGCGAACGGATCCTCGAGCGCGCCGCGACGCTCCTCGGGCTTCGCTACGTCTGGGGAGGCAACTCGACCTCCAGCGGCATGGACTGCTCGGCGTACGTGAGCTGGGTGTGGAGCGTCTCGCGCTACACGACCGATTCGATCTGGAACGTCTCCTACCCGATCACCAAGGACGCGCTGCGTGCGGGTGACGCGCTCAACCTTACGATCGGCCGCGACCCGGCGCGCAAGGGCCACATCCGCATCTTCGAGGCGTGGGCCAACGCGGAGCACAGCGCGATGTGGGTCTTCGAGGAGACGCCGCCGCGCGTCGTGCACCGCGTTATCGCCTACGACGACCGCTATCAACCGATCCGCCTCGCCGGCCTCTCCGATGCAGGCGACGTGCGGCTCATCCCCGGCACTCCCGCGCCGTCGGTGCGCCCGACGCCGGTCCCGACGCGCCGGCCCGTCATCTCGCCGACGCGCACGGTCCGCACGCCCACGCCGTCGTACCGCAGGCTCGCGAGCCCGACACCGACTCGCACGCCCGTACCAACGGTCCGTCCGACGCCGACACCGCTGCCGACGCGCACCCCGATCCCTCCCGATAACGGGCCCTAGCTCGCGCGGGAGCGCGCGTTTCTGCGTTTAGCCCCGTTATCCTCAGGAATGACCACGTCCATACGCGCCGGAAGGGATAACGACTTCTTGCTCGACGGCATCTTCGGGCTGTTCTCCCGCGATGTCGGTATCGATCTCGGGACGGCGAACACCCTGGTCTGGGTGCGCGGGCGCGGCATCGTCATCGCCGAGCCCTCGGTCGTGGCGAAGGACGCGCGCACCGGCGCACCGCTCGCCATCGGCGCCGAGGCGAAGCGGATGGTCGGCCGCACACCCGCGTCGATCATCGCGATCCGTCCACTGAAGGACGGCGTCATCAGCGACTTCGACATGACCGAACTCATGCTCACGCACTACATCCGCAAGGTGCACGACCGCGCGCTCCTCGTGCCGCGGCCGCGCGTCGTCGTCGGGATCCCGTCGGGCGTCACCGAGGTCGAGAAGCGCGCGGTGCAGGAGGCGGCGATGTCCGCGGGCGCGCGGTGGTGCCGACTCGTCGAGGAGCCGATGGCCGCGGCGATCGGCGCCGGTCTTCCGGTCAACGAGCCGTCAGGTTCGATGATCGTCGACATCGGTGGCGGCACGACCGAGGTCGCGGTCACCTCGCTCGGTGGGATCGTCGTCTCGCGCTCGATCCGCGTGGGTGGCGACGAAATGGACGGCGACATCGTTGCCTACGCGCGACGCGAGTTCAATCTGCTCATGGGCGAGCGCACCGCCGAGGACATCAAGATCGCGATCGGATCCGCGTACCCGCTCGATGAAGAGGTCTCGACGTTCTTCCGCGGTCGCGATCTCCTCACTGGCCTGCCGCGATCGATCGAGGTGACGAGCGCGCAGATCCGCGAGGCCATCGAGCCGTCGGTCGAGCAGATCGTCGACGCGATCAAGCAGACGATCGAGGAGACGCCGCCCGAGCTCGTCGCTGACGTCATGGACCAGGGCATCTACCTCGCGGGCGGTGGCGCGCTGCTGCGCGGCCTCGACACGCGCGTCGCCGAGGCGACGCAGATGGCCGTGCACGTCGCCGACGATCCGCTCACCTGCGTGGTGCGCGGATGCGGCAAGATCCTGGAGGACTTGGAGCACTTCGACCGCAGCCTCGTCGTCGAGACGTACGCCGCGGTGCCCCGCTAGCCGGCGATGGCCAGCTTCGGCCGGGCCCGCCGCACGCAGGCCGGCTTCTTTCGTCCTTTCGCGATCCTCTTGGCGATCTCGCTCGTCCTGCTCCTCTCACGCAACAGCGAGCCCGTGCGGCAGTTCGCGACCGGCGCGACGCAGCTCCTCGTCCCGATCCAGCGCGTCCTCGCCGACGTCGGCGTCACGAGCAATCGATTCGTGCAGGCGATCACCGAGATCCAGCGCCTCCGCACCGAGGACGCGGCGCTGCGCGCTGACGTCGACCGGCTGACGCTCGAGAACGTGCAGCTGCGCGAGGCCGCGTTCGCGGCGCAGCAGGCCGCGAAGCTCGGCGAGGTCGCCAAGACGCTGAAGTACGAGACCGTCGCGGCGCCGGTCATCGCGCGCGACCCGAGCAACATCCTCGCGACGATCGTCCTTGGCGCGGGGAGCGACAGCGGGATCAAGGTCGGCCACGTCGTCGTGTCGGAGCAGGGACTCGTCGGGCGCGTGTCCGAGGTCGGGACGAACTACAGCAAGGTCCTGCTGATCACCGATCCATCGTCGACGCTCTCGGCACTCGTCGAGGGCTCGCGGGCGACCGGGATCGTCCGCGGACAGTACGGCGACTTGCTGATCATGGACTGGATCCTCCAGACCGAGAAGGTGAACGTGGGTGACGTCGTCGTCAGCGCCGGGCTCGGCCTCGGCGACGAGCTGCGCTCGCTCTACCCGAAGGGCCTCGTCGTCGGGCGAGTGCTCCAGCTGCAGAACGCGGAGGCGGCGGCATACCAGCGGGCGATCGTCGCGCCGGCGGTCGACCTGCGCCGGCTCGAGAACGTCCTGGTGGTGCGCACCACGCCTTAGGCCCCCGCGTTACCCGCTTCGAGGAAGGGTCGTACGTGCGTTCAATCGGTCGGCACTTGCTCGCCATCGCCGCGTGCTCACTCCTATTAATAGGAGTCGCGTGGCCGTCGCGCGTACGGTCCGCGGACGTCGGAGCTGACGCAGAGGCGTCGTTCGTGGCCGACGACGCGCAGAACTCGAGCGCGCCGTACGTCGGCATTGGGCAATGGGCGCTGCGCAGGATGCAGGTCGACCGCGCGTGGGACGTCGCGCGCGGCTCGCCGCAGATCGTGGTCGCAATCGTCGACACCGGCGTGGACCGCGGGCATCCCGACCTCGCGGGCGCCCTGCTGCCGGGCGCGACGTTCCTCAGCCGCGTCTCATCGGCCTGCACCTATGACGACGAGGACGACAATTCGCACGGCACGCACATCGCGGGGATCATCGGCGCCGCGCCGAACCCGGCGGCCGGCAGCGGTGGCGTCGCGTTCGGTGTCCGCATTCTTCCCATCAAGGTGCTCGACTGCGCCGGCACCGGCTCGAACTCGGATATCGCCGCGGGGATCGTCTGGGCGACCGATCACGGCGCGCGCATCGTGAACGTCTCGCTCGGCTCGCCCGTCGAGAGCGATGCCCTCGCGACGGCGGTGCGCTATGCGGTCGCGAAGGACGTCCTCGTCGTGGCCGCGGCAGGCAACTGCGGCGAGGGCGGCGGCCGCTGCCGCTTCGTCAATTCCCAGGAATTCCCGGCTGCGTTGCCCGGCGCGCTTGCTGTGGGAGCGACCGATGCCGACGACGAGGTGACGTCCTTTTCTACTCGTGGCGCGCAGATCGCCATTGTCGCGCCTGGTGTTCGCATCACCAGCACGACCCCGCGCTACGCGACGTACCAGTCGGCGCGCGGTGTCACCCCGAACTACGCCGCGCTTTCGGGCACGTCACAGGCCTCGGCGTTCGTCGCGGGGATCGCCGCACTCATGTTGAGCGCCGATCCACGTCTCTCCGCGAGCGACGTGGCCGATCGTCTCGCGGCATACGCCGACGATCTGGGCGATCCGGGTCGCGACGACGCCTCGGGCGCGGGTCGCGTGAACGCTTTGCGAGCACTGAACCACCCGACCCCGATCTCGTCGGGTCGCGCTGGTACCGCGGACCTCTCTTCGATCGCTCGCGACATCGGCATCGGGTCGGTCGATGCGGGTAGGCCGCGCATCACCGCCGCGGACACGCGCATCGAGCTCGTCGAGGACGTCGCGACGCTTCGCTGAGCGACCTCGCGCGTTCGTTCGTTCTCATCGCGAGCAGACAGCCGCACTAAACGTCCTGTGCGTTCGCGACATCTTCACGAAGTACGACTTGCAAGCTTGCTCGCCCGCCCGCATCATGACGCAGCCCGTCGGGGGCTGGAGTGAGTGGGGGAAGGGGAGCGGGTGCTCTTCATTAACTTCTAGTGGCGTCGCCGCGCGCGCCACTGGGCGCAGGTTGGTTGATCTCCGCGTTCATCGCCGCATACGTCGTCGTCATCGGCGTTCCGTTCCCGCGCGCCGCTCTCGTCACCACAACTCCTTCAACTCAATCGCTCACTGACAAGACCGACAAGCTCGATGCGAAAGCATCAGCGCCGCCACGTCCGGACACGACGACGCGATCGCTGAAGATCGATCTCGAATCGGGATACGACCCAGGCACCGTGATCGCGACGTTCCCAAAAGGCACGAAGGACGCGCTCGTGATCGCCGCGCTCGGTTCGCTCGGTCTCACGTTCGTCGGCGGTGAGAGCGCGACGGGTCGCTATACGCTCGCGCTTCCGAAGATCAAGGCGTACGTCGAGCCGCGCGCATCTGATGTCGCGAAGGGCGATCGCGCGTGGATCCACTTCCCGTCCATCTACAACGAGGGCGAGATCACTGCGTACCTCGGACGCAACAACCTCGTGCTCGAGCGATGGACGCAGGACCCTGATACGGGCGAGCGCGTCGCGATCGTGACCATCCCATCGATCGAGGCGACGCTCGATGATCCCGAACGCGGTTACTACCGAGTCACGCTGAGTGGCGTCGACGCGATCGGGCTTGAGCAGTGGGCGAACGCGTCGGGAGTCCGCGTCATCGAATACGACCCGGCGACCGGTGCTGTTGTCGTGCAGCCGCTCGATTGGGTCGCCCCGTCACCTCGATCGGTCACCACGAACACGCAGTCGACGCGGAGCGCGGCGCCGAGCGCAACACCGACGCCGAGCGAGAGCGCATCACCGTCACCGGCGGCATCACGAACGCCGCCACCGAAGGACGCACTGGTAGCAGGTGTAGATCGCGACGGTCGATCGGGATGGTGGACGAGCGATGGCACGTTCTGGGTGCCCGCATCGCCGAAGCCGAGCGCGTCGCCATCCGCGGTACCGCATCCGACCTCGAGTCCGGCACCGACACCGACCGCAACCGCGGTTCCCGCGGCGACGGTGGCTCCTGATATCGATCCATGCGACCGCCATCCATGGGCAAACGGATGTCAGCAGCAGGACGCAGTGCACTCATACGTCGCACCAAGCGCGAGTCCCGCACCAAGCGCGAGTCCTGCACCGAGCGCGACACCCGCATCGAGCGACTCGGCATCCAGCGCCTCCCCGGCACCGAGCGGCACGACAGCACCGAACGCAACCCAGGTACCGAGCCCGTCCCCTTCGGTCAGCGCGTCGCCCAGCGCGTCGGCGTCACCAAGCTCATCCGCATCGCCCAGCGCCTCCGCTTCGCCGAGCGCATCGGCCTCCCCGAGCGCGACACCCGCACCGAGCGACTCTCCAGCATCCAGCGGCTCCCCGGCACTTAGCGGCACGACAGCACCGAGCGCGTCCGCGGCAGCGAGCGTGTCTCCATCAGCGAGTGCTTCACCATCGGTGAGCGCATCACCGAGCGCATCCGCATCACCGAGCGCATCCGCATCACCGAGCGCGAGTCCCTCGCCGTCCGCGAGCCCATCAGCGTCGCCGAGCGCGTCGGCGTCGCCGAGCCCGACGCCGATCCCGAGTGGTCCTGCGGTCGCGGTGGGCGCCTTGTCGCAGAAGGTCGACGCCGGATCGCCGGCGACGGTCACCGCGACGGTCACCGATAGCGGCACGCCGATCGCGGGCGCGACCGTCGAGTTCTCGACGAGCACGAGCGGCGCGACGATCAGCGGACCAACCTCGTGCACGACCGGGGCGGACGGCACCTGCTCCGTCACGGTCGACAAGCCGGACTTCGGCGTCGTCGATGTCGAAGCACGCGGCTCACTGCCGGGTGGAAGCGGAGGCAGCGCGCCGGTTGTCGGGTCCTACCAGGTCGGATTCCAGGCACCGTGGTCGCTCGCACCGGTCGCGACGAGCCCGCCGACGATCACGCTGAAGAACCACGGTCCGGATCTGGAAGTCGCGGTCGACGGCAACACCCAGGCGCGACCGGCTCTCACCGTGAAGACCCTCACGATCGACGCGCCGGCGGACACCGCGCTCGTGGTCGACAAGACCGGCCGCATCGCCGCGCCGATCACGTACAACGCGACCGGCAGCGCGAGTTCGCTCGAGGTCAAGGGCGACACGGCGACGTGGACGCTCGACCACGCGAACGGCAACGGCACCGTCACGACACCGACCGCGGATCTGACGCTCACGTTCTCGAACGTCTGGACGGTGAAGGCGACCGGTACGGAGCACACGCTCGCGCTTGCGGGACCGAGCCCCAACACGACCTGGGTCGTCACGGGCCAGGGCAGCGGCACGACGAGCCCGACCGATCCAGCGAGCCGGGGTGTGAGCTTCGCGGGGTTCACCAACCTAAAGGGCGCGGCGGATAACAGGGACGAGTTCGTCATTGGCCAGAACGGCGCGGTCACGAGCGTGGACGGCGGCGACCGCGGCTTCGACAAGCTGGTGATCCAAGGGACTCACGACTCGGTCGTGTCGAAGCCGACGAGCCCGAGCGCCGGATCGATCGTCGTCGACGGCCGCACGATCAGTTACGAGGGCCTCGAGCCGGTCACGATCACTGGAACGACAAATGTCACAGTCGAGGCCAATGACTGCGACGTGCCGATCCTCTGTGACGAGACGATCACCATCGAGCAGGACTCCGGCACGGGCGAGGTGACCGTCGATTCCCTGCTCATGGAACGGCATGACATCACCATGCCGGCTTCGGGCGGCTCGCTCACGATCCTCGGCAAGGGCGGCAAGGACACCGTCCAGTTCACGACCGACCTGGTCTTGCCGAAGGTCGACCTCACCGTCGACGCCGAGAACATCGAGGTCGAGGACGTCACGATCGACACGCGCGACACGGTCGGCACGGCGCACGGCTCGGTCACGCTCACGGCCTTCGACAAGCGGTTCAAGACGAACTTCCTCTTCACCGCGAACCCGTCCGCCTCGATCACCGTCAGCAACGCGACGATCACCGGCGGCGCACTGTCGCTCACGGCGACGGCATCGGCGACGCCGAATGGCCCGTCTACGCTCACGGCGACGCCGTCAGCGACGGGTGGCGCGCTCGGTGAGGGCAAGTACTTCTACCGCGTGACCGCCTACGACGGCTCGGACGAGACGCGAGGTGGCGTCGAGACGTCGGCGACGACGACCGGCACGACTGGCAGCGTCGCGCTCAGCTGGTCGCCGATCCCGGGCGCCACCGAGTACCGGATCTACCGCGGGACGACGAGCCACGGTCAGGACAGCAAGTACGTCTCGGCCGGCACCGGCACGGCGTTCACGGACACCGGCGCGAGCCCCGACAGTGCGAGCCCGCCATCCGCGGAGCGCTTGATCATCGCGCTCTCCAGCGCCTCCGTGTCGATCGACGACTCGACCCTCACCAGCACCGGCGCGACGACGATCGCCTCGACCTCGGTCGTGAGCGCGATCGCCGAAGACGTCGCCAGCGCGAGCGAGGATGTCGACGACACGGACGTGGCGCTCAGCAGCGTTGGCGGGGACAGCGACGCGACGACCGACGTCACCGGCAGCAGCGCGATCACCATCGCCGGTGCGCTTCAGATCACCGCAACGAACACCCTGTACGCAAGCGCCGCGAGCGACGCGCACTTCGCCCAATCCGGCGCCGGCGTCGCGGTCGTCCTCTTCCCATCGGCCACGACGCGGGCATCGCTCCAAGGCTCCGACACGACAGTGAACGCTGGCAGCCTGACGATCATGGCGACGTCGGTGAGCTCGACCATCACGTCGGCGATCGCGAGCCAGGGCGGCGCGAGCGGGAACGACGACGGTGACTCGACGACGACCGACGACTCTCCGGACGCGACGACCGGCGGCAACGCCGACACGAGCAGCGGCACGATCAGCGTCGCTGGCGCCCTCGCCTCGAGCACGATCGTGGGCACGACGAGCGCCTTCATCGACCTCGGCGGCACGAGCCCGTCGACGGTCACCACGACGACTGGCGCGCAGACCGTGCGCAGCTCGGCGACCAACACCTCGACCGCCGTCGCCGATGGTTCGCCGGTCGAGCCGTCCGACGACAGCAGCACGAACTCCGACGGCTCGACGAATACCAAGGTCGGCGTCGCGATCGCCGTCAACGTCGCGAAGCTCACGAACGAGGCTTACGTCGCGGGGAACGTGTCCGTGAGCGCTCCGCTGAGCGCGCGCACGATAACGATCGAGGCGATCGCGCCCGCGGCGTCCACGTACGGCGCGACCGCGACCTCCGGCGTCGGCAACGCGGATGAGGTCACCGTCGCCGGATCGCTGGCGGTGAACATCGTCGTCGCCGACACGACCGCGTCACTGAAGGGCGCGGTCGCGGTGGCGTCCGGCAACGACGTGCACCTCGCAGCCTCGTCGAACGCGACCAATGAGGCGAAGGCTCTCGTCGCGAAGCAGCTGTTCGATCCCGCAAAGGCAACGGAAACCGGCGCCAATGAGATCACCTTGCCCTACAGCATCAAGAAGGGCGATGGCTCCGACATTGCGACCGGCGACAAGGTCGTCTACAAGGCGAACGGCGGCACCCCGATCGGCAACCTCGAGGATGGCAAGACCTACTGCGCGAAGGTGAACGCGAGCGACTCGAAGAAGATCGCGCTCGTCGAGCCCGACGACGATGACAACTGCACGTCGAGCACCGCGATAGACATTGATCTGACGGTCGCGACGGGCACCGAGCATCAGCTGCGTCTCGACGCGCCGCCTGGTGACAGCGACAGCACCGGCGTCGGCGTGTCGGTCGCGCTCGACATCGCCGACGACGACACGACGGCCGAGCTCGCGCCGTCGGCGACGCTCACGGGCGCGCGCGACCTGCAGCTGCGCGCGACGACGACGAACGCGATGACGACGAAGGCCGAGAACGGCGCGAGCGGCGGGACCGGTGTCGCCGGCAGCCTCGCGCTCTCGTTCTCGCTGCTCAACACCCGCGTGTCCATCGGCTCGGGCACGCTCCTCACGCTCACAGGCAGCTTGGACGCCGAGGCGTCGCAAACAGCTTCGGTGACGACCGACGCGATCGGCGACGCCGTCGGCTCCGACACGGCCGTTGGTGTGGCGCTCGCGCTCGGTGTTGCGGTGCACAACGCCGACGCGTACACGGACCGCGCGATCACCACGACCGGAACCGGCACGGCGGGCCGCATCCGCTTCGCCGCCTACGGCACCTCGTCGAACGGCACCAACGCGACCGCGAGCGCCGCGGGCGCGGAGGGCGAGGACGAGACGACACACGAGGACAGCAGCGGCAAGAACGTCAACGAAAAGGGCGACCAGGAGCTCACGAACGGCAACGCCAAGGCCAACGCGAACAACGGCGGTACGAAGGACAGCGGGCAGACAAGCACAAAGAAAGCTGCGACGTCAGAGGGCGACACCGACGGCGATGGTGAGGGCGATTCGGTCAGCGTTGCCGCCGCGATCGCATTCAACGTTTCGATCACGACGTACCGCGCGCAGATCCCGAACGGCACCGGTATGCCGATCAACTCGGGCGGTCCACTCGCGCTGGACGCGCAGGGCCGCACGGTCGCGCGCGCGAAGGCGGACGGCAAGGCGACGAAGAGCACGACAGCCGTCGGCGCCGGCGTCGCCGTGAACTACGCGAAGTCGAGCATCTTCGCCACGATCGGCGAGCAGGCGAACGTGACCGCGAACGGCGTAACTCTTAACGCCGGCATCCGCGGCCCCCCGACCCCGCCGGCTACGGCTGCTCAGCACGAGATTCAAGCCGAAGCAACAGCTGGCGCGGGCGGCGAGGACACCGGCGTGGCCGGCGCGCTCGCCATCAACATCGTCGAGAACGACACACAGGCCGTCATTTACCGGCGCACCGCTGTCAGCGGTGCCCAGACCACCGTCAATGCAGGCACAGGCGACGTATCCCTGACCGCGTCGCACGTCGAATCCGACACAGCCAAAGCCGAAGCTGCGGCCGAGGGCGGCGACGTCGGCGTCGGCGCCTCGATCGCGCTCAACATCCTCTTCTCCACCGACACGCGCGCCGAGATCGAGAACGGCGTCGCTATTTCGAACGGCGACGACGTCACGGTCTCAGCGAGCAGCGAACGGACCGTCGTGACCGCGGTCAAGGCCGGCTCCAAGGGCGGTACCGCGATCACGCCGGCAGTCGCGCTGGCGCTTGATGTGGACGACAAGACCGTCGCCCGCGTCGGTTCGGGCAGCACATGGACCGCGACCGGAGATGTCAGCGTCAGCGCGACGCACACGATGGACGCGTCTGGCACGAAGGGCGAGGCCAAGGCGGAAGGCGATGACACCGCGGTCGGCGCGAACGTCGCGATCAACGTCATCGTCTTCTGGGACACGAACGCCGAGATCGCGCGCAGCATGAACGCCGACTCGTTCCAGATCCTTGCGTCGTCGACGATGAACAGCGCCTCCGAGGCGAAGGCCTCCGCGAGCGGTGCCGATTCGTCGGACAGCAACGAAAAGAACTCCGATGACAAGTCGAACGCGCAGGTCAAGGACAACCCGAACACGAGCGACAAGGGCACGGGCGACCTTCCGAAGGCGAGCGACAAGACGACCGAGGCGAACGGCAAGAGTTCCGAGGAGTCCGGCGAGCAGGGTGGGGGCGTGGGCGTCGCCGCTGCGATCGCGGTGAACTGGGTCGATTCCGAGAACCGCGCGAAGGTCGCGGACGGAGTCACTCTCACGGCGACCAGCGGCGCCGTGACCGTGCGCGCGTCGTATCAGGTGGACGCGACGGCGAAGGCCACGGGCATCGCTCTCACGTCATCCGGTGGCGACGCGAACGTCGGCGCAGCGGTCGGGCTCAACGTGCTCATCGCCGAGAACGAGGCGATCATCGGCGACCACGCGACCGTGAGCGGTGCGGGCATCACCGTCGAGGCGATCACGCCCGCGAGCGAGCGCAACGACTTCGTCGTCTGGGGCCTCGCAGCGGGCGGCGGGAAGTCCGATGTCGGCGTGGCCGCATCGATCGGCGTCATGTACGTCGACTTCGAAACGACCGCGAAGATCGGCGTTGGCGCGAACGTCGACTCGACCGACACGCTGACGGTCAACGCGACGAACAACTTCGCGCTGCAGAACCTCGCGGTCTCGGGCGCGCTCGCGATCAGCGGCAGCGCGGCGGTCGGCGGTGCGATCGCCGTCAACATCTTCAACCCGCTGAGCACGCGCGCCTACATCGATTCGGGCACGAGCGGCTCGGACGTGACATACGTGGACGCGGCCAAGGGCATGACCGTCAGCGCGACGACGACCCTCTCGCCCATCACGTTCGACATCCCGGTCAGCTTCATCCCCGACCCGTCGCTCACCTCGGTCGCGCTCGCTGGTGGCGCCGGCACGGGATCGAACGCGGTGAGCGGCTCGGTGATCGTCGACGTGTGGGACATGCGCACGTACGCGTACATCGCGGACGGCGCGCAGGTGAACCAGGACGCGGACCCGATCTCGACCGACCCAGACCAGGACATCACCGTCTCGGTGACCGACAGCACCGAGATCACCAACGTCGCCGGCGCGCTCAGCCTCACGACGGGCTCGGCCGGCGTTGGCGTTGGCCTGATCGTCGAGGTCATGAACAAGGACGACCGCGCGTTCATCGGCAAGTCCGCGGACGTAAACACCGGCGGCGACGTGAGCATCACGGCGACGTCGACCGAGGACATCCTCGAGATCGCGATGTCGGCTGGCGCGACCACCGGCAGCGTCGGAGCGAGCGGCTCGTTCATCGTCTTCGTCTGGAACAAGGGCAGCGGCCAGACCGAGTTCGAGTCCGCGCTGCGCGTCCCGGGCACGCGCGCGTACATCAACGGCGGGCCGAGCGCGGGCGCGACGGTGCACGCGGGCGGCAAACTCGAAGTCAAAGCGACCGATACGGTCACAGGGCTCAAGCTCCTCGCCGGTAGCGTCGGCGGCGGCTCGAGTGCTGGCTTTGGCGTCGCCTCAGCGATCCTCGTCCGCGACGGCCTCGTCGAGGCGTCGATCGGTCAGAACGCCGATATCAAGGCCGCGAGCGGCGTGGGCCTCGACGTGAGCGCCGAGCAGACCGAGGACATCATGCTCATGTCGATCGCTGGCGGTGGGGCATCGAGCGCCGGGATCGCTGGCTCGGTCACCGTCGGCGTGATCACCAATGTGACGAAGGCGTGGATCGGCACTGGTGCCACGCTCAACGGGGACAACAGCGGCGCCGCCGCGGGCCAGAACATCGCGATCAGTGCCCGAGACGACACCGACCTGCTGGGCATCGCCGGCGCGATCGCGGTCGGAGGTTCGGCCGGCGTCGGGGTCGGGGTCGATGTCGAGGTCGTGAACAAGACGACCGAAGCCAAGATCGGCAACTCGGTCATCGCCAACGCCCGTGGCAACGTCACCGTCGACGCCACCTCGACCGAGCAGGCCACGTCGATCGCCGCCGGGATCAGCGCCGGTGGAAGCGCGGGCGTATCGGTCAACGCGGGCGTCTCGGTCTACACGATCACGACGACCGCGCTCATCGGCGACTCCGCGACCGTCACCGCCGACGGGTCGGTGCGCGTCCAGGCCGACGAGAAGCTGACGATGAACATCGTCGCCGGCACTGTGTCGGCGGGTGGCTCCGCGGGCGTCGGCGTCGCAGCCGTCGTGCCGGTGCTGACGAAGACGACGAGCGCGACGATCGGCGACTACGCAAGCGTCACGGGCAAGGGCAACGGGAGCGCCCTCACGATCAAGAGCGGCTCGTACACCGTCAGCAGCATCGACCCGCGCTTCAAGTCCAGCGCGGTGAACACATCGACCGAGACGATCACGTTGCCGACGGATCTCGGCTTCCACACCGGCGATACCGTCACGTACGACCCCGGGTACGGGACGCCGATCGGCAACCTCGCCGCAGACACTGTGTACTGGGTCATCCGCGACGACGCGACGCACGTGCGCCTCGCCAATTCGAAGGCGCACGCCGACGCGGGCACCGCGATCAACCTCACGTCGCAGGGCACCGGCGAGTCGCACCGCTTGATCTCGACCGACGCCGCGGAGCCGAAGAGCGACGACCAGCTCCGCTTCGACCCGAACGGACGCGTGAGTGGCGGCGGCGACACGATCACGCTTCCGTACGACCTTGGTCTTAGCACCGGCGACCCGATCGTCTACAGCGCGGGCGGCGGCACCCCGATCGAGGGCCTGCAGGACGGCGGCACGTATTACGTGATCGGCAACACCAACGGAGGCGCCGCCTTCAAGCTCGCGCGGACGAAGGAGGACGCCGAGGCGGGCAGCCAGATCGACATCGGGACGACGGGCATGACGGGGAAGTCACACAGCCTCGTGAAGCAGGGCAACATGCCGTCGAGCGACGCATCCGCTTCGGGCCCGCACAGCGTCAGCGCGAACGAGCTCCCAGGCTTCCGTGGCGTCGCGGTCACCGCGACCAACAGCGATGACGTCAACGCCGTCGGCATCGCCGTCGCCCTGGGCGGCAGCGCAGGTGTCGGCGTCGGCGGCGCCGTCAACGTCATCACCGTGGACACCACCGCGAAGGTCGGTGCCAACGCGCACGTGAACGACCCGGCCCCGAGCGGCGCGAACGCGGACCAGTCGGTCTTCGTCTCGGCCGGCAACCAGTTGCACGTGCTGTTCGCGTCCGCCTCGCTCTCGATCGGCGGCGGCGCCGGCGTCGGCGTCGGCGTCGGCGTCGCGGTCCTGCACGAGTACGCGACCGCCCTGGTCGACGATTCGGCGATCGTCCGGGCGGCGAAGGACATCGTCATCACCTCCTCACAGCAAGAGTCGATCGTCGGCTTCACAGCCGCTGGTGCAGGCGGCACCGCGGGCGTCGCCGGTGCGGTCGGCGTCATCGTGCTCGGCGCCCAGTCGTGGGGAAAGACCGGCACGGGCGTCACGCTCGCGGCGGGCGGCAACGTTGCGATCCTCGCGAGCGACGACACGAAAGTGATCGGCATCACCGGCGGCGCCGCAGGCGGCTTCGTCGGCGTGGGTGTGGGCATCTACGTCCTTTCGATCACGAAGAGCACTGAGGCGGTGCTCGGCGGCTCCAGCACCGCGACATCAGGGGCGACGCTGGCCAGCGCTGCGCTCGCCGCGATATCCAACGGCACGCTGAGCGATGGCGGTTTCGGATTTGCCAGCTTCCGCGGCGTTGCGATCCAGGCCTCGTCGAGCGAGGACATCTTCGGCCTCGTGCTCGCGATCGGCGCAGGCGCCGTCGGGGTCGCCATACCGGTCGGTGTGACGGTCGCCTCGATTGATACGAAGGCCACGCTGGCGGGTTCGGCGACGAGTTCGCTAGACGTGAACGTCTCTGCGCTCGACAAGATCAAGACGATCACGATCGCCGGCGGGGTGGGGGCGGGCGCGGTCGGCGTCGGCGCCGGCGTCGACATCGGCATCGTCAGCGCGAACACGTCCGCAACGATCGCGAACGGTGCGACGGTGAACGCGAGCGGTCGCGTCGATGTCAACGCGCTCACTTGGAAGCGCTTCACGACCTACACGTTCGCCGTCGGTGGTGGCGCCGTCGCCGTCGGCGCTGCGATTGCCGTCTGGAGCATGGGCTCGAACGGGACCGACTCCTATGACAACGGCCAGGGCGATTCCGGCAACGCGCTCAGCGAGTCGGGCTCAGGCAACAATCCGGCCGACGACGCGGACGGTCAGGTCTCCGGCAGCGGCACGTACCAGAACATCCTCGACGGCGTCGCGCCGAGCACGACGCCGAGCGACTCGGGGGCTCAGAAGACCCAGTCCCGGATCAACGCGCAGACGAGTGGGCCGGCCTCCACCATCCAGACGAAGGGCAACGCGCTCGGCAGCCCGACGGGCGACGCGCTGACCACGCCGATCGCCCCCGGCACGACGGCCCAGATCTTCGGGAACGTCACCGCTTCCGGCGATGTGAGCGTGAACGCCGAGGACAACATCGGCTTCGGCGGCATCGTCGGCTCTGCCGCCGGCGGTGCCGTCGGCGTCGGCGCCTCGCTCCTCGTCGGCACGATCGCCCAGGAGACGACGGCGGAGGTCGGCGGCACTGCCGTCATCTCGGCGGGCGGGAGCCTCAACGTCCACGCGGGTCTCAAGGAAGCGACGAGCACCATCGCCTTCGCCGGTGGCGGCGGGGCCGTCGGCGTCGGCGCGCAAGTCACGGTGCTGATCGATTCGAGCACGCAGCTGGCGAAGATCGACGACTCGGCCACGATCCACCGCGCGGTCGGCGGGATCACCGTCAGGGCGGAGAACGAAGACCGCAGTGTCGCGGCGCTGACGATCGGCGGCGCGATCGGCGGTGTCGCGGCCGGCGTCTCGATCGGCGTGGTGAACCTCACTGGATCGACGAAGGCCTCCGTCGGCGACGCCACCATCGGCGACACCGGCACCGTCTCGAGTCTCTCCGTCGAGGCCGAGGACAACAGCACCGCGCGTACGCAGGCGATCGCCGTCGCCGCCGGCATCGGCGTCGCTCTCAACGGCGCGGTCGCGTACACGCACCTGCACCCGAGCGAGGTGAGCGCCCGCGTCTCCGGGAGTGCGTCGATCGAGGTCACCGGTGGGATCACCGTGAGCGCCACGGCGACGCCGGAGATCAGCGCGGTGGCCATCGGCGTCGGCGTTTCTGGCGGCGCGAGCCTCGGCGTCTCGTACGCGCAGGCGAGCAACGAGGTGAACGTGATCGCCTCGATCGGCAACGGAGCCGACTTCGATTCGGATTCGCTGACGGTCACCGCGACGCTCGCCCGACCGACGGGCGGGACGAATCCGAAGAACGCCTACGCCAACGCGGTCGCCGGCGGAGGCGGCATCCTCCTGGGTGCGCAGGGCGCGGTCGCCCTCTCCTCCACGACCGGCAGCGTGTCCGCCTCGCTCGGCAACAACGTGTCGCTGCCGGACGGCGACGTCACCGTCTCCTCGGCGAGTGACTCACAGACACAGTCGGACGCGACGGGTGTCGGTGTCGGCTTCATCGGAATCGGCGTTGCAGTCGCGGACGCGTCAAGCAACGTCACGACGAGCACGTCCGTGGGCACCGGGCTCGACACGGAGTCGACGCGGACGGGCGACCTCACGGTCGGCTCGCACGGCATCAACGCGACCGTAGCGGCGAGCACCGCGGGCAGCGGCGGCGTCGTCGCCGGCAACGGATCCATCGCCGATGCAGACGACGACTCGAGCTCGAGTACGACGATCGGTGCGACGGCGCACACCCTGTACGCGAACGACGTGACGATCTCGTCGCAGAACGAGGCTCAGTACTACATCCACTCGGACTCGACGAATGCCGCCGTCGTCGGGGCCTCAGGCGCGTTCGCCTCGTTCGACGGCGACACGTCCTCAGCGACGACGCTGCCATCGGGCTTCACCATCGCCGCGACCGGCATCGTGCTGATCACCTCTGAGAACGACTTCTTCTCGCTCGCCGGCGGCAGCGTCGGCGAGCCGACGGACAACGTCGAGGCCGCGGGCGGTGGCGGCATCACTGCGACGGCCGCGTCGAGCAGCGCCGACATCACCGGCCACTCGACGGTCACGATCGGCAACAACTTGAACATCTCCGCCGTGAACGAGCCGATGACGAACAAGGCGTCGATCGGGATCGATGCCGGCAGCCAGATGCTCGTGAGCGATCGGATGAACCTCGAGACTGGCGGCGCGATCAACGGCGCCGGCGTCGCGTCGAGCGTCGATGCCAGCCTGCACAGCACTGTGCTCGTCGGCACGGGTGCCACGCTCTTCACGACGCAGAACGCCGGGATCGGTACCTACACGATCGCGGTGGGCAGTCTCCAGGCCGAAGCGTCGACCTGGGGTCTTGCTGCGGTCGGCGCGGCGTTCGCGGACCTCGACGTCGACTCCGACGAAACGATCACCGTCGGTACCGGCGCGAACATCACCGCGCTCGGCGAGGTGAACATCCGCGCCGGCGACGACTCGACCGGCCACCGACAGACGAGCCTCACTGGAACGACGAGTGCGCAGTCCTACGTCCGCGGCCTCATCGCGGTGCCCGTCGCGGAGGCGGACACGACCTTCGACACGAATCAGCAGACGACCGTCTCCGGCGCAACGATCCACGCCGGCCGAAATGTCACCATCGGCGCGAATCCGCACGATCCGGTCGCGCGCGCCGACGGGACCGGTCACGGCTACGAGCTTGGCTTCATCCCGGTCACCGACGGCTCGAGCGACACCGACGTCGACATCACCGCGAACGTGAGCGTCAACGGCACCTTGATCGCCGGCTTCTACCACGAGCTCACGCTGACGATCGCGAACACCGCTGATCAGGCCAGCGGGTTCACCGGCTGCGGCTCGGTCACGCAGAACGCGAACTCGCTGCCGGTCACGTGCACCTACGACGGCAGCTTCAACCCGCGTAACTTCGTCAACTCCGCGCCGGGCGGCGATGCGCAGAACAACGCCATCCTCGTGCAGTACCTGCAGCAGGGGACCGTCGGCGCGATCCGGCTGGGCAACCTCTTCGCCGCCGGCGGGAACGTGATCATCGACGCGAAGAACGCCTCCGGCAGCGCGTCGCTGACGGCGTACGGCGGTCCGACGATCACCGTCGACAACTTCAGCAAGAGCTATCTGATCGTCGACGGGACGGTGATCATCCCGTTCAGCACGGGCGGGCATGTGGTGTTCCGCGGCGGCGCGACGAAGCCGGTATCGATCAGTAAGTCCGAGAACAACGTCGACGCCGGCGGCGTCATCTCGATGCACAACCGGTTCGGCGGCACGTACGGCACGCCCGCCACCGGTCCGGGGATGATCATCGCGGGCGAGGTCAGCAATCTCGGCGGCCTCGTCGACCTCGTCAACGACCAGGGTTCGATCATCCTCGTCGCGCCGATGTACGCGGCGAACGTGTCTATCAGCGCGCCGAACGGCGCGTTCGCGCTCACCGTCGTGGGCACCGCCGTGCTCGGCGCAGCGCCGATGAGCGAGTGGGACCCGGTCGTCGTCTACCCCGGCGGCAATCCGCACCAGGTACTCAGCTCGGCGGACTTCGACGAGGACATGGCGATCGCATACGTCGCGAACGCGGAGCACCCCGGCTTCGGCTCCAGCTTCGCCCTCATGACCGCGCTCATCGGCCATGTCAGTGACGGCAACGCCGGGCCGACGATCATCTATCTCGGCGACTGCATCCCGAACTGGGGCGGGAACTGCAACCCCTCCGGACCGACGTACGACATCGGCGGCGAGGGTGCCTCGAATTACCGCGCGATCCCGATCGTCGGTCTGACGGTGACACGCGCTGCCGGCGACTTCACCGGAGCGAACACCAGTAGCAGTGGCGACCCGGGCGGCACTGGCACGCCACAGAGCAGGATCGTCGCTGGCACGGCAGTTCTGATCAGCGCGACCGCCGTCGATCTCAACACGCACATCGAGGTAGGCCCGCCCACCGACTGGTCGGCGCGTCTCCCGTCGTCGCTCACGGTTCCGATCTTTGGTGGCCTGTTGCACGTCGACCTCGCCACCTACCGCGCGATGTGGCGCGCGGGCCTCGTCAGCAAGCCGACGGTGTCGCTGCCGGTCACCGCGGTGAACCTTGGGGACTCGCTGATCGGCGCGACGTACGACGCCCGCACGAACGAGATCACACTGGACAACGTCAAGGCGTCGGGCGGATCCGGGATCGTTCGGATCAAGGGCAAGCTGGTGAACACGAACGACCTCGGCGAGATCAAGGTCAATGGCGGTCTCGGTCACGTAGACGTCGACAACCAGGCCGGCGTTCCGCTGGTCGTGAATGATGTCTACGCGGGCAGCACCGCCGCGGCGAACGCCTCGACGAGCATCATCGACCTGCTCGACACGAACACGAATGTCCAGACGATGTACTCATTCAGGCCGGGACTGGGGATCGACGTGTACACCGGATCCCTGTCGGCCACGATGGACGACCTGCGCAACGCCGGCCCGACGAGCCACATCGCGGCGTCGGACACGAACTTCATGCCGCAGTCCGGTTGGCGTCTCGAGTGGAAGCTCCGCGCGGAGATCACGCGCGACGCCGACACCGGCAAGGGCCATGGCGCGACGGGCTGGGGCTTCGAGTTCCCGAGCAATCCCACCAACCCGTGGCAGTTCTTCAACTGGACGACGTTCCAATATCAGAGCGCCGACCTGCCGGACAGCCACCTTGTGTTCGCCCCGAGCGACACGACGCAGTTCCGGCAGACCATCACGGGCTTCTCCTTCGGGGGAGACGCGATCTCGATCTGTTACCACGGCTTCGGGGGCTACAACGAGTACACGAGCTGCAACTTCGACGGCGAGCAGAAGAGCGCGTGGCTGCGCACGTTCATCGAGCCCGGCGACGCCCTTCTCACGATGACGATGTCGGTGCGCGCCGACAACCCGGTCCACATCGTCTTCGGCGGCCACTCACGCGGTCTCATCGACATCAGCTCGAACTCGAACATCTTCCTGGACGGGACGCTCACCAACCCGGACGGCGACACGAACGTGACCGCCACGAGCGGTGGCTCGATCCGGCAGCCATCGAGCGAGTCGTCGCTGTTCCGGGTCATCCTCGCGGGCGGCGGCGGCAGCGGCGGTGCGAACCCGCCGATCGTGACGAACAACCTGACGCTCTCGGGAGCGGGCGGGGTCGGCACGGCGGGTGGCCCGATCAACGCCTCGCTCACGCCGAGCGGCGTCCTCAACGCGTCCAGCGGCACGGGCGGCGGGATCTACGTGAGCCTGTCGTCCGCCGCGCGCATCGGCCAGGTCTCGGCCGGCACCGCGTCCGGCTACGGCGATGTCTCGATCACTGCTGAAGGGGCGCTCGTGCGCGCGCAGTCGTCGTCCAACACGACGCTGAACGTGAGTGGCCGCGACATCATGCTGATCTCACGCGTCGGCACGATCGGCACGATCGCGAACCCGCTGCGGATCAACGCGCACGCGATCCCGCTGTCGAACGGTGGCTTCAACCGCGGCTTCCTCTTCGCCGAGGCGGACGGCGACATCGGCCTGCGCCAGGTCGCGGGCAATCTCGTCGTCAGCGAGATCAACTCGCACAACGGCGACGTCTTCGTCGACGTCCTGGCCGGCGGCATCTTCGATCGGTTCAGCTACACGCCTGCGCAGCTGCTCGCTGAGGACGAGGCCAACGCGCTGTGGGCGCGCCTGAAGCTGACGGCGGACCTGGGCGTGGCGGACCTGAAGGGGCAGACGATCACTGCCTTCGAGACTCAGGTCGACCGCAACTACGAGCAGTACTGGGCGCTGCGATTCAACGCCGACGCGTACACGGCGGATGAGATCACCAGCCTGTCCGACGACGGCCTCGCGAACCTGCGGCCTCACGCGACGCGGGCGCTCGGCCACTCCGCGAGCGACGCCGAGGTCCTGGCCTACGCCCAAGGCCTGTACGTCGCGTACGTGCCGTTCTTCGACGCGAACCTCGACGCGGCGTGGCGCACGAGCGCTGACTTCACGACCCACAACGCGGCCTTCTCCTACGACGCGACGACCGCGCAGGAGACGGATCTGACCGATCGCGCCGAGTGGACCACTGACGAGCTGCGGTACTTCGTGAACCGCACCGCGCTGTCGCCGTCCGCTGGCACACCCGTCCCGCCGGCCAACCCGAACGTCTTCGGCCGGAACGTCACCCTGCAGGCGACCGGCAGCATCGGGCGGCTCGCGGCGCCGGTCTTCATCTCCCTGAGCGATCTCACGAACGGCCATCTCACCGACGAGCAGGCGGCGGCGCTCGCGCTCGCGGCCGCCCCGGGTGATGTCGCGATCGTCGGCGTCGACGGCCTCGGGCACACCGTGCGCTTCAGCTTCACCAGCACGCCGTCGATCCCGAGCGGCGTCACGCTCACGGGCATCGAGGTCAAGCAGCTCGCGCCGCTCTTCGTCGGCGCGACCGGGACGTTCAATGCGACTTCGACCGGCGGCGCGGTCTTCGTCCAGAGCACGCAGCCTGATCTCAACATCGGCTTCGTCAGTGCCGGCACCGACGCCAGCCTCACCACCGCGCAGGACATCCTGAGCGCAGGAACGGCGCCGACGCTCCAGATCCACACGGGCGGGAATCTCGTGCTGCTCGCCGGTTCCGGCGACATCGCCGCGACCCACTCGGGCTCGACGCACACGCCGCTGAGGATCGAGGTGCTCGGCACGCTAACGTCGGCCACCGCTGGCCAGTTGCTCGATCTCCGCGAGATCAGCGGCGACCTGGACTTCGAGCGGATCGGCGCGGGCGGCGACGCGTTCGTGGCCGTGCCGCTCGGCGGACTCTTCCAGACGGTCGGCGGCATCGGCGTCGCAGCTGAGAACCTGACGATCAACCTCCAGGGCGCGATCGGCAGGGTGACGCAGTCCGTGACGATCCTGCTCGACGCGCCTGCTGGGCGGCTCGTTGCGGATGCCGGCGGCAACATCTGGATCGACGGCGCGTCGGGACCGCTCAACACGAGCGGCGATCTGAACATCACGCACGTCTTCTCATCGGGCGGGGATGTGACCCTTGCGGCCGACGGCTCGATCCTGAATCCCGAGGCCGGGTCGGTCGCGTCGATCCACGGCAACAAGATCAGCCTGACGGCGCGCGATGGTTCGCTCGGCGTCCTCGGCGGTGACCTCATCGTGAACAGCCGCTTCGCCGGCTCAGGCGTGGTGAACGCGCACGCGCAAGGCGACATCTACCTGATCGAGACGACCGGCGACCTGAACCTCGGCAACGTCGTGATCGACGGGATCACCGGCCAGACGGCGCACCTCGTCGCGCAGGCGGGCAACATCCTTAACGGCCTGGCCTCAGCCGGTCTGAACGTGTTCGGTCCGAAGGCATGGTTGCAGGCATCGCTGGGCATCGGCGCCGCCGCGAAGTTCCTCACCACGTCGGTCGGGTCGCTCAGCGCCCGCGCGCTGGGCGGCGGCATTTGGATCGACCAGTTCGGCGCCGTCGTCGCCGGCAACGTGTTGACGAGCGCGGGCGTACTCCCGGCCAACGCGCTCGAAGCGACGGGCCCCATCACGCTCAATGCGCACAGCCCCGTGACGGTGATCGCGAACAGCCTTGCCGGCGGCGCGATCCTCATCACCTCCGATGACGACGCCGTCGGTGACGACCTGATCCAGATCGATCCAGGCGTTCTCGTCCGGTCGACGGGTAGTTCGGTCGCGATCCGGTCGGGCGACGGGATCTGGCAGCGCGCCGGCTCCACTGTTCAAGCGGCGACGCGGATCGACCTCGAGGTCGACCACGCGAGCACCGATCCGTCCGGAGGCACGGCGCTGCTCCAGGGCACGCTCATCGCGCCGCTGATCGTGCTCTCCGGCAACGCCGACGAAGACGACCTGAAGCTCAACCCCGAGCTGGTGCTCGGGCACGTCCAGATCTTCGGCGACGGCGCGAACGACCTGCTAACCGTCGACCTGATGCCGACGCTTGACCTCGCGCACAAGCTCAACGCCGCCGCAGGGCCGGCCGGCCTGAACACGGGTGCGCCGTTCGGTGCAAGGAACACCGTTGATCTGGATGGCGGTGCCGCTGCCGACAACTACGTGGTCAACCTGACCGGCACCACCGACTACATCGTGAATGTCCACGACAGCGGCGCGGTCGGCGACGGCGCGGACACGCTGACGATCAACGGCACGACGACGTCGGACGTCTTCCTGATCCGCGCCAACTTCGTCGCCCGACTGGCCAGCGCGACCTCGACCGATCGCAACGCGTTCGTCGAGCGGATCAACTACGACCGCACGATGAACACGCTGGCCGTGAATGGCGGCGCGGGCGCCGATGAGTTCTACGCCGACGACAACAGCGCGATCACCACGCTCGACGGTGGCGCCGGTGAGGACCTGTTCCAGTTCGGTCAGATGTTCGGCGCTGAGCGCACCGCGCCGGCTCACGTCGCGTTCGGTGACGAGATCACGACCGTGCACACCACCGCCGGTTGGCTCTCGCGTGGCATCAGCTTCTCGACGACCGCGTACGGCGGCGACAACGACGATCGGTTCCAGGTCTACAGCAACAAGGCGCCGCTCAAGCTGTTCGGCGAGGACGACAACGATGAGTTCGTGGTGCGCGCGTTCGTGCTCGACACCGGCGAGCTGGGCACGAGCGACACGTTGCTGAGCGGTGGCGGCGGCGACGACCACATCGAATACAACATCAATGCTCCCGTCAGCATCGACGGTGGCGCGGGCGTCGACTCGGTCGTCGTCATCGGTACCGAGGTCAACGACAACTTCGCGATCACCGAGGACGGCGTCCAGGGCGCGGGCCTCAACGTGCACTACGAAAATGTCGAGCGTCTCGAGGTCGACGGCCTCGAAGGCGATGACAACTTCTTCGTGCTCAGCACGAGCCCGCGCGTCGTGACGACGATCATCGGCGGCCTCGGCAGCGACACCGTCAATGTCGGCGGCGACGTGACTCAGCGGATCGTCGCGCTGTCGGTCGAGGGTGTGAGCGGCTTCATCAACCACACGCTCACGAGCACCGACCCGGCATACGACGGCGTGTTCGCCGACGGCATCCACGTGAGCGTCGCGAACGGGAGCGCGGGCACCGTCGTCGTCGAGCCGAGCGGCGGTGACAGCACGGCGATCGAGGATCGTCCGGGCGCGAACGTCGACACCTACACCATGCGCCTTGCGGCGGCCGCGCCGACGGACGGCACCGTTGCGTACCTGACCGTCTCGGCGACCCCGGCCCCGTCGAAGGACCGCGCCGCGGACGGCAAGCTGCTCGAGGTCTCGCTCGACAACGTCCACTACGTGCACGCGCTCGTGCTCACCTTCGACTCGAGCGCAGCGAGCGGCGCGACAGCGTGGGCCCGCACGCAGACGATCTACGTGCGCGCGGCGTCGGACACGGCCTCCGAGGGTGAGCGCGTCGCGGTGGTCAGCCACTCGATCGAGAGCACGAACCCGGCATTCGATCGGCGACCGATCGCGAACGTCGAAGTGAAGGTCATCGACAACGACAGGGCCGGCCTCATCGTCACGCAGACCGGCACGACGACGCAGGTCGTCGAGGGCGGCGCGTCCGATACGTACACCGTCTCGCTCACGCGCTCGCCGGATCCGGGCGAGACCGTGACCGTCACGGTCGCGCGCGACACGACGCAGGTGTCGACGCCCGTGACGGTGACGTTCACGGACGCCGACTGGATGACGAACAAGACGGTCACCGTCTCCGCGGTGAACGACACGAACGTCGAGAACCGCCGCATCACGACGCTGATCCACACGGTCACGAGCGACGGCGCGGTCTTCGGCGCGGTCGCCGAGCAGCCCGAAGTCGACGTCGACGTGCGCGACAACGACGCGGGCGGCCTCATCGTCGACGAGTCCGGCGGCACGACGCTCGTCTCCGACGGTCACCCCGACACGTACACGATTCGCCTCACGAAGGCCCCGACCGCCGACGTGACCGTGGGCATCCTCACCGACGGCAAGACCGTCGTGACCTCGAGCGACGCGCGCTTCACCGCGGCGACCGCGACCGAGCCGGCAAAGGTGCGCTTCGTGGACGCGACGGGCGGATCGACGAGCTGGTCGACTCCGATCACGATCACCGTGTCGGTGAACCCGACCGCGATCATCGACGTCGGGTCGCAGCCGGTGCAGACGTTCCCGGCGCAGCCGCACCGCACGAACCAGGTGTTCGGGCCGATCATCGTCGAGGGCGGTCAGATCAAGGACCGCGCGCTCGTGCAGGGCATCCGCCTGCCAACCGAGACTGACGATCCGCTGCCCGTCCGCGTCACCGTCGGCGACGAGTCGATCCAGACCGACCGCCTCAACGTCTTCAATGACGGCAGCCTCGCGCCGGACACCGGCACGCTCGGCGCGATCTCGTCGGACGAGGCCGCGGCGCTCGCGAAGGTGTACGACCGCGCGATCACCGCCGCGGAGTTCGGCCAGATCGGCGGCCTCGACATGGGCGGCCCGCTCACGCTCGACTACGGCACGCCGGCCGCGCACGACTTCCGCACGTTCAGCCGCGGCATCGCGTACCACGACATCGAGATCGTCGACATCCTGCTCGGCCGGAACAACGACACGTTCACCGTCGACGCGACGACGCCGGGCTCGATCACCGTCGTTCAAGGCGGCGGCGGCAGCGACCGCATCACGGTCACCGGCAACAGCGGTGGCCCGACCTCACCTCCCGTCATCTTCGGCGACACGAGCCAGGACGGGAACGACACGATCATCGGCAGCCAGGCCGGCGACCACCTCGCGGGTGGCTCGGGCGACGACACCATCAACGGTCAGGGTGGGGACGACCACATCTACGGCGATGACGGCTTCAACCTCGACCTCTCGCGGCGCCTGAGCCTGTCGACGCAGATCCTGCTGCTCGTCAACGACGTCACCGCCACGAGCTACCAGGACTTCGACGACCTCGCGGCGAGCCGCGACACGCTGAGCGGCGACGACGGCAACGACATCCTGTTCGGCGACCACGGCGTCGTGGATCAGCCTGGGAAGAACCGCATCCTGACGACCGCGTATGCGGACATCAGCGCCATCCGCACGGTGCGCGACGCCGTCGGCGCGGATGACACGCTGAACGGCAACGCGGACAACGACATCCTGCTTGGCGGCTTCGGCGCCGACCTCATGCACGGCAACGCGGGCAACGACACCGCGTTCGGCGACAACGCGACGCTCACGCTCATCGCCGGGATCGTGCGCACGGCCACGACGACCGCGGACGCGATCGGCGGCATCGACACGATGTACGGCGACGGCGGCCAGGACATCCTCGCCGGCGGCGCTGCGGCGGACCGCATCGACGGCGGCGACGACAAAGACCTGATCTTCGGCGACAACGTCACGCTCGATCGCAGCACGACGCTGGGCAACATGACGAACCCGCGCTTCCGCCAGCTCGCGGGCGCGACGCTCTACGACACGACGGCGGCGGGCGCCGCGCTCGTCACGGCGGCGTGGCAGACCGATCCAACCGGCGCGCCGGTCTGGACCGACTACCGCATCACCCTGCTCGACAATCCGTCCGTCGTTCGACGCGATGACCGACGGCGATGACTACATCGAGGGCAACGCCGGCAATGACGTCATCTTCGGCAACCTCGGCCAGGACGACATCGTCGGCGGCAGCTCCGACCTGTTCAGCCTCACGACCGCGGCGAAGCGCCAGGACGGCACCGACGTGATCTACGGCGGCTCGGGCACGATGGTCGCGCGCAACGACGCTGGTCTCGCGACGGCCGACAAGCACGCGCGCGACGCCGACGCGATCGCCGGCGACAACGCGGACATCTTCCGCATCGTGACCGGCGCGGGCAGCTACGCGCAGTTCAACTACGACCAGTCCTCGACGTACGAGGCACGGGGCACGCTGCGCGTTGTCGTCCGCGCCTTCGCGCTGCTCGACTACAGCCCGCGCGGCGACAACAACTATCTGTCGAACGAGCAGGCGAAGACCGGCAATGCGTCACCGCAGTTCGCGGTGCTCGTGACGACCGACCCGCTGCGCAACACGAACATCGGCGGCGCCGACTTCATCCACGGCGAGTCCGGCGATGACATCATTCACGGCCAGACCGGCAACGACGCGCTGTTCGGCGAGGGCCAGGACGACGACCTGTACGGCGAGTCCGGCTTCGACTGGATCGCCGGCGGCGCGGGCGAGGACGGCGCCCTCGGCGACGACGGCCAGCTGCGCACGAGCCGCAACGGCACGGCGGAGCCGCTGTACGGCGTTGCCGCGACGACGCAGACGACGATGACCATCGGTGGCGACCCGTTCACCTACGTGCTGTCGGCGAGCGGCCAGCTCCTGAAGACCGCGGACCTCGAGCCGTTCCTCGTCGGCAACAACGACGTGATCTACGGCGGCCTGGGTGACGACTTCCTGCACGGCGGCGCGGGCGATGACGCGATCAGCGGCGCGGAGGCGCTGCCGCTGTACTACCAGCCGAACCCGCTCGCGGTGCTCGCCCTCTACTACAACGTCGGCGACGTGCTGCAGCACGGCTACCGTTCGGGCGCGAAGTTCGTCGACGAGCTCCGCTACTACGACGAGAACAACCCGTGGGCAAAGGTCATGGTGCCGGTCGCGGGCGGCGGCACCGTCGACTTCCTGCTCAACTTCCAGGCGCGCGTCACGCCGACGAGCGCGAACCCGGTCATCGACGACGGCCGCGACTACATCTTCGGCGACGTCGGCCACGACTGGCTTGTCGGCGGCACGAACCGCGACGATATCTGGGGTGGCTACGGCGACGACCTGATCAACGCCGACGACGACCACGACACGACGTACCCGACGCTCGCGAACAACCTGACCGACGCGCGTAACGCGACGACGGGCGCGCCGTCCTACGCCGACTTCACCTACGGCGGCGCGGGCCGTGACGTCCTTATCGGCAACACGTTCGTCGACCGGCTCATCGACTGGATCGGCGAGTTCAACACCTACGTCCTGCCGTACTCGCCATTCGGCGAGCCAACGACTCGGCGTCGTCCCGCGCCGGACGTCGACACTCTGCTCATCGCGATGTCGAAGAGCGACGGCTCCGATCCGACACGCGGCAACGGAGGGCGCAACGGTGAGCCGAACGGTGAGATCGGCCACATCGACCAGAGCGATCCCGACTGGG
>VBJD01000037.1 GCA_005887995.1 Chloroflexota bacterium
GCTACACGATCACGGAGTGGCTCGATTTCGAGGGCGCGCGCTACGAGCGCGTGCGCGGTGACGTCGAGATCGCCCCGGGCATCCGACTGCTCGCGACGCCGGGTCACACGCCCGGCCATCAGTCGGTGAGCGTCGAGACCGACGAGGGGCTCGTGCTCATCGTCGGCCAGGCCGCGCAGGATGCGCGCGAGTTCGCGACGAAGCAGCCCGACGCGTCTCTGGGGCGACTACGGGACCTGAACGCGGCATACGTCCACTTCTCGCACGATCGCGCGGTCCTGAAGCGCACGCCGCGCGAGCGCGGCGCGAACTAGGGCCGCGACCGCATCGGTCGCTCGCGCGGCTCTGCCCAGCGCGGCAGCCCGTACGCCGTGAGCACTGCGCGATCGACGACGAACGCCGCGAAGAGTGCGACGCCCCAGGGCCACTGACCGACCGCGGCGAGTGCGCCCATGCCGAGGGCGAAGAGCACGAGCTCGAGGACCAGCCGCGCCGGATCCGCGAGCCGGCGCACCGCGCGCGGCGCGACGAACGCGCCCCAGATCGCGATGACGATCGCGGGGAGCCCGAGCCCGAGCACCCAGCCGACAAGTCCGCCGAAGGTGAAGCCGAAGTAGCTGATCGCCGCAAGCAGCGCGAGCTCGAGGACGAAACGCAGCATCGATGCGATCGATGTGAGCACGACCATCGGGCTAGCCTAGGCGCATGGGTGGGCGTGCCATCGTCCGGCTATGCGTTGTCGCGCTCGTCATCGCGCTCAGCTCATGCGGCGCGACGGCGACGCAGCCATCACCGACGCCGGTCCGGACGACGAATGGGCGCGTCGAAGTGATGACACCGACGCCGACGTCCGCGGGATCGCAGGCGCCGCAGGTGCTCTCGGGCACGGCGGCGATCGAGGTCGGCGATCAGTTCTTCCTGCCGTCGCAGATCACGGTCAAAGTCGGCACGACCGTCACGTGGATCAACCACGGCCAGGTCCTGCATACGGCGACCGCGCGCGACAACTCCTTCAATTCCTCGAATCTGGAGTTCGGCGGCACCTACAAGTTCACGTTTACGAAAGCCGGCCGGTTCCCCTATTACTGCATGAACCACTCGGACATGTTCGGCGAGGTCCTCGTGGAGCCCGCGGGACCTTAGCCGACGTCCGTCTCGGCGAGCTCGGCTACCTCGCGATTGCCGGTGCGCCGCGCGTAGAGACGCAGCATGAACGGCAGCATCAGGAACGCGAGCGCGATGACGAGCGTCGTCGCGGTCGCGGGCCGCGTGACCAATCGGATGACATCGCCGTCGGTCATGATCATCGCGCGCCGGAAGTTGTTGTCGATGAGTGGCGCGAGGACGATGCCGAGGATCACTGGCGCGAGCGGGTAGTCGAAACGGCGCATCAGGTAGCCGACGACGCCGAGGACGAAGACGACGATGAGGTCCGTCGCGCTGCGATTCAGCGAGTACACGCCCACCGCGGACACGATGAGGATGCCGCCGTAGAGCAGCGGCTTCGGGATGTCGAGCAGGCGGACCCAGAGGCCCACGAGCGGAAGGTTGAGCACGAGCAGCATCGCGTTCGCGAGGTACAAACTCGCGATGAGGCCCCAGACGAGATCGGGCCGCTTATCGAAGAGCAGCGGCCCCGGCTGGAGTCCGTAGATCTGGAACGCGGCGACCATGACCGCGGTCGTGCCCGAGCCGGGTATCCCCAGCCCGAGCAGCGGCACGAGCGCGCCGCCCGCGGACGCGTTGTTCGACGCCTCAGGGCCCGCGACGCCCTCGATCGCGCCCTTGCCGAACTCGGACTTGCGCCTGCCGCGCGCGGTCGCCTTCTCGACGGCGTATGAGATGAACGACGCGATCGTCGCGCCCGCGCCGGGAAGCGCGCCGATGAAGAACCCGACGGCCGAGCCGCGCAGCCATGCCGGCCACGAGCGTCGGAATTCCTCGCCGTTCATCCAGATCGAGCCCTTCAGGGTGATCCGCTCCTCGGCCTGCTGGCTGCGCAGCGTCGCGGCGTACCAGAGGACCTCGCCCACTGCGAAGAGCCCGATCGCGCCGAGTACCACGTCGATACCGCTCTCGAGCTCGCTGATGCCGAACGTGAGGCGCAGCTGTCCGGTCTGGTTGTCGGTGCCGACGAGCCCAAGGGCGAGGCCGAGGAGTGTCGCGAAGAACGACTTCGGCGCCGAGGTGCCCGAGAGACTCGTCACCGCGGCGAGTGCGAGCAGCATGATCGCGAAGTACTCGGGCGGCCCGAGCTTCACCGCGAAGCTGACCAGCGCGACCGCGAGGAACATGAGCAGGAACGTCGCGATCGTGCCCGCGACGAACGATCCGATGGCGCTGGTCGCGAGCGCCGCACCGCCGCGGCCCTTCTTCGCCATCTGGTAGCCGTCGATCGCGGTCACGACCGATGCGGACTCGCCCGGCGTGTTCACGAGGATCGAGGTCGTCGATCCGCCGTACATCGCGCCGTAATAGATGCCGCCGAACATGATGAACGCGGGGACCGCGTCGAGCCCGAACGTGATCGGCAGCAGCAGCGAGATCGTGAGCGCGGGCCCGATGCCGGGGAGCACGCCGATCGCGGTGCCGAGGAACACACCGATGCCCGCGTAGAGCAGGTTCTGCGGCGTGAGCGCCGTCGCGAACCCGCCCAGCAGCGAGCCGAATACCTCCATCTACGGCGTCGGCAACGGGCCGTGCGGGAGATCGATGGTTAGGAACTTCACGAAGAGCAGGTAGACGCCGGCGACGAAGAGCACGGTCGCGATGACGTCGCGGACGAGCGCGCGACTGCCGAGGATGCGCGATTGCACAGGGAAGAACAGGAGGCTGCTGAGCACAAAGCCGAGAGGCACGAACGTGAAGAGGTACAGGCCCGTCGCCGCGACCGTCGCGAAGAACGGTCCGCGGTCGATCGGTTCGATCGTCGGGATCTTCGCGCCAAAGATGTCGCGCGCGAGCCAGGCAGCGCTCGCGAGCATCAGCACGCCGAGCACCACGGGGAAGGCGGCGGGGCTGACGACCCCGAATCCGGGGTCCGGGGTCGTCGCGCCGCCATAGATCACGAGCGCGCCAAGGACGACGATGGCGATCACGCCGATCGCGTCGGGATGGCGCAGGCTCACTTCACTAGGCCGAGGTCCGTCAGGGTCGCCGTCACCGACTGCGTCTCCGTCGCGACGAAGGTGACGAGACCCTCAGTCGTGAAGTTGTCGAACCAGTTGTTCTTCTCGGAGAAGTCCGCCCAGGTCTTGCTGTCGTGGATCTTCTTCGCGATCGCCTTGAGCGCCTCGAGGTCGCCGGCGGGAATGTTCGGCGGCGCCGCGAGCATGCGCCAGTTGACGACCACGATGTCCGCTCCTTGGCTCCTCAGCGTCGGGATGTTCGGTGCCGCCTTGAGCGGCGCCTCGGACGACACCGCGAGCGCCTTCATCGTGCCGCTGTCGATCTGGCCCTTGAACTCGCCGAAGCCGCTGATGCCGACCTGAACCTGGCCACCGATGATCGCCGCGGCGGCCTCGCCGCCACCGGCGAACGGCACGTAGCTCTTCCACGCCTTCACGTCGCCGCCTGCGGCCTTCACGAGAAGTGCGGCGAGCTCGTGATCGATGCCGCCGGCCGATCCGCCCGCGAACTTGATGCCGTTCACGTCCTTCTTGAGCGCGTCGAGGACGTCCTTGATCGATTTGTACGGCGAGTCCTTCGGGGTGACGATCACCTCGGTCTCGGCCATGAGGCGCGCGATCGGCGTGAGCTGCGCGACCTTGACGTCGCTCTTCGCGGTGACCTGCGAGCCGACGGTCACGCGCCCGACGACGATGAGCTTGTACGGATCCTTGTCGTTCTGTTTGATGAGCTGGCCCATCCCGACGACGCCGCCGGAGCCAGGGACGTTCGAGACGGTCACGTTCTGGCTCACGATCTTCTCTTCGGTGAGCGCCTTCTGGACGAGGCGCGCCGTCGTGTCGAAGCCGCCGCCGGTCGCGGCCGGCGCCATGATGTCGATGGCCTTGGTCGGATAGCTCGACACCGCCGCGCCCGTGCCACTTGCGGCCGGCGCCGGCGACGCGGACGTCCCGCCACCGCACGCGGCGACGATCGCGACGCTCGCGATGAGCGCGAGGAAACGTGACGCGTTCATGTGATCCTCCCGCTGATGCTCGGTCGCTCGATGAGACGACCGCTCCACCGCTTAGGCTACTAAGACATGACCGCCACAGCGCAGGCCGCGACAGTCCAGCCTGCCCGCCTCCTCCCCGGCGCCTCGAGCGAGCGTGTAGCGAACGCCACCGACAGCGCGGATAAACGGCGATCCGCCGGCGTGATCCGCGGCAAGGCGCTCATCTTCTGGGACCCGAAGGTGCCCGGGAAGAAGCTCGACGCGATCGACACGGACCAGATCACGCCGTCGAACGACTGCGTCTCCGAGACCCTCGAGACGCTCGACGCACGGTGGAAGGCCGGCTCATTCCGTTTCCTCATGCCCGACTTTCGCGAGCGCGTCGCGCGCGGCGAGAATTTCGTCGTCGCCGGGGATCGCTTCGCGATCGGCTCGTCGCGCGAGATGAGCCCCGCGGGCGTGAAAGGCGTCGGCGATGAGGCCGGACACGAGATCGTCATCGTGTGCGGCGCCGCGATGGGCGACATCTTCCGACGCAATGCGCTCAACCTCGGCCTGCATGTGGTGCAGAGCCGCGCCGCGGTCGACGACGCGCAGGAGGGCGACAGGTTCACCTTCGATCCCGCGACGCGCTCCCTGCGGAACGAGACGCGCGACAAGACGTACGAACCTGCGCCGCTCTCGCCGCAGGAGGAAGAGATCCGCCGGTCAGGCGGCATCATCAAGGTCGGCAGACGCGAGTTCGCCGACTCCGTCCGCCGCGCACCGGAGATCCGCTGGCCGGAGGCGAAGGCCGCGCGCCGCCTGTCGTCGACCGAGCAGATCGTGTGGTCGCATCGTGTCGACAAAGACGCCGACGTGCGACCAGGCGCGACGCTGCGCGTGTACGCCGACCTTCTGCCGGCGTCGGACGGCACCGGCCCGTTCGCGATCCACACCTTCAACCAGATCAGCGGCGGCGACGTCGTCTACCCACGTCAGGTCGCGTACGCGAACGACCACTTCGTCTTCAATCGCAACGAGGAGTCCGACAAGCAGACCGACATCGGGCGGCAGTTCGCGCAGCACTACGGCATCGGCAAGCCGCGCTACGCGACGCCGGGCGACGGTATCTTCCATTTCTACTTTCCCGAGCAGGGCCTCGTCGTTCCCGGCGCGCTCATCCCCGGTGCCGACTCGCACTCGCGCGCCTACGGCGCGTACGGGGCGCTCGGCTACGGCGTCGGTTCGACGACGCTCGGCTTCGGTTGGGCGACGGGCTACGTGTACTTCACCTGCGCGAGGCAGCGGCGGGTCCGTTTTGTCGGCAAGCTGAACCCGTGGGTGAGCGGTAAGGACGTCGTCCTTGCGCTTCTCGCGCGGTGGGGCGCGAAGCAGGCGCAGGGCATGAGCGTGGAGTTCGTCGACGCGGGCCGGCAGCTACCGATGAGCTACCGCAACACGATCGCGAACATGATGGCCGAGGGCGAGGCACTCAACGGGATCTTCGCGCCCGACGAGACAACGGTCGGATGGTTCCGCGAGAAGCGCATCGACCTCCCCTATCCGACCTTCGCGCCGGGCGAGGACGTCGCGTGGGAGATCGACGAGGATCTCGACCTCACATCGGTCCAGCCGCTCATCGCGAAGCCGTTCTCGCCCGCCAACGCGTTCCCCGCGACCGAGATCGCCCGCGAGCGACTGCAGTTCGACAAGGCGTTCATCGGCTCGTGCACGAACGGCGGCTACGGCGATCTGCTCGAAGCCGCGCTCGTCATCCGTGAGGCGCGCCGAAAAGGCGCGACGAAGGCGGCGAAGGAATTCGTCGTGTTCCCAGGATCCGGGGGCGTCAAGAGGGACATCGAACGTCCGGATCCGCGTCTTGGCGGCGAGTCGATCGCCGACGTCTTCCGCGCGGTCGGCGCCGAGATCCGCGAGTCATGGTGCGGTCCGTGCTTCGGGCAGGGGCCGGACGCCCTGGTGAAGGGCGAGACGGCGATCACCTCGTTCAATCGCAACTGGGCGAACCGCATGGGCGTCGGCGGCCTCGGCTACCTCGCGTCGCCCGCGGTCGTCGCCGCGTCCGCGCTCCTCGGCTATATGGGTCCGCCGAGCGAGCTCGGCATCGAGTGGAAGGCGGAGCGCTTCGTCTAGCGAAGACCGATCGTGTGCTCGAGCTGACGTAGTGCCTTGTCGAGCGCCTCGGGCGGCCCAAAGCGCTCCGGCAAGAGATACACGCCTTTCAGGGTCGCGACGATCACCGCGGACATACCGTCGGGATCGACGTCCTTTGGGAGTGCGCGCTCTTCCTTCGCGCCGCGCAGCAGTGAACGAAGGGTCGAGTGCCAGTACTCGTTCAGCTTGCGGATGATCTCCGCCAGCTTCTGGTCACGGCTCGACCGGATCATGAGCTCGGCCATGACGCGAAAGAGCTCCGGCTCTTCGTGCGCGAGGCGTCGCAGCCCGCGGAAGTGGCCGCGCAGCCGCTCCATCGCCGTGCCCTGCTGCGCGAGCGTCGACTGGAAGCGCGACATCGCGTAGCCGACAACGGCCCTGATGAGGTCCTCTTTCGTCGGGAAGTAGTAGTGCAGTGTCGCGACGTTCACACCGACGGCGCCGGCGACCTCGCGCGTGCGAAGCCCTTCGAAGCCGCTCGTCGCGATCTCGCGATAAGCCGCCGCCACGAGCTCGTCGCGACGCGCCTCGGGCGCGTGTATCGTTTTTGGCACTTGACTCCTAATCAATCAGATGATTGAATCACGAAAGGACGGCGAATGTCACGGGGAGGTCCTCAGATGGCCAGCGTACTGAAGGCCGCGACACACGTGTTCAATCCACTCGCGATGCCGATCGCGTCCTCGGGGCTCATCCCGGTCTGGGGCGTCATACGCCACCGCGGGCGCAAGTCCGGCCGCGCATTCGCGACACCGGTCGCGCTCGCCGCCACGCGCGACGGGTTCGTCGTGCCGCTGCCTTGGGGCGATCGGACCGATTGGTGCCGCAATGTTTTCGCGGCGCGCGGCGGCGCGATCCGCTACCGCGGACGCGAGTACGCCATCGGTGATCCCGAGGTCGTGAGCGTCGATGTCGCGCGCCCGGCGTTCCCCGCGCCGATCCGCGCAGTGCTACCGCTCACCGGCATCAAGCGCTTCCTGCGAGTGCGTCGCATCACCTAGCTGCGTTCGGACTAGCGGACGAGCACCGTGCCGGCGACGCCGGCATCTTGATCGAAGAGCTGCAGCGGACTCTGCCTGGGCCCCGGGACGACGAACGTGCCGCGCGCGGACTCGAAGAGGACGATGCCGGACCCGTCGACCCGCCATGCGAGGATCGTGACCGGGGCCTGGCCCTCGTACCACGTCGCCACGGTCGATGTCTGGTAGGTGAAGACGTCGACGTTCGAGCCGACGACCCACGATATGTCCGACGCGACGCCCTTGCGCCACTGCGCGCTCAGGAGCTTTGCGCCGGCTCGGACGATGTCGGCCGAGCCGATGTCGGCGAGTGGCCAGACGCGAACGGCGTTCGCGGCGAGATCGACCGCGAGCAGGCGCTTCGCGTCGTGCGAAGCGTTCACCTGACCCGCGATGACTGGCCATGGAAAGCGGGTGAGCTTCGTGGCGTTCTGCCCGGCCGGTAATACTCTCCGGTCCCACGTCACGTAGTCGATCGCGTAGCCGCCTTCGCCGGTCGTGAGCGCGGAGGAGAGCGCGCCGGACCGGTCCCATGCGAGCGGGATGAAGACTCGCCCGTCGGTGAGCATGAGCGATCCGTCCGTCGCGCCCGGTGCTTGCGTCGCCAGGAGGTCATAGCTCTCAAGTCGCGACGATCTCGGTCCGCCACCGGCGCCGGGGAAGCTCGCAGTGCTATGCACCTCGTAGAACAGGCCGTCGTCGGCGCTCGACCACACGATGGCTCCGCCCGCGAAACCGGCGGGCAGGCTCGTGAGCATCCGCTCGTTGCCGCTCGGGATGTCGGCGATCCGCAGCTCCTGCGGGTTGTTGCCTTGCGGACCGGTGCGCCAGAACGCGATCCTGCGTCCGTCGTGCGACGCGACGGCGTGCTCACCGCCGGCCGCGTACACGGACGTCGCGAACGTGGTCTCGCTGCGGACAGAGATCCGACCGCCGGATCCGAGTAGGACACCGTAGCGCGCGGCATCGGCCGTCGCTGTCGCCGTCGGGCTTGGCGATGCGACCGGCGTGAGGCTCGCCGTCGGTGCGGCAGACGTGGGCGCGACACTGGGCGAGTGCGACGGCGTCGCGACGGGAGCGCACGACATGAGCAGCGCCAACGCGATGAGCGATACGAGAGGACGCGGCATACCTAAAGGCTAGCCGGGCCGACCGGACGATCGAGCGCCTGACGAGCGTGGGGAGGCATGGCGCGTGCCGCTTGATGCCTTGTGACGCAGCAAACGCCATCGGGCGACACGACGAAGATCATCCCGCCGCCGCGGCGCGGACCGCGGTACATCGACCTGCTCCTCGCAGCGGTCGCGGGCAGCCTCGCGACGGTCCTGGTCATCGCGCTCCTGTTCCTCGGGAATCAGCGACTCGGCATCGTGCCGTCGGGGAGTTCATCGAGTCCGAGTGCCAGCGCGACCGCGTCGCCGACCGTGAGCATCTCGATCCGCATCAGCACGCCGGCGCCTTCGACCGAGACCCCGACCACTCCGCCACCCGCGGCGACGACCGTACCGCCCACGCCGGTGCCCACGCCCGTTCCGACACCAACGCCGACGCCGCGCAACACGCCGCCGCCAACGAAGAGCCCTTAGGTCCCGCGCAGCTCCTGCACGATCGGCGCGAACTCGTCCATCGCCTGGCCGGGCACCGAGATGTAGTTCAGACCGAACCGCTCGCGGCGATCGCGAAGCAGCGCCTTGATCGACGAACGCGTCCCGTAGAGCAGGTAGGGCATTCCCGCGATCGCGTTCGCGCTGCGCTTCGCGATCGTGATCGCCGCGCGGCGAAAGTCGCGCGCCGCGTCGCTCACGCCCGCGTCGAGGAGCCAGATGTTCAGGTCGAGCGCGTCGATCCGCGCGCCGGCGGCCTTGCGGACCTGAACGACGCGCTCGATGACCGCCTGCTGCCCGACGCGACCGAAACGCGGCCGGCCCGTCGCACCCATCATCGGGATGAACGAGACGATCTCCGCGTTGCGTGCCGCGAACCGCAGCACGCGCGGGCCGCCACCGCCGATCATGAACGGCGGGCGCGGGCGCTGGAGCGGTCGGGGGAGGATGCGCGCGCCGCGCACCTGGTAGTACGTGCCGCTGAAGTCGACGACCTCTTCGCGCAACAACCGATCGATGAGCCGCACCGCCTCCTCGAAGCGCGCGACGCGTACCGGCGGCGGGTCGTAGGAGATGCCGAGCTCGCGGTAGTCGCTCGCGCTCCATCCGGCGCCGATCCCGAAGTCGACGCGCCCGCCTGAGATCGCGTCGATCGTCGCGATCTCCTTCGCGAGCATCACCGGATTGCGATAGTCATTGGCGAAGACGAACGACCCGACACGCAAGCGTTCCGTCGCGTCCGCGGCGGCCATCATCGCCGGGATCGGCGCGAGCTGACGGCCCATGTGGTCGGTGACGAGGAGCGTGTCGTAGCCCTGCGCCTCTGCACGCCGCGCGAACTCGCGCCACCTGGTGCCGCCGCCGGCCCATCGCGCGGTCACGGCGAAGCGGAACGGTCGCGGCACCGGGCGAGTCTATGTACGCCCGCTCGCTCGCCGCGAACCGCCCGCCTGCTCGCAGCGCGCGCACCCGCGCGCATCACTCGCCGGGGAGTCACGTTGTCGACTTGTGAGGAACGTCGCGATCGCGCTCGCCGCTTCACTGCTTGCAGTGCTCCCAACTGCGGCGGGCGCGGTCGCGGCACCCTCGCTCTTTCCCGAGCCCGGCTCGGCGACCTTGAGTGCGCCTGCCGCCCCCTCCGGCCAATTCCGCGCGTTCTGGGTCGACGCGTTCGGCGATGGCCTCTACACGCCGGCGCAGATCGACGATGTCATCGCGGCGACGAGGGCCGCGCACCTGAACGCGATCGTGGCGCAGGTCGTGCGTCGCGGCGATTGCTTCTGCGATCGCGCGCTCGCGCCGCGCACCGACCAGGAGGGCGTCGACCCCGCGCCCTTCGATCCGCTGCAGACGCTCATCGACAAGGCGCACGCGTCAGGCGTCCAGGTGCATGCGTGGGTCATCGCGACCGCGATCTGGCGCGGCTCGACGCCGCCGCCGCAGCCCACACATCCCTTCAACCTGCACGGGACCTCCGCGACGGGCACGGCGAACTGGCTGACGAAGCGCTCCGACGGCCTGCAGCAGGTCAGCACCGATTGGATCCTCGACCCAGGTCACCCCGATGCGGCGCAGTGGATCGTCGACAACGCGCTCTCGATCGTGCGGAACTACAACGTCGACGGGATCAACTTCGACCGGATCCGCTACCCGGACAACAACCTCGGCACGAACGTGCCGTCGTGGGGCTACAACGACACCGCGGTCGCGCGCTTCAACGCCGCGTTCGGCCGCAGCGGCGTGCCCGCGAACACCGACGCGCAGTGGACGGGCTGGCGTCGCGATCAGATCACGTCAATCGTGCGCAAGATCTACGTCGAGAGCTACGCGATCAAGCCGGGCGTTCGCGTGTCGGCCGACACGATCACGTACGGCTACGGTCCGCAGCACGGCAGCGGCTTTGCCGGCACGCGCACGTACGCCGAGGTGCTGCAGGACTGGGATGCCTGGATGCGCGAGGGGATCCTCGACACGAACATCCTCATGAACTACAAGCGCGACGCCGATGCGAACCAGAACCTGATGTATCGCGAGTGGTCCGACTACGCGAAGGACAACCAGTACGGTCGGCAGAGCGTCATCGGCACGGCGCTGTACCTCAACGGGATCGCCGCGAGCGTCGCGCAAGCGCGCGTCGCGGTCGCGCCGAGTAGCGCCGGCAACCCCGGCGCGGGCTGGGCGGGCTACTCCTACCGCACGCCCGACACGCTCACCGACGCGGGCACGCGCAGCGGCGCGGCGAGCCGTGCCGAGCTCACCCTGGGGCTCACGCAGCCGTCGTCGTACGACTCGATCACGCCCGCGGTGTTCGCCGACTCGCCGCCGATAGCCTCGCTGCCGTGGAAGATCACGCCGACGAAGGGTCACATCCGCGCGACGGCGAACCCCGGCGCGACGGTGAGCCTGATCGACGCGAACGGGCAGAGCTCCCGCACCCAGATCGCCGACGGGACAGGCTGGTTCGCGTTCGTCGACCTCGAGCCGGGGAATTACCGCGTCGTCTCTGGCGCCGCGACGCTCGGCTACGCGACGGTGAATGCCGGTGCCGTCGTGGGTCTTGGCGCGACGCCGCCCGCACCGACGCCATCGCCTTCACCATCGCCGTCGCCGACCGCGCCGCCGAATCCCTTGCCGTGCGAGAGCAGCGTCGGCCCCGGCATCCCGCCGCCCGCCGCCGTGCCCGCGGGGATCGGCGGCTTCCACGCGGCGTGGTACGGCCAGTCCGGATACATGACGCTCTGCCCGGGTGACGCCGCGACCGCCACCGTCGCGTACTACAACACCGGCGCTCGCGGCTGGCTGTCGGGGAAGATGGGCGAGGTCGCGTATCTCGGGACCTGGAACCCCGAGCCCGGTCAGGATCGTCCCTCACCGCTAGGCGGCGACGGCGGGTTCGGATCGCCGAACACCGCATGGCCGCGCTACGACCGCATCGCGGTCCAGCCCGCGCCGTACGTCGGACCGGGTCAGGTGTCGTGGTTCCAGTTCGGCGTGAAGGCGCCACAGACGCCGGGCACCTACCGCCTCTACCTGCGACCGCTCATCGAAGGCGCGCAGTGGCTCGAGGACTACGGCGTGTTCTGGCTGGTGACGGTGAAGTAGCGCGGCGACACGGGCGCGCCGGCCGCGAGGAGCGATTGTTAGACATCTAACAGTCGCCCGAAATGACGTCGATCTCGTGAATGCGCGAGCGTCGGATGTCGTTGGAACGACAAAGCTCATTCAGGAGGAACGACCGATGGCATCGCCATTCCCCACCGCGCCAGCGGCGACGATCGACCCGCGCGTGCGCATCCGCATCGTGATCGCGGTCATGCTCGGGCTCTTCCTCGCGGCGCTCGATCAGACGATCGTGGGGACGGCGCTACCGCGCATCGTCACCGAGCTGCGCGGCAACGACATCTACACCTGGGCGTTCACCGCCTACCTCCTGACCGCCACGATCAGCGGTCCGATCTACGGCAAGCTGTCCGACCTCTTCGGCCGCCGGCCGGTCCTTCTCTTCGCGGTCTCAGTGTTCCTCGTAGGCTCGGCGCTCTCCGGGCTGTCGCGCGAGATGTGGCAGTTGGTCGCGTTCCGCGGCCTGCAAGGACTCGGCGCGGGAGCGCTCTTTCCGGTCGCGCTCGCGGTGATCGGCGATCTCTTCGACGCGGCCGAGCGCGGGAAGTACCAGGGCTTCGTCGGCGCTGTCTTCGGCCTGAGCTCCCTCGTCGGTCCGGCCATCGGCGGGATCATCACGGACACCGTCGGCTGGCAGTGGGTGTTCTTCGTCAACCTGCCCATCGGGGCGGTCGTCTTCGCCGTGATCTGGCGATCGCTCCCGCGGATCCGTCCGAGCGGCGCGAGGCCGCGCGTCGACTATCGCGGCGCGAGCCTCCTTGTCGCTGCGCTCGTTCCGATCCTCATCGGACTCACCAACAAGCAATCCGCCGACTGGAGCGATCCGTCCGTCGGAGGGCTGATCGCCGCCGGCCTCGCGATCAGCGCGATCTTCGTTTGGGTCGAGGCGCGCACGAGCGAGCCGATCGTCCCGGTCGACCTGTTCCGGGATCGCGCGTTCACCATCTCGGTCATCGCGATGTTCATGGCGTCGGCCGCGTTCTTCGCGCCGATCGTCTTCCTGCCACGCTGGTTCCAGGTCGTCGGAGGCGCGAGCGCGACACAGTCCGGTTACCAGATCCTCGCGCTCCTCGGCGGCCTCATCCTGAGCGCGATCACCTCAGGTCAGATCGTCGCGCGCACCGGGCGGTTCAAGCCGCTCGCGCTCGGAGCGCCGGTCGTCCTCGCGATCGGGCTCCTTCTGCTCTCGAACCTCCGCGCCGACACGCCGCTTCCGGTCCTGTGGTCGTGGATGTTCGTGACCGGGATCGGCGTCGGACCGATGTTCGCGATCTTCACGCTCGTCGTGCAGAGCGCCGTCGCGCCGCAACGCATCGGCACGGCGACGAGCAGCCTGACTCTCTTCCAGCAGATCGGCGGCAGCGTCGGACTCGCGTTCGCTGGCACCGTTTTCGCCTCGCGCATGGCCGAGGAGCTGCCGCGCCAGCTCGCGGGGATCGGGCTCCCGCGCCAGCTCGTCGAGACGTTCGCCGCCTCAGGCGGCGCGACGAGCCGTCTCGTCGGCACCGGTGACCTTGGCCAGGCGATCCTCGCCGGCGCGCCCGCGGGCGCGCGCGAGCAGCTCGCGCCGTTCGTGCCCGACATCGTTGCCGCGGTCCACCGCGCGTTCTCGCTCGCGACGGCGAGCACGTTCGTCTTCGGCATCGGCGCGGCGGTCATCGCGGCGGTGATGGTCGCGTTCCTTCGCGAGCGCCCGATGCGCGCGCCCGCTGCGCTGCCATCGGAGGAGCCCGAGGCCGACTCCCGCCCTCGCCTGGTCACCTCGCCCGGCGAGTAATGCGCGGCCTTTGCCTGCGAGATCGCGCCCTCACTCCCCGTAGGAGAATGGGCGCGGATCGAACACGCGAAGGAGATGGCAGCCATGAGACCCACACGCATCGTCGCGATCGCGATCGTCGGTCTCGTCGCCGCGGCGTGCGGCGGGACGACCACGCCGCAGGCGTCGGGCGCTCCAACCGCCGGCGGCAGCGCCGCACCCGCGGTCAGCAAGGCGCTGAACATCGGATTCACCAACTCGCAGACGGGCGCCCAGCAGGTCGCGTCGACCAAGCAGACCGAGGGCATCAAGCTCTGGGTCGATCAGGTCACGAAGGCCGGCGGCATCAAGCTCAAGGACGGCACCGTCCTCATGCCGAAGGTCACCTTCTATGACGACGGCTCGGCGACGGACCGGGTGCAGCAGCTGTACACGAAGCTCATCAACGACGATAAGGTCGACGTCCTGCTCTCGCCGTACTCATCGAGCCTCGTGAAGGCCGCGGCGGTCGTCTCCGAGCAGAACGGCAAGGTCATGATCACCGCCGGCGGCGCTGACGACGCGACGATGGAGCAGGGCTTCACGAACATCTACCAGGTCTACTCGCCCGGGTCGAAGTACCTCACCGGCGCGATCGACCTGATGCTGAAGCTCGACCCGTCGATCAAGAAGGTCGCGATCGTCAACGAGAAGGACAGCTTCTCGGTCTCGGTCGTCACGGCGGCGAAGCCGTACGCCGAGAGCAAGGGCCTGCAGGTCGTGGTGAATCAGGGCTACGACACCGGCACGACCGACTTCGCTCCTTTCATCAACCAGATCGTCGCCGCCGCGCCCGACGCGATCATCGGCGGCGGCCACCTTGTCGACGGAACGGCATTCGCGAAGGCGCTCAAGGAGAAGAACGTGAGCGCGCGCTTCGTCGCGCTCCTCGTCGCTCCGCCGGAGCCGACCTTCGCCGACATCGGCGACGCCGCGAACTTCACCGTCGGCCCCTCGCAGTGGGAGATCCCGGTGAAATACAACGAGGCCGCGGCGAAGGCGCTCAACATCCCGTTCTACGGGATCACCAGCGACAGCTTCACCAGCGCGTACCGCGCGATGTTCAACAGCGCGCCCTCGTACCACTCGGCCGGGGGGTTCGCCGCGGGCCTCATCCTCCAGCGCGCGCTCGAGGACGCTGGATCGACGGATCCCGCCAAGTTGCGAGCGTCGCTCGACAAGACCGACGTCATGACCTTCTTCGGACGCACGAAGTTCTCGACCGACGCGAAGACGCACGGCAAGCAGGTCGCGCACGACATGGTCTACATCCAGTGGCAGAAGGGTTCCGACGGCAAGCTCGCCGCGCAGGTCGTATGGCCGACAGAGGCCAAGACCGCGGAAGCGCAGCTGCGCAAGTAGTCACGAACAACTGAATAGGTAACGTAAGCCGAGCATGAGCTTGGAGGCGCTGATCCCGTCGGCGATCGACGGCCTCATGCTCGGCTTCGTCTACGGCCTCGCGGCCATGGGACTCACGCTCATCTTCGGCGTGATGCGCGTCATCAACCTCTCGCACGGTCCGGTCATCGCACTCGGCATGTTCGTCGTCTACACGCTCTTCACCGGGCCGCTCGGGGTCAATCCGTACCTCGGCATCGTCGCCGCGCTCGTCATCGGTCTCGCCTTCGGCGTGGTCGAGTACTTCGTCGCGCTCGACCGCGTCATCAACGCGCCAGAGCTCACGACGCTCCTCGCGACGTTCTCGGTGAACCTCATGATCATCGGCATCGCCACGAGCGTGTTCACGACGACGCCGCGCGCCGTCGACGTCTCGCTGGGCTCCGTCGGCATCGGGAACGTCACGGTCCTCGGGACGCACGCCGTCGCCGTGCTCGTCGCGATCGTCGTCGCCGCGGGACTGTACGGTCTGCTCTTCCGCACCCGCGTGGGCAAGTCGATCCGCGCCGTCGCGAACAACCGCGCCGCGGCCGAGCTCATGGGCATCGACTCGCGTCGCATGCTCGCACTCGCGTTCGGCATCGGGACGTCGCTCGCCATGGTGAGCGGCGCGCTCCTGTCGACGCTCTTCCCGTTCAACCCGCTCTCGGGGACGGGCTACGAGGTGAAGTCGTTCGTGATCGTCGTGCTCGGCGGCCTGGGAAATCCCACCGGGGCGCTCCTTGGGGGCATCGTCATCGGCCTCCTCGAAGGCGTGACGACGGTGTTCATCCCCGTCTCCTGGGTGCCGGTGCTCGAGTACGTGATCTTCATCCTCATCTTGCTCGTCCGGCCCGCGGGTCTTCTGGGAGCGCGCGCATGAAGCGCATGCGCGTTCCGTTCCTGCCGGCGATCGTCGCGCTCCTCGCCGTCCTCGCCGCGTTCCCAATCCTCACGAACAACCCGTCGATGCGCGAAGAGCTCTTCCTCGTGTTCATGCTCGTCACGCTCGCGTCGAGCATCAACATCATCATGGGCTACACCGGCTACGTGTCCTTCGGTCACATCGTGTTCTTCGGGCTCGGTGGGTACTTCGCCTTCTACCTCATGCAGATCCAAGGTTGGCACTTCATCCCGTCGCTCATCGTCGCGGCGATCCCTTCGGCGGTCATCGCCGCGCTCATCGGCTTCCCCATCCTGCGGCTGCGCGGCGCGTACTTCGCGCTCGCGACCGTGGGCATCAATGAGGCGATGCGCGTCGTGTTCAACAACTGGGATCTCTTCGGCGGGGCGGTGGGGATGTTCTTCAACTTCTCGGTGTACACGCAGTACGGCGGCGCGAAGGCCGCGAGCGAGCTCGCGTACTACACGATGACCGTCGTCGCCATCGCCACGATCACGGTCTCGTACCTCATCAAGCGATCGAAGTTCGGGCTCGCGCTCATGGCCATCCGCGAGGACCAGGACGTCGCGATGATCGTCGGCATCCGCCCATCGCGCCCGAAGATCGCGGCCTACGTCATCTCCGCGGTCTTCCCCGCGATGGCCGGCGCCACGTTCTTCTTCAAGAACGGGATCATCGAACCCGGCCACGCGTTCGAGCTCCTCCGCTCGATCGAGTCGCTGGTGATGGTCGTGCTCGGCGGGATCGGCACGGTGGCCGGGCCGATCGTGGGCGCGGCCGCGTACGAATGGCTGCGCGGCTTCCTCATCACGAACCCGGCCCTCGCGAACTTCCAGCTCTTCCTCGCTGGCCTGCTGCTCCTCGTCACCGTGCTCTTCGTGAGCTCGGGCCTCGTCGGCTGGCTGCGCGAGCGGTTCCCGGTCCTCCGGGGCTACGTGCCGTGAGCGTCATCCTCTCCGTGCAGAACGTCACCGTGCGCTTCGGTGGCCTCGTCGCAGTGGACGCTGCAACGTTCGATGTCGAGCAGGGCACGATCCTCGGCCTCATCGGTCCGAACGGCGCCGGTAAGACGACGCTCTTCAACGCGATCAACGGCGTGTACAACCGGCACGGCGGCTCGATCGTGTTCGACGGCGCGCGCATCAGCGGGCTGCGGCCGTACGACGTGGCCAAACGCGGCATCGCCCGAGCGCATCAGATCGTGCGCCCGCTCAACGACCTGTCGGTGATCGCGAACGTCACCGTCGGAGCCGCGTTCGGCCGCGAGGATCTGAGCCTGGGTGCGGCGCGGAAGGTCGCCGAAGAGAGGCTCGCGTGGCTCGGCCTTGCCGATCGGGCCGAGGTCCTCGCCGCGAAGCTGAACGTCGCGCAGAAGAAGCGCCTGGAGCTCGCGCGGGCGCTCGCGTCGAAGCCACGCCTCCTGCTCGCCGACGAGGTGCTCGCCGGCCTCAATCCGCAGGAGGTCGGCGACATGCTGGGCGTGTTCCGTCAGCTGAGGTCACAGGGCGTGACGGTGGTCATGATCGAGCACCTCATGCACGCCGTGATGAACGTGTCCGATCGCGTCGTCGTCCTCGACTACGGGAAGAAGATCGCGGAGGGATCGCCGCAGGAGGTCACGAACGATCCGAAGGTCATCGAGGCGTACCTCGGCGATCCGAAGCTCGCCGCAAGGATCACGGAAGAAGGATGAGCAGTCTCAGGCGAATCGGCGCGAGGCGGCGATGAGCACGCTCGTCATCGAGAACGTCGAGTCCGGATACGGCGAGGTCCAGATCTGCTGGGGCGCGAGCATCACGCTGCGCGAGGGCAAGCTCACGACGCTTCTCGGCTCGAACGGCGCCGGCAAGACGACGCTCCTTCGCGCGGTGATGGGACTCCTCCCGTGCTGGAAGGGCAGCGTCCGCCTCGACGACGTAGCGATCACGGGGCTCAGCCCGCACGAGAAGGCAGAGCTCGGTGTCGTCCTCGTGCCTGAGGGACGACAGCTCTTCTCCTCGCTGACCGTTCTCGAGAACCTCGAGATGGGCGCGACGCCGCGACGCGCGCGAGCGGCGGTCGGACAGACGATCGAGCAGGTCTTCTCGCTCTTCCCGCGTCTTCAGGAGCGGCGCGCGCAGCTCGCAGGCACGCTCTCCGGCGGCGAGCAGCAGATGCTCGCGATCGCGCGTGGGCTCATGGCGAAGCCGAAGGTGCTCATGTTCGACGAGCCGAGCCTCGGGCTGTCGCCGCTCTTCACGCAGAACCTGTTCGAGATCATCCGCAGGCTCAAGAAGGAAGGTCTCACGATGTTGCTCGTCGAGCAGAACCTCGCGCTGTCGCTCGCCGTCTCGGACTACGCGTACGTGTTCAGCCATGGCAAGGTCGAGATCGAGGGCGACGCGCGCACGGTGCGCGAGATGCCTGAGGTCCGGCGCGCCTACCTGGGCCTCTGACCCGCCTCGCTCGGCGCGCTTAAGAGACGCGCGA